>NZ_JBIUYR010000002.1:388129-763534 GCF_044744625.1 Streptomyces sp. NPDC087270
CTTCTGCCACAGGAAGACCAGCGGCACCACAAGGAGGTGCTCCAGCAGCCAGGCCAGGCCGATCACGACCCACCGCAGCCCGTAGCGCCACAGCGCGACCACCGGCAGGAAGACCAGCACCCGGAAGAACCAGCCGATGCCGCGGCCGATCAGCCGGGCCACATACGCCCCCGCCTGCCAGGCGGCCGCGATCGCCGCACCGATCTCCCGCCCGACCGGCACCAGCGCCTTCTGCCACAGGAAGACCAGCGGCACCACAAGGAGGTGCTCCAGCAGCCAGGCCAGGCCGATCACGACCCACCGCAGCCCGTAGCGCCACAGCGCCACCACCGGCAGGACCAGCACCCAGCGCACCACGAACGACACGGCCAGGCCGATCGCCCGCAGCACCGGGAACAGCACGTAGGTCCACAGCCACACGGCGGGGATCACGATCAGCACCCGGCCGACCGGCACCAGGACACGGCGCCAGATCGCGGAGAGCAGCAGGCCGAACGCGCGCAGCGGCGGGTACAGGACGTACTGCCACAGCGCCCGGCACACCCAGGCCAGCGCGTCCCACAGCAGTTTCAGCGGCAGCACGACGACGAACGCGACGACGCGCACGGGTATCCGGACGACGGCGGCGACGCAGCCGTCGCCCTGCCCCTGGGGGCCCTGCGGAGCCCGTGGCCCGCCCGGCGGCCGCGGTCTGTCGTAAGCCATGGCCAGAACTTATCGGTCCCGTGCGGGGTACCGTGGGAGTACCGGAGGCATTTCGTGCGCGGGCACTCGCGCCGGCGCCGCCGTCGGAACGGTCGAGCGCGGTCCGCCGTCGTCGTACGGGCACCGCGCGGCGAGGTGAATCACCGATGACCATCGCCATAGCCCTCGCAGTGATCGCGGTCGTGGCCGTCGCGGGCGTGTGGGTGCTCCGCAGACAGGCGGGCGAGCAGCGCGACGGCGGTCCCGCACCGCGCATCGAGGACGGCCCGCCGGCCGGCGCCGAGGAAGGCGCCGAGGTCCAGCCCGCCGCCGACTTCCCCTGGCGGGAACCCCCCGAGGAGCGCCCCGGCGACGACGGCCTCCCGCCGCCCCACGACCTGCCGCCGTCCGCCTCCCCGGACGCGGTGCCCGCCGGCCCCTTCCCGGTCCGGCGCGACCACGAACCTGGAGCGTGACATGACCACAGGCCGCGCCCTTCCCCGCCCCGGCGCGGACGTGACCTACTCGAACCCGCCACGCGACCCCCCGGCGGAAGAGCCCGTCCGCCTCGCGCTGACCGGGTCGGCCGCCGGGCCGCAGCGGCTCGACGGCGTCTGGTGGCCGCGCTCGCACGACCTCGGCGACTGCCTGCCCGGCCTGCTGGCCGCGCTGGAGGAACGCTGGCCCGGCATCGGGCGCGTCACGGTCAGCCGCTCGATGTGGCGCCACCGGCCCGAGTCCCTGGAACTGCCCGACGGCCGGACCGTGCACATCACCCGCTCTCCGGCCGACCCCGACCGCCACACCATCCGGCTGGTCTCCTACGGCGTGGGCCGCTGCGACCTGCTGGTCGTCCCGCCGGGCACGGCTCCCGACGAGGCCCGCCGGCTGATGGCCGAGTCCCCGCCCGGGGCCGCACCCGCGCGCTGAACGGGCCGGTCGCGGCGCCCTCGCGAGGAGTAAAGTCGAACGTGCCGAGGGTATTTCGTGCACATATGACATGATTGCTGCCGCTTTCGGTGGTCGTCTCGACCCATCGAGGATGTGACTGCCATGGTCGCCCTGGTCACGGCGTTGATCGTCATCGCCGTCATCGTCCTGATGCTGCTGGCGCTGAGCGTCCGCAACGTGCAGCAGTACGAGAAAGGCGTGGTGTTCCGGTTCGGCCGGCTGCTGCCGGAGATCCGCGAGCCGGGCCTGCGGCTGATCCGGCCGATCGGCGACCGGATGCGGAAGGTGTCCATCCAGACCGAGGTGTTCGGCGTGTCACCGCAGGGCGCGATCACCGCGGACAACGTGACGCTGACCGTGGACGCGGTGGTCTACTTCCGCGTGGTCGACCCGGTCAAGGCACTGGTCAACGTGACCAACTACCCCGCCGCGGTCTCGCAGATCGCGCAGACCTCGCTGCGGTCGGTGATCGGCCGCGCGGACCTCGACACGCTGCTCTCCGACCGCGTCCAGGTCAACGCCGAGCTGAAGAACGTGATGGACGCCCCGACCGAGGGGCCCTGGGGGCTGCGGATCGAGCGGGTCGAGATCAAGGACATCGCGCTGCCCGAGTCGATGATGCGGTCGATGTCCAAGCAGGCCGAGGCCGAACGTGAACGGCGTGCCCGTGTCATCGCCGCCGACGGCGAGTTCCAGGCGTCGCAGCGCCTCACCGACGCCGCGGCGACCATGGCCGACACCCCCGGCGCCCTCCAACTGCGCCTGCTCCAGACCGTGGTGGACGTGTCCTCGGAGAAGAACAGCACCCTCGTGATGCCGTTCCCGGTGGAGCTGCTGCGCTTCTTCGACCGGCTCAGCGACAAGGACGGGCAGGCCCCGACGACAGGTTCGACGCTCACACGGCTCGCGGACGAAGCCGCGACGGACGGCGCCGGCACGGACGGCCGCCCGGCGGACGGTGCCCACGTGGCGGACGAGCCGTCCGCCGAGGGCGCCCACCTGGCCGAGGCGCCCTCCACCGACGGCGTCCGCGGGCTCACCCCGCACGGCTGACCGCACGGCTGACGGCCCCGGCAGTTCCCGGCACGGTGCGGGCCCGCCACTCGGGCCCGCACCGCGGTGTGCTCGTGTGCTCGTGCGCTCGTGCGCTCAGGGCGCCGCCAGCAACGCGCTCAGCGCGGACGCCTCCGTACGCCAGTCCGCGGTGCCGCCGCCGGACCAGTCCTCGGTCACGCGGTTGAGCCCGTCACGCGCGGTGGACCACAGCGAGTCGGCCTGCTGGTCGGCGAAGGAGCCGTAGGCGTTGCCGGTGACGGAGTCCAGGTCCTGGAGATAGCGCATGAAGACGCCCTTGAACTGCTTGGCGTTGTCGTCGCAGGAGGGCGTGCCGGCGTCACAGGACTCGGTGAGCACACCGCCGCTGACCAGCGCGGGCGAGGCCACGGCGGCGTCGGCCAGCCGGCGGGCGGTGGTGAGGTCGGCGGCGTCGCCAGTGGCGCGGTACATCTCCACGGCCGCGCCGATGGCCAGCCCCTGGTTGTAGGACCACACGGTCTGCCCGTTGTTCGCGCAGCCGCTGGTGATGCCGTCGTTGACCAGGCCGGAGGAGTTGATCAGACCGCTGTCCTGGAACCACTGCCAGGAGGTGGTGGCCCGGCCCAGCCACGTGGTGTCGCCCGGGATGCGGTCGTGCAGTTCGGCGGTGAGCCGGACGTACAGCCCGTTGGTCACCGCGTTCTTGTAGGTGCGCTCCCGGTCCCACCACACCCCGCCACCGCAACTACTGGTGTCCCACAGCCCGTTGACGTAGTTCGCGATGGTGACCGCCTCGTCGAGGTACGTCCGGTCGCCGGTGAGGTCGTAGGCGTCCACCCAGGCCAGCGCCCACCACTCGGAGTCGTCGGTGGCGCGGCTGATGAAGTCGCCGTCGATCGGGTCCGAACTGCGGGCCCCGGCGGGGAAGGACGCCTTGTCGATCTGGAAGGTGCGCTGCACGATCCACAGGTAGCGGGTGTCGCCGGTCTGCCGCATGTAGTCGATGACGGTGCTCAGCGCGACCGCCGAGTTCCACCAACTCGACGGCCAGTAGGCGGTGTTCGGGTCGTAGGAGTACATCAGCGCGTCCGCGGCGGCCGACGCTTTGGACAGCACCGGGCGCGCCCAGGCCGTGCAGCTGCCGTTCTCGCCCTCGACCGCGCGGCCGCACGCGCGCACCGCGCCGCCGTACAACCGCCCCAACGGGTCACTGGTGTTGAAGCGCGCCGTGGCGGTGCCGGTGGCGCCCGACGGTGTGCTGGTACGGCCCTTGGAGGAGCCGTCCGGCCAGCTCGCGCCCTGGTCCCAGGACCGGTCGAGCCAGATCTCGTCGCCCGCGGTGCCGCCGGAGATGGTGCCCCAGGCCATGCCCGAACTGTCCATGTGCAGCGCGATGGTACGGCCGCTGAGCGTCGTGGCGGGGACCGGCTGGGTGTCGCCGGGTGCGCTGCCCGCGCCGTCGCAGGCGGCCGCGCACACGTCCAGGTGCGCCCAGGAGGTGCAGCCGACGCCCTGCGCGTCGCCGCAGGCGCGCAGTACCGCGCGGCGGTGGCCGGTCGGGTCGTAGAGGTTGTACATCAGCGTGCGGGTGCCGGTCCACGTCGAGGGGATGGACGCCTCGCCGAGCAGCCCGTCCCACGTGGCGCCGCCGTCCCAGGAGCGATCCAGCCACACCGAGTCACCGGTCTGGCCGCCGTCGATGCTCGCCCACGCCATGCCGTCGGTGTCGTCCACGTGCAGCCGCACCACCCTGCCGTTGAGGGTGAGGTCCGGCACCGGGAAGGTCTCCTGAGCGGCCCGCGAGGGGTCCAGGGTGTCGCAGTACAGCGCGCACACCTGGGTGGAGTCGGCCGCCGACACCGCACTCGCACCAGCCGCTCCGACCCCCTGGAGCAGCGCCGCCACCGCGAGCAGCAGCGCCACCAGCAGCGGCCCCGCCCCCCTGCGCGTCCCCGGCACCCTACGCATGACGCCTCCTCGGACCCGTCCGTCTTACAACGATGGAAACGGAGCACTCAGCACGCATGAGAGCACGGCGCCCATTGACATGTCCACCACCATGACAACGATGGCACCGATTGGCCGAATCCCGCGGTCGCCGACCCGCGGCACTCCGGCTCGGAGCGCGCGGGCCGGCCCCCGGGTCAGGAGGCGCTGGGACCAGAGGAGTTGGTGACCGTCAGGGGGAGGAGCTTCTTGCCGGTGGGGCCGATCTGGATGTCGAGGTCGAGCTGGGGGCAGACGCCGCAGTCGAAGCACGGGGTCCAGCGGCAGTCGTCCACCTCGGTCTCGTCGAGGGCGTCCTGCCAGTCCTCCCACAGCCAGTCCTTGTCGAGACCGGAGTCGAGGTGGTCCCAGGGCAGGACCTCCTCGGCGGTGCGCTCGCGGGTGGTGTACCAGGCGAGGTCGAGGTCGTACGCCGGCAGGGCCGCGTCGCAGGCGCGCAGCCAGCGGTCGTAGGAGAAGTGCTCGCGCCAGCCGTCGAACCGGCCGCCGTCGGCGTACACCGCGCGGATGACGGCGCCGACCCGGCGGTCACCGCGGGAGAGCAGTCCCTCGATGATCCCGGGCTTGCCGTCGTGGTAGCGGAAACCGATGTTGCGGCTGTACTTGCGGTCGCCCCGGATGGCGTCGCGCAGCTTGGCCAGCCGCGCGTCGGTCTCCTCGACGCCGAGCTGCGGCGCCCACTGGAAGGGGGTGTGCGGCTTGGGCACGAACCCGCCGATGGACACGGTGCAGCGGATGTCGTTCTGCCCGGTCACCTCGCGGCCCTTGGCGATGACCTTCCGCGCCATGTCCGCGATCTGCAGGACGTCCTCGTCGGTCTCGGTGGGCAGCCCGCACATGAAGTACAGCTTCACCTGGCGCCAGCCGTTGCCGTACGCGGTGGCGACGGTGCGGATCAGGTCCTCCTCCGACACCATCTTGTTGATCACCTTGCGGATGCGCTCGGAGCCGCCCTCCGGCGCGAAGGTGAGGCCCGAGCGGCGGCCGTTGCGGGTCAGCTCGTTGGCGAGGTCGATGTTGAACGCGTCGACCCGGGTGGAGGGCAGCGACAGCCCGACCTTGTCCTGCTCGTACCGGTCGGCGAGGCCCTTCGCGACGTCGGCGATCTCGGTGTGGTCGGCGGAGGAGAGCGACAGCAGGCCGACCTCCTCGAAGCCGGTCGCCTTCAGCCCCTTCTCGACCATGTCGCCGATGCCGGTGATGGAGCGCTCGCGCACCGGGCGGGTGATCATGCCGGCCTGGCAGAAGCGGCAGCCGCGGGTGCAGCCGCGGAAGATCTCCACCGACATCCGCTCGTGCACGGTCTCGGCGAGCGGGACCAGCGGCTGCTTGGGGTACGGCCACTCGTCCAGGTCCATCACGGTGTGCTTGGACACCCGCCACGGCACGCCGGAGCGGTTCGGCACGACCCGGGAGATCCGGCCGTCGGGCAGGTACTCCACGTCGTAGAAGCGCGGGACGTACACCCCGCCGGTCCTGGCCAGCCGCAGCAGCAGCTCGTCGCGGCCGCCCGGGCGACCCTCGGCCTTCCACTGCCTGACCAGGTCGGTGATGGTGAGCACGGCCTGCTCGCCGTCGCCGATCACGGCCGCGTCGATGAAGTCGGCGATCGGCTCGGGGTTGAACGCGGCGTGCCCGCCGGCCAGCACGATCGGGTCGTCCTCGGTGCGGTCGGCGGCGTCCAGCGGGATGCCGGCGAGGTCGAGCGCGGCCAGCATGTTGGTGTAGCCCAGCTCCGTGGAGAAGCTGAGCCCGAAGACGTCGAACGCCCGCACCGGGCGGTGGCCGTCGACGGTGAACTGCGGCACCTCGTGCTCGCGCATCAGCGCTTCCAGGTCCGGCCACACGCTGTACGTGCGCTCGGCGAGCACGCCCTCGCGCTCGTTGAGCACCTCGTAGAGGATCATGACGCCCTGGTTGGGCAGGCCGACCTCGTACGCGTCGGGGTACATCAGCGCCCACCGCACATCGGCGGCGTCCCAGTCCTTGACGGTGGAGTTCAGTTCACCGCCGACGTACTGGATCGGCTTCTGTACGTGCGGGAGCAGCGCTTCCAGGCGCGGGAAGACCGACTCGACAGGCATCTCGGCGACTTTCGTGTGTCCTGATCTTGCGGGCGCCCCCGGCGGACCACCGCCGGGGGGAAGGTGACCCTCCACAGTACCCGAGGCGCGGCAGGTGCCCGGCCCGCCCGGGGCCCGCCCGACCGCCGCGCTTCGGAACCCCGGGCCCCGCGCCCCGGCACCCTCGAGGTCACCCCTCGCGTTCCGCCGCACCCCACACCTCGGGCAACCGCTCCTCCGCCCGCGCCGCGATCCCCAGCTCGGCCCGCTCGATCGCCTCGTACGGTGCCGTGTCCTCCCCCGCCGCCTCCGCCCGCCCGCGCACCCGCGCGACGGCCGCCCGGCACATCACGCTGTCCTGGTGCTCGCCGAGCAGCTGCTGGAGCGCTTTCATCCGCGCGGTGTACCCGGCGGCCTCCGCACCGAGCACGGGTTCGGCCGCCTCCCCCGCGTAACGCGCCCGCTTGGCGGCCTTGCGCGCCTCGTGCAGCGCGACGTCCCGCGCCTGGCCGGGCGGCAGCGCGAGCGCGGCCCGTACGGCTCCGCGCAGCCGCCTGCGGTCGTGCCCGAGCACGTCGGCGACCACCTGCGATGCGGGCCGGTCGGCCGCCGGGAGATACGGGGGCGCGGCCAGCAGCCCGTCGAAGGCGTCGAGAAGCGCGAAGTAGCGGGCGCTGTCCAGGGCCCGCACCACGTCGGTGTGCGCGTCGGCCGCGTGCGCCTCGGCGTTCCACGTCCCGCCCGGCGGTCCCTCCCCCAGCCTCCGGCGCACCGCGTCGAGCGCCGGGCCCCGGTCGCTCGGGTCGTCCGGGTCGTCCGGGTCGAGTTCGGACAGCCGACGCGCGAGGCGGGCGGCGAGCACCTCCCGGTCCCGCTCGGCCCCGAGGACCTCGGCGAGCCACTTCAGTTCGGCGCCGAGCGGATCGGTCTCGGCGCGGTCCAGGACGTGGCCGAAGCTCTTCAGCGCGGAGCGGGCCCGCCGGGTGGCGACGCGCATCCGGTGCACCGCGTCCTCCCCGGCGTGCCGGACGGCCGGATCGAGGGCGACGATCGCGGTGAGCTGCGCGCGCAGGTACGCCAGGGCGACGGCGCCCGCGGTGGCGTCGGGCCCCGGCCGTTCCGGCCGCCCGCCGGCGGGCTCCGGCCGCCGCCCGCCGAGCGCGCGGACCAGCTTGGAGGGCGCGTCGGAGCGGGTCACCCCGGCGTCGCCCAGCCGTCGCTCCACCGCGTCCAGCAAAGCCTCGTCGCCCGCGTACAGCTCGACCTCGATCTCGGACCAGGCCGGCCCCGGCTTCGCGTTGACCTGGTCGTAGGCGACCTCGGCGAGGGTCCGGTCCTGGTCGTCCAGGAGCAGCACGCGGCTGCGTACGGTGCGCAGCCGGACGATCGGCGTGAGGATACGGCCCCGGACGAGCGCGGCGACCTCGGCGCGCAGGTCCTCGGGCGGAGTGCCGGGCGCGCCGAGCGGGGCGTGGATCTCGGTGCGGGTGTCGGGGCGGTCGGTGGGGAGTTTCAGGTGCCAGCCGTCGTCGTCGCCGCCCTCACGGCGCCGCAGGGTGATGCGGTGGGAGGTGAGGGTGAGGTGGGCGGTGTCGTAGTAGACGGCGTTGAGCCGCAGCGGGGGCAGGGCCCGGGTGCCGGCGGTCAGCCCGGTGAGGTCGGGCAGGTCGTTCCGGGGCCCGGTCTCGTAGGTGCGTTCCGTTTCGGCGAGGCGACGGCCCATAAGGGGACCGTATGCCCGCATCGGTCCCTTGGCCAGACCCGTCGCAGGCATGGCACCCGGGCGGACCTGCGAGCGCCGGCGCCACGCCGGGCAGCACACCGGGCACCGCGCCGAGCGCCCCGCCCGGCGGTTGGGCCGTGTTGCGGAAGGAGCGCCGTCCGACCGAAGGGCGGGGCCCCGTGGCGTCTGGCGCTCCCCACAGCCTTCGGCGCGGGAGGTGCCCCCGATCGCAAGGCGGAGGACTGCCCTGGTCGTGGGCCGGCTCGGGCAGGCCCGACAACGAAGCGAGCGTGCGTGCCAGGCGCCACATGGGGGCGCCTCCCCCGCCGAAGGCAGGGGAGGCGCTTCCGGAACACGGCCTACGCCGACATGGGCCGCTGCATCTTCACGGACTGCAGAATCCCTATGGCCACGAAGTTGGCGAACATCGATGATCCGCCGTAGGAGACAAAGGGCAAGGGGATGCCGGTCACCGGCATGATGCCGAGCGTCATACCGATGTTCTCGAAGGACTGGAAGGCGAACCAGGCGACGACGCCGGCCGCCACGATGGTGCCGTACAGGTCGGTGGCGTTGCGGGCGATGGAGCAGGCCCGCCAGAGGATCACACCGATCAGCAGGACGATGAACGCGCCGCCGACGAAGCCCAGTTCCTCGCCGGCCACTGAGAAGACGAAGTCGGTCTGCTGCTCGGGCACGAACTGCCCGGTGGTCTGGCTGCCGTGGAACAGGCCCTTGCCGAGCAGCCCGCCGGAGCCGATCGCGATCCGGGCCTGGCTGGTGTTGTAGCCGACGCCGGACGGGTCGAGCGCGGGGTTGGCGAACGCCGCGAACCGGTCGATCTGGTACTTGTCGAGGATGCCGAGCTGCCAGACCAGGATGGAGCCGACCACCCCGGTGACGATCAGGCCGAACACCCAGCGGGTGGACGCCCCGGAGGCGAGCAGCACGCCGAGCACGATCGCGCCGAGCACCATCACCGACCCGAGGTCGGGCATCATCAGGATGACCAGGATGGGCAGCGCGGCCAGCGCGAGCGACTGCATCACCCGGCGGTGGTCGGGGTGCTCCTGGTCGCCGGCGTCGACCCGGGCGGAGAGCACCATCGCCATGCCGATGATGATGGCGATCTTCACGAACTCCGTCGGCTGGAGCGAGAATCCGCCGCCGATGATGATCCAGGAGTGCGCGCCGTTGACGGTCGAGCCGAGCGGGCTGAGCACCGCGAGGATGCCGAGGATGGACAGCGCGTAGAAGAACGGCACGATGGTGCGCATCCGGTGGTGCCCTATGGCCATGGCGCCGATGCACAGCGCCAGGCCGATACCGGCGTTCATCACATGGCGGATCAGGAAGTAGTACTGGTCGCCGTGGGTGAGGTTGGTGCGGTGCCGGGTGGCCGAGTAGACCAGCAGCGAGCCGATGAAGCACAGCAGCACCGTGGCGAGGAAGAGCAGCCAGTCCATCCGGCGCACCACGGAGTCCCGCGCGAGCAGCTTGCCCATGGTGGAGCGCTCCGGCGTGAACCGCCGGACGGAGTAGGTGTTCGCGCTCATCATGTGTTCTTCCTGCCGTACAGCAGCTTCTCGGTGCGGGTCGGGGTGAGCGCGGCCAGTACGGGCGCCGGGTCGCCGCCTCCCGCTCCGGCCGGGGTGTTGGCGAAGCTGTCGGCGACCGCGGTGGAGAACGCGGCCTGCTGGGCGCTCACCGCCGCACCGTCGGCGGAGATCTTCGGCAGCGTGGTGACCGGCGTGGGCATGATGCCCTTCTTCGCGTCGATCTTGGTGCTGTCCTTCTGGATGCCGTACATCGACTCGTAGATCCGGCGGATCGCGGTACCCGAACCGCCGGAGCCGGTACCACCCTGGGAGATCGTCATGACGATCGTGTAGTCCTTGGTGTACGTGTCGAACCAGGAGGTGCTCTGCTTGCCGGAGACCTCGGCGGTACCGGTCTTGGCGTGCAGCGGGATCTTGTCCTGCGGCCAGTTGCCGAACTTCCAGTCGGCGGTGCCCTCGGTGACCACGCCGGCCAGTGCCTGGTTGATGTACTTCAGCGTGGACTTGGAGTCGGGGAGCTTGCCGGTCACCTTCGGCTTGATGGGAGTGACCGTCTTGCCGTCGGGGCTTATCACGGCCTTGCCGATGGACGGCTGGTAGAGCGTGCCGCCGTTGGCGAGGGCCGCGTAGATCCGGGCCATCTGGATCGGGGTGACGAGGGTGTCGCCCTGGCCGATCGCGTAGTTCACCGAGTCACCGGCGCGCAGCACGTAGCCGTCCGGGCAGTTCTCGATGGCGATGGCGATGCTCAGCGGCGGGTTCTTGTCGTTCTTGTGCTTCTTGGCGGTCGCGCACCAGTCGGCCTTGTTCTCCTCCCAGAAGTCCTGCTTCCACTGGCGGTCCGGCACCCGGCCGGTGACCTCGCCCGGCACGTCGATGTCCGTCTTCGCGCCGAGGCCGAAGTCGTGGGCCGTCTTGTAGAACCAGTCCTTGGGGTGCTTCGCGTCGGTCCCGCCGTCCTTCTTCCACTGGTCGTAGGAGATCCCGTAGAAGACGGTGTCGCAGGAGACCTCGAGCGCGCGGGCGAGGGAGATCGGGCCGTAGCTCTCGTTCTCGTCGTTGTGGAAGACCTGGGAGCCGATGTTGAACGACGACGAGCAGTCGTACGGGCCGTCCTCGCTGTAGCCGGCCCGGATCGCGGCGGAGGTGGAGACCACCTTGAAGGTGGAGCCGGGCGCGGACTCGCCCTGGATGGCGCGGTTGAGCAGCGGGTAGTTGGACTTGGTGTTGGTCAGCGCCGCGTAGTCCTTGGCGGAGATGCCGCCGACCCACTCGTTCGGGTCGTAGGTGGGCTCGCTGGCCATCGCGATGACCTGACCGGTCTTGTTGTCCATGACGACCGCGGCACCGGAGTCGGCCTTGAAGTTCTTGTGGGTGACCGGGTCGTACGTCTTGCGGGCGGTCACCATGGCGTCGTTGAGTTCCTTCTCGGTGACCGCCTGGACCTTCGCGTCGATGCTGGTGACCAGGTTGTCGCCGGGGGTGGCCGGGGTGTCACCGGCCTTGCCGATCACCCGGCCGAGGTTGTCGACCTGGTACTTGGTGACGCCGGCCTTGCCGCGCAGCTGGTCGTCGTAGGTGCTCTCCAGGCCGGAGCGGCCGACCTGGTCCGAGCGCAGCAGCGGGTTGCTGGTCTTCTCGGAGGCGGCCACCTCCTTGTCGGTGACCGGGGAGAGGTAGCCGAGCACCTGGGCGGCGTTGGCCTTGTCCGGCGCGGGGTAGGTGCGCACGGCGGTCGGCTCCGCGGTGATGCCGGGGAAGTCCTCGCGGCGCTCCATGATCTGGAGGGCCTGCTGGGTGGTGGCCTTGTCGGTGATCGGGATCGGCTGGTACGGCGAACCGTTCCAGCACGGGCGCGGGGTCTGCGCGTCGCACAGCCGCACCTTGTCCATCGCGTCCTGCGGCTTCATGCCGAGGACGTTCGCCAGCCGGGTCAGTACGGCCTTGCCGTCGTCCGGCTGCTGGAGCAGGTCGGTGCGGTTGGCGGAGACCACCAGCAGGGTCTGGTTGTTGGCGATCGGCACGCCCCGGTCGTCGAGGATCGAGCCGCGCACGGCGGAGGTGACGACCTGCTGGAAGTGGTTGCTGTTGGCCTGCGCGTCGTATTCCTGACCGTTGCGGATCTGGAGGTACCACAGCCGGCCACCGAGGGTCAGCAGCAGCGAGACGACCAGCACCTGGAGGATGACCAGCCGGATCGTGACCCGCGATGTCCGCCCGGTCTCCGGGATGTTGCTCATCTCAATCGCTCACTTCTGCGCGCGCTCGGCACGAAACCGCACGCATCGTCGTCGTCTGCCGCCCGGCTGCCTCGCGCGCGTCGTTCGCCGTCATCGCCGTACACCCTTTGCCGTCATGCCGCCGCTGAACCTCGCCCGGCCGAACAGGCCGCGCTGCGGGGTGATGCCGGCGCCGGCGCCGGCCTTCGTACGGGATCGGCCGCGCGGCCGGAAGCGGCCGCCGGAGCCACCGCCGGAACCGCCGCCGAAGCCCCCGCCGAAGCCGCCCGCCGCGTCGTCGGCGAGCGGGTCGTGGTCGAAGCGGCGGGCCAGCGCCATGATGAGCGGGACCACGAACGGCGCGAGCAGCAGGTCGTAGAGCGTCGCGGTGAAGACCAGCTTGGCCAGGCCGACGTGCGCGCCCGCGGTGTCGCCGACCAGGCCGCCGACGCCCGCGTAGAGCAGCGTGGTGGCGATGGCGGCGCCGATCACCACCAGCATCGGTCCGGCGGCGGTGCGCAGTTGGCCGCTTTCGGGCTTGGCCAGGCCGGCCGCGTAGCCGATCACGCACAGCACCAGGGCGTAGCGGCCGACGGCGTGGTCCGCGGGCGGCGCGATGTCGGCGAGCAGTCCGGCGAAGAAGCCGATCAGGCAGCCGCCGACGTGGCCGTAGGTGAGGGCCAGGCCGAGCACCGTCAGCAGCAGCAGGTCCGGGACCGCGCCGGGCAGGTGCAGCCGGGCCAGCACGCTGACCTGGGCGACCAGGGCGATCACCACCAGGACGGTGGAGAGCACGATCCGGTTCAGGCGCATGGCTCAGTCCCCGCTGGTGGTGGTCGAATTGGTCGGCTTGGTGCCCGGGGGAAGCGCGGTGTCCGAACTGCCGGAGCTCGGGGTACCGCCTGGCGTCGGGGAGTTCTTCGCCTTGGGCTTCGCGGTGTGCGGCGGGGTGGGCCGCGGCGGCAGCACGCTGTCGCGCGGATCGGTGCGCGGGCCGACCACGACCACGCCGACCACGTCCAGCTTGGTGAAGCCGACGAAGGGCTGCACCTCGACGGTCTTGGTGAGGTTGCCCGCCGACGGTTCGACGCTGACCACCTTGCCGACCGGGACGCCGGGCACGAACGGCTTGTCCGCCTCGGAGCCGAAGGTGACCACCCGGTCGCCCCGGTGCACGTCGGCCTTGCCGTCGAGCAGTTGGTCCCGCATCGGCCGGTTGCCCTGGCCGCTGGCGAAGCCGATCTCCTGGCTGCCCTCCAGCCGGGTGCCGACGGTGAAGTCCGGGTCGTTGGCGAGCAGGACCGTGGAGGTGGAGCGGCCGACGGTGGTGACCCGGCCGACGAGCCCGTCGCCGTTGATCACCGTCATGTCGCGCTTGAGGCCGTCGTTGCTGCCGGAGTCGATGGTGACCGTCCAGGAGAAGCCCTGGGCCGCTCCTATCGCGATGACCTGGGCGCCCTTGACGGTGTACTGCCCGGCGCCGGCGACCTTCAGGAGCTTGTCCAGCTCCTGGGCGCGGGCGCGGGTGGTGTCCTTGCTGCCGAGTTGCTGCTTGAGCTCGGTGTTCTCGCGTTGCAGCCGCTTGATGGTGCTGCTGTCGTGGCCGGAGTCCCGGACCGCGTCCACGGCGTTGCCGACCGGGTCGACGACGCCGGACACCGCGTTCTCCACCGGGCCGAAGGCGGACTGGGCCGCCCGCCGCGGCCGGTCGAGCGGTGAGTTCTCACCGCCCCGGATGTCCACGGTGATCAGCGCGAGCGCCACCACCACCAGCAGTACCAGCAGCAGCCGGCTCTCCTTTGTGTCCCTCACGGGCGCCAGTCCGTGCCTTCCTCATCGGACCCGCCGCCGCTGGGGCCGCGGCCGGTCGGAGCTACTGTGCTGGGTTGCGCCCGCATCCGGCGCCGCGGTGGTGACCGCGCCTGCGCCGGGTGGGGCGGTTCGTCTTCTGCGTCATCCGCTTCTGCGTCATCTGCGCGGGGCCGCGTCGAGGACCTGCTGAAGCGCCTCGAACTCCTCCACGCACTTGCCCGCGCCGAGCGCCACGCAGTCCAGCGGGGACTCGGCGATGTGGATGGGCATGCCGGTCTCGTGCCGCAGCCGCTCGTCCAGGCCGCGCAGCAGCGCGCCGCCGCCGGCCAGCACGATGCCGCGGTCCATGATGTCGCCGGACAGCTCCGGCGGGCACTTGTCGAGCGTGGTCTTCACCGCGTCGACGATCGCGTTCACCGGTTCCTCGATGGCCTTGCGCACCTCGCCCGCGGAGATCACCACGGTCTTGGGCAGTCCGCTGACCAGGTCCCGGCCGCGGATCTCGGTGTGCTCGTCGTCCTTCTCGGCGGCGAACGCGGAGCCGATGGTCAGCTTGATCTGCTCGGAGGTGCGCTCGCCGAGCAGCAGGCTGTACTCCTTCTTGATGTGCTGGATGATCGCGTTGTCCAGCTCGTCGCCGGCCACCCGGATGGACTGGGCGGTGACGATGCCGCCGAGGCTGATCACCGCGACCTCGGTGGTGCCGCCGCCGATGTCCACCACCATGTTGCCGGTGGCCTCGTGCACGGGCAGCCCGGCGCCGATCGCGGCGGCCATCGGCTCCTCGATGATGTGCACGGTACGGGCGCCGGCCTGGGTGGCGGCCTCGATCACGGCGCGGCGCTCCACGCCGGTGATGCCCGACGGCACGCACACCACGACGCGCGGGCGGACCATGTAGCGGCGGCGGTGGATCTTGAGGATGAAGTAGCGCAGCATGCGCTCGGTGATCTCGAAGTCGGCGATGACGCCGTCCTTCAGGGGGCGCACCGCCACGATGTTGCCGGGGGTGCGGCCGATCATCTTCTTCGCCTCGGCACCGACCGCGAGGATGCCGCCGGTATTGGTGTTGACCGCGACGACCGACGGCTCGTTCAGGACGATCCCGCGGCCCCTGACGTACACCAGCGTGTTGGCGGTCCCGAGATCGACAGCCATGTCACGGCCGATGAACGACATGTTGTTCGCCATGTGGATACGTCTGGCCTTCCCGAGCGTGGGCGGAGGTTCCATCGTAGTCGCGCCGGGCTGAGCGCGGCGTCGGGGTTCCGACGCCCATTGTCATCAGAACACACAGCGGACCTCAGTAATGGTGACGCCGTGTCGGAGTGTTTGGTTCCCGTTCGGCCCGGTACCTGCCGGAACGGGCGCGGCCACAGCGGCAGTCGGACCGTGGTCGCGCCGACTCACGGGACCATACGCGTCGCCGCCGCGTTACGCCAAGGTGGGGAAGAAGAGCTTGATCTCGCGCGCGGCGGACTCCTCGGAGTCCGAGGCGTGCACCAGGTTCTCACGGGTGATGGTGCCGAAATCCCCCCGGATGGAGCCGGGTGCGGCCGCGATCGGGTCGGTCGGGCCGGCCAGCGCGCGCACGCCTTCGATCACCCGCTCGCCCTCGACGACCAGGGCCACCGACGGGCCGGACGCCATGAACTCCACCAGCGGCTCGTAGAACGGCCGTCCGACGTGCTCGGCGTAGTGCTGCTCCAGGGTGCCGCGGTCCAGGGTGCGCAGCTCCAGCGCGTTGACCGACCAGCCGGCCTTGCGCTCGATCCGGCCCAGGATCTCGCCGACCAGGCCGCGGCGAACGGCGTCCGGCTTGAGAAGGACAAGGGTGCGCTGGGACACGGGGCGGCTCCTGACGGGTATGACAAGCGAATGTGACGACGAGCCTACAAGGCACGTGCCGGTCGGTTGTCAGGCGGCTTGTGTCGCGTGCCGGGCCCTGATCTGGTCGACCTTGCGCCCGAAGTGGATCGACGCCCACCACAGGGCGGCGAAGATCACGCCGAGCACGAACATCGTACCGACCACGAAGCCGCTGGCGATCAACCCGATCTGGAGCGCCCAGCCGACCACGACCGCCCACGGGCGGGTGACCACGCCGCACAGCAGTACGCACAGCACCATCGCGATGCCGCACACCGTCCACACGGTGCCCATCGACAGGTCGGGATGCTTCATCGCGACCAGCCCGGCGAAGCCGATCACGAAGAACTCGCCGATCAGCGTGCTCGAACACAGGGTCCGCATACCCGGGCCCCCTTCCCTCTGAAATCCGTCTGAGTCCGCGTGCGCGGGTGAGTCCGCGTACGCGGGTGAGTCCGCGTGCGCGAGTAAGTCCGTTGACGCGTCCGCATCCCTGGCTCCCTTACCGGCGGGCCAGCAGCAGGCGGGCCTGGCCGACCGTGATGACCGAACCGGTGACCAGCACCCCGGCGCCGGCGTACTCGCCCTCGTCCTCGGCGAGGGTCACCGCGGCCTCCAGGGCGTCGTCGAGGCGCGGTTCGACCTGCACCCGGTCCTCGCCGAACACCTCCACGGCCAGCGCCGCGAGCGCGTCCACGTCCATCGCCCGGGAGGTGGAGTTGCGGGTGACGACGACCTCGGCGAAGACCGGTTCGAACGCCTCCAGCAGTCCGCGGACGTCCTTGTCGCCGCTCGGCCCGACCACGCCGACCAGGTGGCTGAAGCCGAACACCTCGCTGATCGCGGCCGCGGTGACCCGCGCGCCGGCCGGGTTGTGCGCGGCGTCCAGCACCACGGTGGGGCTGCGCCGGACCACTTCCAGCCGGCCGGGCGAGGTGACCGCCGCGAACGCGCCGCGCACGGTGTCCATGTCGAGGGTGCGCTGGTGCACGCTGCCGATGCCGAAGAACGCCTCCACCGCGGCCAGCGCCAGGGCCGCGTTGTGCGCCTGGTGCTCGCCGTGCAGCGGGAGGAAGACCTGTTCGTACTCGCCGCCGAGGCCGCGCAGGGTCAGCAACTGGCCGCCGACGGCCACTTCGCGGTGGAGCACGCCGAACTCCTCGCCCTCGCGGGCGACCGTCGCGTCCATCTCCACCGAGCGCCGCAGCAGTTCGCGCGCCGCGTCCGGCGGCTGCTGGGCGAGGACCGCGGTGGCGCTCTTCTTGATGATGCCGCCCTTCTCGACGGCGATCTCACCGGGAGTGCTGCCGAGCCGGTCGGTGTGGTCCAGCGAGATCGGGGAGACCACGGCCACGGTGGCGTCCACCACGTTGGTGGCGTCCCAGCTTCCGCCCATGCCGACCTCGACCACCGCGACGTCGACCGGGGCGTCCGCGAAAGCCGCGTACGCCATGCCGGTGAGCACCTCGAAGAAGGACATCCGGTGCGGCTGGGAGCCGTCCACCATGTCGACGTAGGGCTGGATGTCGCGGTGGACCTCGACGAAGCGCTCCGCGGAGATCGGGACGCCGTCCAGGCTGATCCGCTCGGTCATGGACTGCACATGCGGGCTGGTGTAGCGGCCGGTGCGCAGTTCGAAGGCGAGCAGCAGCCGCTCGATCATCCGCGCGGTGGAGGTCTTCCCGTTGGTGCCGGTGATGTGGATCGACGGGTAGGAGCGCTGCGGCTGGCCGAGCACGTCCATCAGCGCGGTCATCCGATCGAGGGACGGGTCGAGCTTCGTCTCGGGCCAGCGGCCCAGCAGCTCGTCCTCGACCTCGCGCAGCTGCCGGTCCAGTTCGGGGTCGGCGGGCCGGGCCGGCACGTCGTCCTCCGGGGCGGGCGGGGTGACATGGGTGCGCAGCGTACGGCTGCCGGCCTCGATGACGGCCATGTCCGCCTCGCGCGGTCCGCCGCCTTCGCCGTCCTCCGAGTCGTCCTCGTCGGTGGCCTGGTGCGCGGCGTCGTAGTCGACCTCGTCCGCGGCCCGGTCGGCGGCGTCGCTGAAGCCGTCGTCCGGGAAATCGTCGTCCTGCCGGTGCTCGCTCACAGCGTCCAGTCTACGGAACAGGCCCGGGCCGAATGGCCCGGGCCTGTGCCACCCCGAGGGGTGCCGTGCGGTGGCTATGCCGCCGGGAGGGCGGCGAGCTGCGCGGTGATCCGGGCGATGTCCTCGTCGGCGGCGGCCAGCCGGGTGCGGATGCCCTCGACCACCTTCTCCGGCGCCTTGCCGAGGAACGCATCGTTGCCGAGCTTCCGCTCCGCCTGCTGCTTCTCCTTCTCGGCGGCGGCCAGGTCCTTCGCGAGCCGCTTGCGCTCCGCGGCCACGTCGATCGTCCCGGACAGGTCGAGGGCGACCCGCGCCGCGCCGACCGGCAGGGTGGCGGTGGCGTGGAAGCCGTCGCCGGCCGGCTGGAGCCGCAGCAGCTGCCGGATGGCGTCCTCGTGGGGCGGCAGGAGGGTGCCGTCGAGCGACAGCTCGGCCGGGACCTTCTGGCCGGGCTGGAGGCCCTGGTCGCTGCGGAACCGGCGGACCTCGGTGACCAGCCGCTGCACCTCGGCGATCTCCGCCTCGGCGGCCGCGTCACGGAAGCCGCCCGGCGCGTCGGCGCCAGCGACCAGCACGGCCTTCGGCCAGTCCGCGGTGACCACCGTCTCCTTGCCGGTGAGGGTGGTCCACAGCGTCTCGGTGACGAACGGCACGATCGGGTGCAGCAACCGCAGTGTGACGTCCAGCACCTCGCCGAGCACCCGGCTGGAGACGCGTGCCGGGTCGCCGCCCTTGAGGAAGGTGGTCTTGGACAGCTCGACGTACCAGTCGAAGACCTCGTCCCACGCGAAGTGGTAGAGCGCGTCGGAGAGTTTCGCGAACTGGAAGTCGTCGTAGAGGGCGTCGACCTCGGCGACGACGGTGTTCAGCCGGGAGAGCACCCAGCGGTCGGTCGCGGACATCTCCTCGGGCGCGGGCAGCGGACCCTCGACGGTGGCGCCGTTCATCAGGGCGAACCGGGTGGCGTTCCACACCTTGTTGGCGAAGTTCCGGGACGCCTGGACCCAGTCCTCGCCGATCGGCACGTCGGCACCGGGGTTGGCGCCGCGGGCCAGGGTGAAGCGGACCGCGTCGGAGCCGTAGGCGTCCATCCAGGTCAGCGGGTCCACCGAGTTCGGGTTGGACTTGGACATCTTCTTGCCGAACTCGTCGCGGACCAGGCCGGTCAGCGCGATGGTGTGGAACGGCGGGACGTCCTCCATGGCGTACAGGCCGAACATCATCATCCGGGCGACCCAGAAGAAGATGATGTCGTGGCCGGTGAGCAGCACGTCGGTCGGGTAGAACTTCGCCAGGTCCGGGGTCTGTTCGGGCCAGCCCAGGGTGGAGAAGGGCCACAGCGCGGAGGAGAACCAGGTGTCCAGGACGTCGGCGTCCTGGGTCCAGCCCTCGCCGGTGGGCTCCGCCTCGTCGGGCCCGACGCAGATCTGCTCGCCGTTCGGCCCGTACCAGACCGGGATGCGGTGGCCCCACCACAACTGCCGCGAGATGCACCAGTCGTGCATGTTGTCGACCCAGTCGAAGTACCGCTTCTCCATCTC
Source organism: Streptomyces sp. NPDC087270 (assembly GCF_044744625.1). NCBI lineage: Bacteria > Bacillati > Actinomycetota > Actinomycetes > Kitasatosporales > Streptomycetaceae > Streptomyces > Streptomyces sp. NPDC087270. The sequence continues at coordinate 407,682 of NZ_JBIUYR010000002.1, forward strand.
CGGCGGGTGGATCTTCACCCGGCCGTCGCGGACCGCGTCGCCCGCCGCGCGGGCCAGCGGCTCGACCTTGACCCACCACTGGAGCGACAGCCGCGGCTCGACGGTGGTCTTGCAGCGGGAGCAGTGGCCGACGGAGTGGACGTAAGGGCGCTTCTCCGCGACGACCCGGCCCTGCTCGCGCAGCGCCTCGACGATGGCGGCGCGGGCCTCGAAGCGGTCCAGGCCCTCGAACGGACCGGGCGCGGTGATGACCGCCCGCTCGTCCATGATCGTCAGCGACTCCAGGCCGTGCCGCTGGCCGATCGCGAAGTCGTTCGGGTCGTGGGCCGGGGTCACCTTGACCGCGCCGGTGCCGAACTCCGGGTCGACGTGGGCGTCGGCGACCACCGGGATGGTCCGGTCGGTCAGCGGCAGCTTGATCCGGCGGCCGATCAGGTGGGCGTAGCGCGCGTCGTCGGGGTGGACGGCGACGGCGGTGTCTCCGAGCATCGTCTCGACCCGGGTGGTGGCGACCACGACGCTGTCCTCGCCGTCGCCGTAGCGCAGCGAGACCAACTCGCCGTCGTCGTCCTGGTAGTCCACCTCGATGTCGGAGATGGCGGTCATGCAGCGCGGGCACCAGTTGATGATCCGCTCGGCGCGGTAGATCAGCTCGTCGTCGTAGAGCTTCTTGAAGATGGTCAGGACGGCCCGGGACAGGCCCTCGTCCATGGTGAAGCGCTCGCGGGACCAGTCGACGCCGTCGCCGAGCCGGCGCATCTGGCCCAGGATGCGGCCGCCGTACTCCTCCTTCCACCGCCAGGTGCGGGCGACGAACTCCTCGCGGCCCACGTCGTGCCGGGACTTGCCCTCCTCGGCGAGCTGCTGCTCGACCTTGTTCTGGGTGGCGATGCCCGCGTGGTCCATGCCGGGCAGCCACAGCGCTTCGTACCCCTGCATGCGCTTGCGGCGGGTGAGGGCGTCCATCAGCGTGTGCTGGAAGGCGTGTCCGAGGTGGAGGGTGCCCGTCACGTTCGGCGGCGGGATGACGATGGTGTACGGCGGCTTGTCGCTCTTCGTGTCGGCTTCGAAGTACCCGCGCTCTACCCACCGCTCGTACAGCGGCCCCTCTACCTCGGCCGGCGTGTACTGGGTCGGCAGATGGGGGTCGCTGTGCTGCCCGCTGTCGGGGCGCGGATGAGTGTTGTCGGTCACGGTCCCGATTCTAGTGCTCCCGCGGCTTCACCCCCGACGGGTTATCCACAGGGCGGGTTGTCCACAGCTCTGTGACGAACCGGTTGCGCTTCTGATGCCGCGGCCGGATTCCGGCGCGGGAGGATGGCTGCTGGTCACGCCCCCGGATTCGGAAGCGAGCATGTCATCCGGGAGGATGGGCGGACTCGTTAACGGAGGGGACGAAACCATGAGTTACAACCAGCCGCCGCCGAACCCGTACGGCGATCAACCCCAGGGTGGCGGCTACGGCCAACCGCAGCCCGGCCCGCCGCCGCAGGGTGGCGGCTACGGCCAGCCGCAGCCCCCGCAGCAGGGCGGTTACGGACAGCCGCCGCAGGGTGGCGGTTACGGCCAGCCGCAGCCCCAGCCCGGGTACGGCTACCCGCAGCAGGCCCCGCCCCCCGCCCCTCCCTACGGCGGCCAGCCGGCGTACGGCCAGCAGCCGCAGCAGCCCGGCTACGGCCAGCAGCCGCCCTACGGCCAGGTGCCCCAGCAGGGCTACGGCTACCCGCAACCGCCCCAGTCCGGCGGCAACGGCAAGCGCAACGGCATCATCATCGGCATCGTCGTCGCCCTGGTCGCGGTCGCCGGCGGGGTCTACTTCGCCACCAAGGGCAGTGGCAGCAGTTCCTCCTCGCTCCACAACGACGGCAAGAAGTACACCCTCACCACCCCGGACACCGTCGCCGGCGACTACGCCAAGGGCGACGACTCGGACAGCGACAGCTTCGACGACAGCGACCTCACCAAGATCAAGGCGCTGGGCGTCAGCGACCCGACCCAGGTCAACGCGGCCTACAAGGAAGGCAGTTCGGCCCTGTCGGGCAAGCTGCTGGAGTTCGCCGGCGTCTACGGCACCGTCAAGGACCCGGGCAAGGTCGTCGACGGCATGTTCGCGATGCTCAAGCAGGGCACCGAGCAGGACAAGAAGGACGGCACGAAGGTCGAGACCTCCGGCAGTCCGCAGTCCGTCACTCCGTCCGGCATGAAGAGCGAAGCGATCATGAAGTGCCAGACGATCAAGGAGACCGGCCAGGACTCCGGCCAGAGCTTCACCATCAACACGACGGTCTGCGTGTGGGCGGACTACAGCACGGTGGCGTACGTCATCCCACTGGACTCCGCGCAGCTCGTCACCGGCGGCGGCTCCGCCCCGTCCATCGATGACGCGGCTGCCCTGACCGCCAAGGTCCGCAACGACGTCGAGGTGGAGGCGAAGTAGCCGCCACCGCAGACGAAAAGGGGCGCCCGGTCCGCGAGGGACCGGGCGCCCCCTCGCGTATCCGGGCCGACCGCGGACCCCGGGCGCTCCCGTCCTGCGCAAGGATGGGCGCACTCGTTGACGGAGGGGACGAACCCATGAGCCATGACCAGCAGCCGCCGAACCCGTACGGCAACCAGCCCCAGGGCGGCGGCTACGGCCCACCGCAACCGCAACAGCAGCCGCCGCAGGGCGGTTACGGCCCGCCGCAGCCGTACGGGCAGGTGCCCCAGCAGGGTTACGGGCAGCCGCAACCGCCCAGGTCCGGCGGCAAGGGCAAGCGCAACGGGATCATCATCGGCGTCGTGGTCGCGGTGCTCGCGGTCGGCGCCGGCGTCTTCGTCGCGCACAAGGGCAACAGCGGCTCGTCCGGGCTCCACGACGACGGCAAGAAGTACACCCTCACCACCCCGGACACCGTCGCCGGGGACTACGTCAAGTCCCCCGTGGGCAGCACCGGCCCGCAGCTCGACGACACCGCGGTCGGCACCCTGAAGGCGCTCGGCGTCGACGACGCCAAGAGCGCCGGCACCCTCTATCTGAAGGGCAGCCAGTTCACCGGCGTCTTCCTGAGCTTCGACGGCGTCTACGGCACCGTCAAGGACCCGGGCAAGGCGCTGGACGGCATGTTCGCGCTGCTCGACAAGGGCGGCACGAACCCGACCAGCGACGGCTCGAAGGTCACGGTCTCCCCCTTGGGCACCCCGCAGACGGTGAAGCCGGCCGGCCTGAAGCCCGACGCGCTGATGAAGTGCCAGAAGATCAACGAGACCCAGGAGCAGGACAACCAGAAGATCCCCTTCAAGACCACCATCTGCGCCTGGGCCGACTACAGCACGGTGGCCTATGTGAGCACGATCGACGACGCGCACGTCTCGGACGGCACCGCCACCTGGCCGTCGGTCGCCGACACCGCCGCGCTGGCCGCCAAGGTCCGTGCCGACGCCGAGGTGCCCGCCTCGTAGGGACGAAGCCCCGCCCGCGACCACGACGAAGGGGGCACCCGGTCCTGCGACCGGGTGCCCCCTTCGTGCTTCGTGCTGTGCCTGCGGTGCCGCCGGGGGCTACGCGCTCTTCTGCTCGCCCTGGCCCGAGATGCGCGGGTCGCGCGGCACCAGGGTCGGGTTGACGTTGGAGTGCACGACGTCGGCGGTGATGACGACGCGGGCGACGTCCTGGCGGGACGGCACTTCGTACATCACCGACATCAGCACCTCCTCCATGATGGCGCGCAGGCCACGGGCGCCGGTCTGCCGCAGGATCGCCTGGTCGGCGATGGCCTCCAGCGCGCCGCGCTCGAACTCCAGCTCCACGCCGTCGAGTTCGAAGAGCTTCTGGTACTGCTTGACCAGCGCGTTGCGCGGCTCGACCAGGATCTGCAGCAGCGCCTCGCGGTCGAGGTTGTGCACGTTGGTGATCACGGGCAGCCGGCCGATGAACTCGGGGATCATGCCGAACTTCACCAGGTCCTCCGGCATGATCTCGGAGAACTGGTCGGCCATGTTCAGCTCGCGCTTGGAGCGGATGGTCGCGCCGAAGCCGATGCCCTTGGCGCCCGCCCGCGCCTCGATGATCTTCTCCAGACCGGCGAAGGCGCCGCCCACGATGAACAGCACGTTCGTGGTGTCGATCTGGATGAACTCCTGGTGCGGGTGCTTGCGGCCGCCCTGCGGCGGCACGGAGGCGGTGGTGCCCTCCAGGATCTTCAGCAGCGCCTGCTGGACGCCCTCGCCGGAGACATCGCGGGTGATCGACGGGTTCTCGCTCTTGCGGGCGACCTTGTCGATCTCGTCGATGTAGATGATGCCGGTCTCGGCCTTCTTGACGTCGTAGTCCGCCGCTTGGATCAGCTTCAGCAGGATGTTCTCGACGTCCTCACCGACGTAGCCCGCCTCGGTGAGCGCGGTGGCGTCGGCGATGGCGAACGGCACGTTCAGCATCCGGGCCAGCGTCTGGGCCAGCAGCGTCTTGCCGGAGCCGGTCGGGCCGAGCAGCAGGATGTTGGACTTCGCCAGCTCGATGGCGTCGTCGTGGCCAGGGCGGCCGCTCTCCCCTGCCTGGACCCGCTTGTAGTGGTTGTACACCGCGACCGAGAGGGCCTTCTTGGCGGGCGCCTGCCCGACCACGTAGCTCTCCAGGAACTCGTAGATCTCCCGCGGCTTGGGCAGGTCCTCCCAGCGCACCTCGGAGGACTCGGCGAGCTCCTCCTCGATGATCTCGTTGCAGAGGTCGATGCACTCGTCGCAGATGTACACACCGGGACCTGCGATGAGCTTCTTCACCTGCTTCTGGCTCTTTCCGCAGAACGAGCACTTCAGCAGGTCTCCGCCGTCACCGATGCGTGCCACGAGGTCTTTCCCCTTCGCCTGGGCTCCGCCGACCTTCAACGGAACCTGGTGCTTCTCTCATCGACGGTACCTTGCCGCGCCCCCCGTGTGGGCCCCCCTGGACGTACTCGCGATCCGAGTACGGGCGGGGGCACGCACGGAGGGCGCAGCTTACCCGTCCTTCAGACGCCCACGGACGTCTTGCGGGTGGACACGATCTGGTCGACCAGGCCGTAGGCCAGCGACTCCTCAGCGGTGAGGATCTTGTCGCGCTCGATGTCGTCACGGATCTGCTCGATCGGCGTGGTGGAGTGCTTCGCGAGCATCTCCTCCAGCTGCTGGCGCATCCGGATGATCTCGTTGGCCGCGATCTCCAGGTCGGAGACCTGGCCGCGGCCGGTCTCGCTGTACGGCTGGTGGATGAGCACCCGCGCGTTCGGCAGCGCCATCCGCTTGCCGGGGCTGCCGGCCGCGAGCAGCACGGCCGCCGCGGAGGCCGCCTGGCCCATGCAGACCGTCTGGATGTCGGGCTTCACGAACTGCATCGTGTCGTAGATCGCGGTCAGCGCCGTGAAGGAGCCACCGGGGCTGTTGATGTAGACCGAGATGTCCCGGTCGGGGTCCATCGACTCCAGGCACAGCAACTGCGCCATGACGTCGTTGGCGGAGGCGTCGTCGATCTGCACGCCGAGGAAGATCACGCGCTCCTCGAAGAGCTTCGCGTACGGGTCGTACTCGCGCACGCCCTGCGAGGTGCGCTCGACGAAGCGCGGGATCACATAGCGGGCCTCGGCGCCGAACACGCCGGGCCGCTCGGCCGCGGTGCGCTCGTAGAGGCCGCTGCCGGGGAAGTTCAAGGGGTTCACGTCCACCGTCTCCAGGTGATGAGGTGCGTCGATGTCGGGGGCCGGGCGGGCGCGGCCGGCGCGTCGGCAGTGCCGGGCCGGCGCGGCCACGCGGCCGGTGCGGGCAGCCTCAGGAGGCGGGCGCGGCGCCGGTGCCGCCACCGCCCGGGACGTGCGCGGCGGAGAGCATCACGCCGTCCACCAGGCCGTACTCCCGGGCCTCCTCGGCGGAGAACCAGCGGTCGCGGTCGGAGTCCTTGGTGATCTGCTCGAAGCTCTGGCCGGAGTGCTCGGCGATCAGCTCGGCCATCCGGCGCTTGGTGTGCAGCAGCTGCTCGGCCTGGATCTTGATGTCGGTGGCGGAGCCGCCGAGGCCCGCGGAGGGCTGGTGCATCAGGATGCGGGTGTTGGGCAGCGCGAAGCGCTTGCCGGGGGTGCCCGCGGTGAGCAGGAACTGGCCCATCGAGGCGGCCATGCCCATGGCGATGGTGACGACGTCGTTCTTGATGAACTGCATCGTGTCGTAGATCGCCATGCCGGCGGTCACGGAGCCGCCGGGGCTGTTGATGTAGAGGAAGATGTCCTTGTCGGGCTCGGCCGCAAGGAGCAGCAGCTGTGCGGTGATCTTGTTGGCGATGTCGTCGTCGACGGCCTGGCCGAGGAAGATGATGCGCTCGCCGAGCAGTCGGTTGTAGACCTGGTCGCCGAGACCGCCGGGGCTCGGCTCGCCGGCGGCGGTAGGCATCGTAGTCGTCACGTATCCACCTGCTCGTTGTCGGACGGTCGAAGCAACCGTCACGGTCTTCGTCCGGGCCGGAGGCGGCCGCTGACCCTCGCCGCACCCCTGCCCTCCTACTTGTGGACCCTAACGCGCAGGTGGGGCCCAGCAATCCCCTACGCGGGACTGTTCGCTGTGAGCGCATGCCGCGCGGTACGGGTTTGGAACGCCCGGGTCGCTCGGGCGGACCGGGCCCGGCGTTCGGGCCGCGGGGCCGAAAAAGGGACGCGGGGAACCGCGCGAGCAACCGTGCACCGTGGCGAGCCCGGCCCGTAGGCCCGGCCCCCGCGGCGAGGTCCCGCCACCGGCCGGTGGTGGTCGAGTGGTGGCGGGTCGGTCGCGCGGTTCCCCGCGTCCCTGAGAGGCGAACGCCTTCCGCGGCGGTCCCCCGTGCCCTTCAGGCAGCCTCAGGTCAGCTCTTGTCGGCCTCGGCGGAGTCCGCGGCCTCGGATGCCTCGGGGGCGTCCTCGCCGGCCTCAGCGGCCTCAGCGGCCTCGGGGGCGTCCCCGTCGGCGGCCTCAGCGGCGGCCTCGTCCTCGTCGTCCTCCTCGTCGGACAGGTCGACGACCTCGCCGTTGCTGTCGGTGACCTTGACGGCCTCGACGACGACGGCCAGCGCCTTGCCGCGGGCCACCTCGCCGACCAGGAGCTGCACCTGGTTGCCCTCGACGACGGCCTGCGCGAACTGCTCGGGGGACATGCCGGAGGACTGCGCGCGGCGCATGAGGTGCTCGGTCAGCTCCTCCTGGTTGACCGACAGCTTCTCGGTCTTGACCAGCTCGTCCAGGATGAACTGGGTCTTGATGCCCTTGACCGCCTGCTCCGAGACCTCCGCGTCGAACTCCTCGCGGGTCTTGCCCTCACGCTCCAGGTACGTGTCCCAGTTCAGGCCGAGCGCCGGGAACTGGTGGTGCTCCAGGTTGTGGGTGCGGGTCTCGATCTCGCTCTCCAGCAGCTTCTCCGGGATCGGGACCTCGGTCAGCTCGATGAGCGCGTCCAGCACCTTCTCCTGGGCCTGGGTGGCCTGGTCGTAGGACTTGATCCGCTCAAGGCGCTTGCGGGAGTCGGCCCGCAGCTCCTCCAGGGTGTCGAACTCGGACGCGAGCTGCGCGAACTCGTCGTCCAGCTCGGGCAGTTCGCGGGCCTGGACGTCGGTGACGTCGACCTTGACCTCGGCCTCCTGGCCGGCGCCGGTGCCGCCGCTCAGCGAGGAGGTGAAGGTGGCGCTGCCGCCCTTCTCCAGGCCGGTGACGGCCTCGTCGATGCCGTCGAGGAGCTGGCCGGAGCCGATGGTGTAGCTGACGCCGGTGGCGACGCCGTCGTCCAGCACGTTGCCGTCGACCGACGCCTGCAGGTCGACCACGACCACGTCGCCCTCGGCGGCGGCGCGCTCGACCGGCGTGGTGGTCGCGAAGCGGTCGCGCAGCTGCTCCAGCGAGGTGTCGACGTCCTCCTCGGGCACCTCGACGGCGTCCACGGTGACCTCGATGCCGGTGTAGTCCGGGATCTCGATGGTCGGCCGGATCTCGACCTCGGCGGTGAACTTCAGCTCGTCGCCGTCGTTGAACTCGGTGATGTCCACGTCGGGCTGGCCGAGCACGCTCTCGGAGAGTTCACCCTCGGTGACCGCCTCCGTGTAGAACTTCGGCAGCGCCTCATTGATGGCCTCTTCGAGGACCGCGCCACGGCCGAACCGCTGGTCGATGACGCGCGCAGGGATCTTGCCCTTGCGGAAGCCCGGCACCGTGACCTGCTGGTTGATCTTCTTGTACGCCGCGTCGAGGCTGGGCTTGAGCTCCTCGAAGGGCACCTCGACAGTGAGTCGAACCCGGGTCGGGTTCAGAGTCTCGACGGCGCTCTTCACGGTTGGGTCTCCTTGGGGGCTTTACGTTGATGGGGGCCACTCACTTGCGCGCGATCGGTGCCGCGCGTCGGGTCGCCGACCGCCCATCCTACCGGTAGTGCCAAACGCCGCGGACGGGGTCGATCCCGATCCGCGGCGCGCTCGCCGTCCTCCCACCGCGCCGTCGCGCGACGGCCACGTAACTGCTGGTCGGGGTGGCCGGATTCGAACCGACGGCCTTCCGCTCCCAAAGCGGACGCGCTACCAAGCTGCGCCACACCCCGCTGGTGCGACACGTAGAGTACATGCCTCCGTACGCCCGGGCAGCCCGTATTCACGCCCGCCGCGGAGCCGGTTCGACCGGCTACCATGCGGTGTGCCAGAATCTTGGCGTCGCGGGCGTAGCTCAATGGTAGAGCCCTAGTCTTCCAAACTAGCTACGCGGGTTCGATTCCCGTCGCCCGCTCCAGTTGCGTCGGCGCCGGCGCCCTGACCCACCGGGGTGCCTGGTGCTGTCGGCTGAGGGACCACCTCTTGGTGAGGGGGTTCCCGCGCCGCCAGGCGCGCGACCGGCGAGGCGGCGAAGTGCTCGCGGGCGTCTTCCGCGGACAGGTTCATGGATCGAACGCACCCACTCCTCCGCTGGTACTCCGTCCCCCGACGGTGGCGCCGCACCGGTCAAGCGCTCTCCCACAGACGCCGGTCCCGGGCGACCTGGAACACCTGCTGTGCCTGAGCGGCCGTGAGCACTCCCGACAGAGGAGCGAGCGACGACAGGTCACGGTCCTTGAAGGCCCGCACGTCGAGGAGGGTGGGGACCACGCGGAGTTCCGCCGGCGAGACGAAGGCCAGGATGCCCGTGACCGTGATGGGGAACCCGCACGCACTGGTCAGTACGCGGGCTGCGCGTGCGGCTTCCCGGCGTGCGGTGCGGAGATACGGGTGCGCCTTGCCGTGGTCCACCCGTACGGCGTGGTCGCCGACCCATATCCGCCGGCCGCGGTGGTTCTTGGCGTTGACGGTGAAGACTCCGCCCGGCCCTATCAGCAGGTGATCTATGTCCGCCTTGATGCGTGGGAGCGGCACGGAGTGCAGCACGTACCACCCACGGCGCGTCAGCCGGTTCAGCTCCGCGCCTATGACTTGTTCACCCGCGATGCCGAGGTTCCAGGAGTCAGTTTTGACCGGCCGCCGCATCAGCCATGCGAAGATGCGCGCGACGAAGCTCGGCCGCTCCGCGGCAAGCCCGCGTAGGGAGTCGCCGGGTTTGTGCAGAGCGAGGTCGAAGTCCGGGGGGATCGGGGGAGGCGTCTGTGCGATCGGCTGCGGAGCAAGGAGAGCGGGAGCGGACGGGGCGGGTTCGGGAGCCTGCGTTTCGTAGGCGGCCAGAGCTGCACGTGCGGCTTCGCCCAGCGCCTCAATGACGATGTGGACCTCACCGGTCCGGCGATCCTGCCAGGCGGCGGCTTCCCCCTTGAGCGTGTTGACGTACAGCCGATCCTGGCCGTACCGCTTCCACACCGAGACCCGTAACTCGTCCACGCCCATCCCCCACGCCGAACCATGTCGTTCGACCCATCGCAGCAGCGGAGCCGATCACCACACAAGACCGCCCAACCGGCCAACGGCCCAGGGTTGTTACAGGTCTCCCTACTTCATTCAAGGCTCCCGCCGCGCCCGCTCCTGTCTCGGCCGTGCTGGCGCAACCACCACCGCGCGCGCCCGCGATGGGTTGGCCGGCGGCATGAGGCGAGATCGAACAGCCAGGGTCAAGACGATGCCTCCGGCGGGGGCACTCCAGCTCCGGGATGGCCCCACCCCGATGTCGACCGCGGGTTCGTCGTGGGAGGAGTGCGGGCCGACGGCAGACCGGATGGGAAGAGTTGTGATCGCTGACTGTTTTCTCAGGGTTCCGCTGGGACTTCCGCTTCGTTCGATGCCGAGTCGCCGCTGCGAGCAGTGGGAATATCGCCCTCTGGGGAGTTATTTTCCCTTTGTGGGATTTCGCGATTCGTCGTCATCCCAAATATAGAGATGACCGTCATTGCGACCACGGGACAACTTGCGGCTCCACCTGACAGCTGGAATTCGGGAGTTCATAGCCGCGAACGCCGAGTGGCTCACTGTGTTCCAACTGCCGGCCTACGCACCTGGCCTCAACCCGACCGAAGGCATCTGGTCGCTGGTCAAGCGCGACCTCGGCAACCTGGCCGCCGCGGACCTCAGCGAGATCACCAGAACCGTGCAACACCGGCTCAAGAAGATCCAGTAGCGCCAGGACCTGGTTGGCGGCTGCCTCGTCGGCACCGGCTTGGCCCTGCACGATGGCGAGTAGACGACCAGCCAGTCGGCGTCCGGGAGTGGTACCGCTGCATCCGCGATCGAACAGGACCAGTATCTTCGCGCTGCCTGCCGTCCAGGCTGAAGTTCACTACTGACCGGAGGTTGATCGGTGGCAACGGACGTCTGGGGTGTGCTGGACGAGAAGAGGCGCCTTCGATGGCTGTTCTCGCCGTTCGAGCATGTCGGGCCTCTGGAGTTCGGCATGACGCATGAGCAGGCAGAGGCGGCAGTCGATGGCGTCCTGCAGACCGCTCTCCGAGAAGGTTCTTCCGGAAACGAGGTGCGGGCTGACTTTTGGCTGGCGCAGCGACCTGATGCACGGTTCTCCGGGCCGGCGGTAACCGTGTACTACGGCCGGTCGATCGGCCTGGCAGGCATTGCGGTCAACGCCCTCCGCGGCCCACAGGTGGCCCTGAACGGGATGTGCCTCGTGGGTCAGGTGCCATCACGTCTGGAGGATCAGTTCACCGACTACCTCGAGACGCACAACAAGGACCTGCAGTACTCGCAGTGCGCCGATCCGTGCTCGGCTCAGCTCGGCCTGGTGCTTCGGGCCCAGCGGGCTGGCGACATCGTGCTGAGCCGCCCAGTGCTGGTGGCAGAGGCATGGGCCCACCGTTGCTGGGACACCACGGAGGGCTGCATCCCCCGACAGGAGTGGAAGACCTTCGAGTGGTGAGGACTCGTCCGGAGTGCCTGCCGAAGGTCCCGCCTCTCGTGCCCACGACAGCCATCACTTCCTCCGACATCACCCTTTCAACTTCAGTAGCTCTGCCGCACGGCCGGACGTGACCCCAAACGCCCCTGATCTGCGGAAACCCTTGAACCTATGCTCTGGGGGTCAAGTGCGGCAGGGGCGCCTACGAGTGATCTCCATCGCCGAATAGTCTGTGCCCATGGGGACGCGGGGTGCGGGGGCTATATCGTGAGCGATCAGTTGCTGAGCACGGTGGTGAAGGCGATGGCGCAGATGATCAGTGCCATTGACCTGACTACCGATGACGAGGTCGACCCGGACCTGGCCACCACGTGGTTCGAAGATGTTGCGGCACAGTTCGATGGGCTTGAAACCGAGGACCGGAGCAAGTTGGCACAGCTCTTTCGGCAGGCGGCCGCCGAGGAGGCCCAGCCGCGTTTCCGGAATGCGATGATGTCGATTCCCGAGAGCTTTGGACTGGAAGAGGACGAGGACGCGTAGCCGTCGCACACTACCTCGCCGTCAAACCGGCGGGCTCGCCCAAACCACAGGATTGGGCTTGAACTCGCCCTGCTGCTCCGCGCACCCACGTGCTCACACTCGGAGGTATGGGTGGTGGGCGCACCGAACAGCGGCACGTGTGTGAGGACTGCGGCGACCCGGGGCGGCCGGTGCAGAAGCGCGGGGTGGTGATCGCGCTTGAGGCGATGTGGTGCGATCCGTGTTGGAACCGGCTCGCCAACGAGATGGCGCAGACCGACGGGCAACTGCTCTGCCAAGGCCCGACCCAGGCCCGGAGAGCTTCGATCCGATCGAGCCTGACGAGTGCCCCAGGTACGGCATGGCGGTGCGGACCGTGCTCACCAACTACGACCGCTGGGTACGTCTGGCGACCAGACCGACGCGGGCCAGGGAGGTACCGCGTCGGTACTGGTGGCGGATCGAGCCGATCCGGGCTAGCTACTCAACGTACGTCGTCGGCTCAGTCGCCGTACGGGTCAGAGGGATAGAGCCGCCCTGCCCAACGACCTCGTGATGCCGGCGCACACCGTTGTCTGCGCAGACCTCGAAGCGATCGATGAGGTACGGCGTGCCCGGCTCACCGACGTGGAACGGGAGTACTGGTTGCCGCCGTCCGTCGAGGAGTTCGAGGACGAGCAGCGGGTGTGCCCCACGTGCCCGCCACGTGCCCGTCTGACGGGCGAAGGAGGGGAAACCACGGGGAGCAGCGGGCCGGACGCCCCAAAGGCCCTGTACGGGCCCGTACGAGGTCACCACGGGTTCCCGCGCCGTGCTCCCCCGGAGCTTCGCCTGGGAGGTACCCCCGCGCGCCCCTGGGGATGTGCGGCTCCCACCGGGGCAGGCAAGGGGGAGCCGCGCTTGCGGGGTCAGAAGCCGTGGGGGAGCCAGGGGGCTGGGGTGGTGTGGAAGGCGTCGCAGGCTGTGGGGAGGGCGCCGGGGCGCAGTTCCCGGATCAGGCCGGCGCCGGACATGGCGCGGAGGGTGGGGCCGCCGAGGTAGGCGGCGCCGAGGTCCTTGACGTCGAGGGCGAGGTCGGCCGGGTCGGTGGTGCGCTCGCAGGTCGCGCCCTTGGGGTCGCCGGTCAACCGCCAGCGCCCGGCGTTCCAGGGGCAGAAGGCGTCGGTGACGTCGAGCACCAGGTCGACCGGGACGGAGTAGGCGCGGGCGGCCAGCGCGGCACCGACGTCGACCAGCCGCAGGTGGAGGCTGTCGAGCACGCCGAGGTCGCAGCGGCGCTGGTCGGAGACGAGGTGCAGCAGCGGGTCGTCGACCGGGCGGTTGTCGAAGTGCACCGCGCTGGTGAGGTCGATCGAGGCGAGGTAGCGCCACAACGCGGCATAGGTCGCCGGGTCGAGGGCCGCGATGTCCCGCAGGTTGACGGTGCTTTCGCGGTGACCGCCGACCGACCGGTGGGCGACGGCGTAGCGGGCGTAGCCGCGTACCTCGCCGTCGGTCTCGGCCAGGACGCACACCAGGGGGCCGGCGCCGTGGCGGGCCGCGGGCGCGTCGACGATCGGCAGGTTCTCCCAGTGCGGCTGCCGGGCGAGCATCCCGGCCCGCCCGGGCACCAGGTCGGCGTAGACCGCCTCGCAGGCGGCGAGCGCCGCGGGATCGGCGGGCCGCACCAGCCGCAGCCGGACCGCGTCGGTGCCCTCGGGGACGGCGAACGCGACCCGGGTGGTGTCGACGGTGCCGGTCAACTCCTGGGTGGCGGTGCCGTATCCGAAGCGGCCGTAGATGACCGGCTCTGAGGCGGTGAGGATCGCGACGGACTCGCCGCCGTCGTGCAGCGAGTCGAGCTGGCGGCGCATCATCGAGGTGAGGATGCCGCGCCGGGTGTGGGTGGGCTGGACGGTGACCATTGTCACGCCGGCGGCGTCGAGCAGCCCGCCGCCGGGGACGGTCATCCGGAACGAGTGCAGGCCCGCGGTGCCCACCGCCTCGTCGCCGTCCCAGGCCGTGGTCAGCCGGTCGAACTCGAAGACGCTGCGCCATCCGGCGCGCTCCTCGACGGCGTCGGGGTTCGCGTGGAAGGCGCGCACCACCCGGTCGAAGAGGTAGTCCCACTGGTCCGGGTCGGCGCCGCGCAGTTCGATGGTCATGCCCCCTCCCTACCAGGCGGGTGCGGACTGCGGCGAACACATTTCCGCGCCGCCGGACCCGTTGCTCGTCAGGACCGCGGTGGGCACCCTGTCCTTGCGGCCCCGCGCAACCTCACAGGCCATCCGCCCTGCACGGCGCGGCAATCGGTGGGTAGGGTCGCCGGGACATGGATAAAGCGACGGCAAAGGGTGAGCTCGGGCTCCGGTGGCGCAGAAGGCTGCACCGGGCCCGGTTGACCGTGCGCCGTTCCGCGGTCGACTACTTCAGGGGCGACGCCTCGGAGTGGGCCGGGCTGGCGGCGGTGGCGGTGGCGATCCCGGCCCTGGCGTACGCGTCGGTCAACGTGCCGGTGTGGTGCCCGCCGGAGGCGCTGGTGCTGCCGATCCTGGCCGGCGGGCTGCTGCTGCGCCCGGCGAGCCTACTGCTGCTCTACGCGGGCTCGGCGCTGGCGATGGTGGTGGAGTCGGCGGTGCTCGGCCCGTACCGGGAGGGCCCGGGCCGGGTGACGCCGGGCACGGTGCTGCTGGTCACCGCGGTGGCGCTGGTCGGCCTGGTGATAGCCCAGTTCAGAGCCCGGGTCGGGGTGCCCTGGCGGCGCGGCCACAGCATGCTCTTCGACCTGCGCGAGCGGATCAGGGTGCAGAGCCGGCTGCCGCGGCTGCCCGGCGGGTGGCACGCGGAGATGGCGCTGCGCCCGGCCGGCGGGCAGTCCTTCTCCGGTGACTTCGTGGTCGCCACCCGCAGTTCGGACGGCCGGGTGCTGGAGGCGGTGCTCACCGACGTGTCCGGCAAGGGCATGGACGCGGCGTCCCGCTCGCTGCTGCTGTCCGGGGCGTTCGGCGGGCTGCTGGGCTCGCTGCCGTCGCACGCGTTCCTCGGCGCTGCCAACGGCTACCTGCTGCGGCAGAACTGGGAGGAGGGCTTCGCCACTTCGGTGCACCTGGTGCTCGATCTGGAGAGCGGCGACTACGAGTTGCTGTCGGCGGGCCACCTGCCGGGGGTGCAACTGCACGCGGGGACCGGCCGTTGGGAGGAGATGGCGGCCGAAGGGCCCCTGCTGGGGGTGTACGACGGGGCCGAATTCCATGGCGTCAAGGGCACGTTGGGGTCGGGTGACGTGCTGATGCTGTTCACCGACGGCCTGGTGGAGACGCCGGACCGGGAGATCTCCGAGGGCATGGACCGGCTGATCGGCGAGGCGGACCGCCTGGTGGCAGGCGGATTCCGGGGCTCCGCTTGGCGGTTGATCGAGGCGGTCGCCAAAGACGTCAACGACGACAGGGCGTTGCTCGTGGTGTGCCGGGACTAGCCCACGGGAATGGGACTATGGGTCCAGACACGTCTCCTGTGTCCGTGGCTGATGGCACCATGGGAACGGGCGAGGCGGGGGCGGCGGCGCGGTCCCCGGACCGGCATTACCGAAAGAGGAAGTGATCCGTCATGGTTATCTCCCTGTCTGCCGCACTGCTGCTGGCGATCGTGCTGGTCGTGATGATCCGCTCGAAGTCCATAAAGCCCGGACCGGCCATCGTGGCCGCGCTGTTCGGGTTCTTCCTGGCCTCGACGAACATGGCGCCGGACATCAACCGCTTCCTCAACTCAGTGGCCGACACCATCAACCAGATAAAGCTCTGACGCCCGCAGCGCCTGCGGGGCGGCCCGCAGGATCGCGTCCAGGGTCTGCCCGGCGTCCTCGCCCTCGGGGGTGGCCAGCAGCGCGGCCAGCACCGCGATCCGGGCCTGGGCGGGGCGCAGCGAGCCGGCCAGCCGTGCACCGGCGGCGACCAGGTCGACCGCCCCGCCACCGGTGTACAGCGGCGCGACGGCCCCCGCGGCGACCCTGGTGCTGACCAGTACCAGCACGCCGTCGGCGACGGCTTCGCGCACCGCGGCGGCGACCTCGGGGTTCGCGTTGCCCGCGCCGGTGCCGGCCACCACCAGGCCGCGGGCGCCGGCCCCCAGCGCGGCGTTCAGCAGCACCGCGTCGGCGTCGCTGTGGTGGGTGAGGATGTCGACCCGGGGGCCGACCGCGTCCACCGCGGGCATCGGCAGCGGGACCGGCCGCGGGCGGCGGCGGCCCCAGCTCACCCGGCCGAACTCCAGCCGGCCGAGCGGCAGTCCGTCGGGATCGCCGAAGGCGTGCGCGTCCACGGTGTGCTTCTTGACGGTGCCCCGGGCGGCGTACACCTGCCCGCCGAAGACGATCACGGCGCCGATGTCGCGGCCGGAGGCGGCGGTCAGCAGGGCGTCGTAGAGGTTGCCCGCGGCGTCGCCGTCCTCGGCGTCCAGCGGCTTCTGGGCGCCGGTGAGCACGACCGGTCGGCGGTCGTGGTGGAACAGGTCGAGGAAGAAGGCGGACTCCTCCAGGGTGTCGGTGCCGTGGGTGACCACGACGCCGTCCACGCCGGGATCGGCGAGCGCCTCGTGCACGGCGTGCAGCAGCCGCAGTTGGTGGGCGGTGGTGAGCCGTGAGCTGTTCACGGTGAACAGGTCCACCACGCTCACGTCCACCCCTTCGGGCACGGCGCCCGCGGCGAGTACTTCCTGTCCGGCGGCCTCGGCCGCGTATCCGTCGCCCTGCCAGCGGCTGGCGATGGTTCCCCCGGTGCTGATGACCACGACGTGACGCACGATGCGCAGCCTCCCTGACTGGTGTCGCGCCTCCCCGGGCGCACGGCATTCCCCAGCACAATGATATGCGCGTAGACCTGCCATATGATTGCTAATACTGATCGGTAGTCCGCCATATCGTGGTAGGAATCCCTCTTATGGATGCCATCGACAGAAGTATCTTGCGCGAGCTCCAGGCCGACGGCCGGCTGACCAACCAGGAACTGGCCCAGCGGGTGGGCCTGACCCCCTCCCCCTGCCTGCGCCGGGTGCGGCAGTTGGAGGACGACGGAGTGATCCAGACCTACCGCGCGGTGGTCGAACCGGCCGCGGTCGGCCGGGGCTTCGAGGTCTTCGCGTCGGTCGAGGTGCACCGCGACCGCGACTCGGTCGCCGCGTTCGAGGCCGAGGTGCAGTCGACCCCCGACGTGGTGGAGGCGTACCGGCTCTACGGCGCGCCGGGCTGCCTGCTGCGCATCGCGGTGGCGGACTCCGACGCGTACGAGAGGTTCTGGACCGACAAGCTGATCGCGCTGCCGGGGGTCTCCGACGTGAACTCGCAGATGATCATGAAGCGGATCAAGTCGCCGCAGGGCGTCCCGGTGGACTGACCGCCGCCGGATGCCCCGTACGGGACCGGGTCCGGTGGTCTCCCGGGTTCGACGGTCCGCGAGGTGCGGTGGTCCGGCGGTGCGGTGGTCCGGCGGTGCGGCGGTGCGGCGGTGCGGCGGTCCTGCGGGCTCAACGGCCCCGGGGGCTCGGCGGTCCGCCCGGCTCGGCCGTCGGACGTGCGCGCTCAGCGGTCGGCGGCGAGCGCGGACTCGGGCGCCGGCGGCTGGCAGGTGGGGCACCAGAAGAGGTTGCGGTTCGCGAGCGGCCGGGTGCGCACCTCGGTCCCGCAGATCAGGCACGGCTGCCCGGTACGGCGGTAGACGTAGACCTCGCCGCCGTGGTCGTCGCGGCGCGGCGGGCGCCCCATGGCCTCCGGTTCGTGCTCGGGGCGCACCGTGTCGATCCGGTTGGTGCGCACGCCCTCGCGCATCAGCCCGACCAGGTCGGCCCACATCGCGTCCCACAGCGGGCGGGACAGCGCCCGGCCGGGCAGGAACGGGTCGACGCCGTGCCGGAAGAGCACCTCCGCGCGGTAGACGTTGCCGACGCCGGCGAGCACCTTCTGGTCCATCAGCAGCGCGGCGACGGAGATCCGGGAGCGGGAGATACGGGTGTAGGCGCGGCCGGGGTCGTCGCCCGCGCGCAGCGGGTCGGGGCCGAGCCGGTCGTGTATCGCCTGCTTCTCACCATCGGTGATCAGCTCGCAGGCGGCCGGGCCGCGCAGGTTCATCGCCTGGTCGCCGTGCCGGCCGCCGACCAGCCGCAGCCGTACGGTGTCGGTCACCGCGTCCCCGTCGAACGCGATCTTCCCGATCAGGCCGAGGTGGATGTGCACCCAGCCCCGCCCCTCGAAGCCGAGGAACAGGTGCTTGCCGTGCGCGTCCACGCCGTCCAGCACGGCGCCGTCCAGCAGCGCCGCGCTGTCGGCGAACTTGCCCTGCGGGCTGCCGACCCGGGTCGTCCAGCCGGCGAACCGCTCCAGGCACTCCTGTGCCAGCCGGTGGATCGTGTGGCCCTCGGGCATCGGTGGTGTCGGTCCTGCCGTGTGGAGTCGGTCCTGCTGTGCGGTGTCAGCCCTGCTGTGCGGTGTCAGTCCTGCTGCGGGTGGTGGGCCGGGATCGGGGGGAGCTCGCCGGTCGCCTCGTAGGCGTCGAGCATGTCGATCCGGCGCTGGTGGCGTGCCTCCTGCGAGTACGGCGTGGCGAGGAAGACCTCGGCGAACTTCACCGCCTCCTCCTGCGTGTGCATGCGGGCGCCGATGCTCAGCACGTTGGCGTTGTTGTGCTGGCGGGCGAGCGAGGCGGTCTGCTCGCTCCACGCGAGTGCGGCGCGGACGCCCTTCACCTTGTTCGCGGCGATCTGCTCGCCGTTGCCCGAGCCGCCGATCACGATGCCCAGGGTGCCGGGGTCGGCGACCGTACGGCTCGCCGCGCGCAGGCAGAACGGGGGGTAGTCGTCCACCGCGTCGTAGATCTGCGGACCGCAGTCCACGGGCTCGTGGCCGTTGGCCTTCAGCCACTCGACGAGGTGGTTCTTGAGTTCGAAGCCGGCGTGATCCGAGCCGAGGTAGACGCGCATGCGGTGATTCTTCCACCCCCCGGGGTGCCCGGCCCGGTCGCCCCCGGGACCACCTGCCCGGTGGGGGTCCCTCCGGGGTGGGCGGTTCCGTCGGAACGGGACCACCTGCCCGGTGGAGGGCTGGTCGCGCAGTTCCCCGCGCCCCTTTGGGCGCGGCCGACCCAGGACCGGCGGGTGGTCCCTGAACCGACAGCACCGGGCACCCCGGGGGTCAGGGCACCCTTCTTGCTCAGCGGTCGAGGGCGCGCCACACGGCGGGGAGGAAGCCCATCGCGAGGGCGGCCTTGAGCGCGTCGCCGAGCAGGTAGGGGCGCAGGCCGAGCCGGAGGGCGTCGGCGGTGGAGAGGTGGGCGGCGTGCGCGAGGTAGGGCACGCCGACCGCGTAGACGACGGCGGAGCCGAGCACCATGACGCCGGCGGTCCGCAGCACCGTACGGTCACCGCCGCGGCGGGCGAGGGCACCGACGACCGCGGAGGCGAGCATCATCCCGAGGATGTAGCCGAACGTGGGCATGGACCAGCCGGAGCTGCCCTCCGCGAACCAGGGCAGCCCGGCGACCCCCGCGACCGCGTACAACCCGAGGGCGGCGAAGCCGCGGCGGGCGCCGAGCGCGGTGCCGACCAGCAGCGCCGCGAAGGTCTGCCCGGTGACCGGCACCGGCGACCCCGGCACAGGAACCGAGATCTGCGCGGCCAGACCGGTGAGCACGGCGCCGCCGACCACGAGCGCGGCGTCCCGCAGCCGGGCCCGGTTGACCGAGGAGGCGGGCAGCAGATCGGCGAGTACGGTGCCGGGGGCCGAGGAAGCGGCGGTGCTCATGGGTGACTCCGCGAGGTGCGAGGGCGGTCGGGACATCGCGACGCTAGCGCAGCACCCGCGCGTTGATCATCGTCGGACCCCTACAAAGCACGGCGGTCACCCTTGGAGGCTTCACCCGCGACCCGAGCCCTACCGCCGCTCCCCCACCGGCCCGTCGCCGTACGCCATTTCAGCAGCTCACGTGAGACTCGTCACGCCATGAGGACCCGCGAACACGGGTACGGGGCGGCCGGTGCGGGGCCGCCCCGTACGCCGCGGGCGCTGTGGGATTCCACCAAGGCGCGTACCCGCGCTACGCGGGCTGGAGCAGGTCCCAGCGGTTGCCGTACAGGTCGCGGAAGACGGCGACCGTGCCGTACGGCTCGCGCCGGGGCGGCTCCTCGAACACGACGCCTTCCGCGGCCATCCGGGCGTGGTCGCGGGCGAAGTCGTCGGTGTGGAGGAAGAAGCCGACCCGGCCACCGCTCTGGTCGCCGATCCGCTCGGCCTGCGCGGGGGTGGCGGCCCGGGCCAGCAGCAGGGCCGACTCCCGGGCGCCGGGCGGCGCGACGACCACCCAGCGGCTGCCGTCGCCACGCGGGCTGTCCTCGCGCAGCTCGAAGCCGAGGGCGCGGGTGTAGAAGTCGAGGGCCTCGTCGTAGTCGCGTACGACCAGGGCCGTCAGGGCGAGGTGCGGCATGGCGGGGCGGGTGCTCCTAGTCGAAGATCGGGCCCTGGGTGCGGGTGCGCTTGATCTCGTAGAAACCCGGGATCGCGGCGACCATCAAGGTGCCGTCCCACAGTTGGGCCGCCTCCTCGCCCTTGGGCGCGGGGGTGACGACCGGGCCGAAGAAGGCGATCTGCTCGCCGTCGGCGCCGGGGACGGCGATCACCGGGGTGCCGACCTCCTGGCCGACCTTGTCGATGCCCTCCTTGTGGGAGGCGCGCAACTGCGTGTCGTACTCGTCGGAGTCCGCGTGGTCCGCGAGCGACGCGGGCAGGCCGACCTCCTCCAGGGCCTCCACGATGGTCTCGCGGGTCTTGGGCTTCGCCTGGTTGTGGAAGCGGGTGCCCAGCGCGGTGTAGAGCGGGCCGACCACGGCGTCGCCGTGCAGTTCCTGGGCGGCGATGACGACCCGGACCGGGCCCCATGCCTCGCGCAGGAAGGTGGAGTACTGCTCCGGGAGGGTGTCGAGCTTGTCCTCGTTGAGCACCGCGAGGCTCATCACGTGCCAGCGCACCTCGACCGGGCGGACCTTCTCCACCTCCAGCATCCAGCGGGAGGTCATCCAGGCCCAGGGGCACAGCGGGTCGAACCAGAAATCGGCCGGGGTCTTCTCAGCGGCGGTCGCGGTCACGGCATGCTCCTCGTTCACAACATCGTGTCAGGGACGGGCGGTCGGCGGTCGTCGGTCGGCACCTTCCACCCTGACGTACAACGCACTCCGCACCCCGGGTCATTCCCCGCTGCCACCTCGCAGGGGCCGTGGGAGGATGCCAGGGCGCCGCGATCCGGCGCGTCCACCGGCAGGAGTGCCATGACCGAGAGGAGCCGCCACGTGCCCGGCGAGAACCTGAGCCGTGAGGAGGCCCGCGAGCGGGCCGCGATCCTGTCCGTGGAGCGGTACGACGTGGCGCTGGACGTGCGCTCCGCGGTCGGGCCGGCCGCCGAGGGCGAACCGCGCACCTTCCGGTCGACCACGGTGATCGACTTCCGCTGCGCGCGGCCGGGTGCCTCGACCTTCGCCGACCTGATCGCGCCCTCGGTGACGTCGGTGCGCCTCAACGGCCGGGAGCTGGACCCGGCGGCGGTCTTCGACGGGGCGCGGATCGCGCTGGACGGCCTGGCCGAGCGCAACACCCTGGTGGTGGACGCGCGGTGTGCCTTCAGCCGGACCGGCGAGGGCCTGCACCGCTTCGAGGACCCCGAGGACGGCGAGGTCTACCTCTACACGCAGTACGAACCGGCCGACTCCCGGCGGGTGTTCGCGAACTTCGAACAGCCGGACCTGAAGGCGCCGTTCTCCTTCCGGGTGACCGCGCCCGAGGGCTGGACGGTGCTCAGCAACGGCGCGGCGGACGGTGACCCGACGCCGGCCGAGGGTGGCGGCGCCACCACCGCGTTCGTGCCGACCCAGCCGATCTCCACCTACATCACCGCGGTGGTCGCGGGGCCGTACCACGTGGAGCACGACCACTACGCGCGCACGCACCCCGACGGCGCGGTGCTGGACATCCCGCTGTCCGCGCTGTGCCGCCGCTCGCTGGCCCGGCACTTCGACGCCGACGCGATCTTCGACGTCACCAAGCGCGGGCTGGACTTCTTCCACGAGAACTTCGACTACCCGTACCCGTTCGGGAAGTACGACCAGGCGTTCGTGCCGGAGTACAACCTCGGCGCGATGGAGAACCCCGGGTGCGTCACGTTCCGCGAGGAGTACGTCTTCCGCGGCAAGGTGACCCGGACGTCGTACGAGCACCGGGCGAACGTCATCCTGCACGAGATGGCGCACATGTGGTTCGGCGACCTGGTGACCATGCGGTGGTGGGACGACCTGTGGCTCAAGGAGTCGTTCGCCGACTTCATGGGCGCCTTCGCGCAGGTGGAGGCGACCGAGTTCACCGAGGGGTGGATCACCTTCGCCAACCGCCGCAAGGCGTGGGCCTACCGGGCCGACCAACTCCCCTCCACCCACCCGGTGGTGGCCGACATCCCGGACCTGGAGGCGGCGAAGCTCAACTTCGACGGGATCACGTACTCCAAGGGCGCCTCGGTGCTCAAGCAACTCGTCGCGTACGTGGGGCGGGAGGCGTTCCTGGAGGCGGCCCGGCGGTACTTCAAGCGGAACGCGTACGGCAACACCACGCTGGCGGACCTGCTGTCGGTGCTCGCGGAGACCTCGGGCCGGGACATGGCCGCCTGGTCGGCGGCGTGGCTGGAGACCGCGGGTGTCAACTCGCTGACGCCGCAGGTGGTCTGTGACGCGCAGGACCGGATCACCGAGCTGTCGGTGGCGCAGACCGCGGACGGCTCGCAGCCGCGGCTGCGCCCGCACCGGGTCGCGGTGGGCCTGTACCGGCGCACGCCCGACGGCACGTTGGAGCGCTACGCCCGCGCGGAGGCCGACGTGGCCGGGCCGTCCACGACGGTGGCCGAGCTGGCCGGGCAGCCGCGGCCGGATCTGGTGCTGGTCAACGACGACGACCTGACGTACGCCAAGACCCGTTTCGACGAGGTCTCGCTGGCCACGCTCCGCGAGCGGCTCGGCGACCTCGCGGACCCGCTCGCGCGGGCGCTGGCCTGGTCGGCGGTGTGGAACCTGACCAGGGACGCGTTGATGCCCGCGCGGGACTACCTGGACCTGGTGCTGCGCTTCGCCGGGCAGGAGAGCGACATCGGGGTCCTCCAGACCCTGCACCTCCAGGCGCGGACCGCGCTGGTCCACTACGTGGCGCCGGACGCGCGGCAGGAGGCGGGCGCGGCTCTTTCGGAGGGCGCGCTGCACGAGTTGCGGCTGGCCGAGCCGGGCAGCGGCCACCAGCTGGCGTGGGCCCGCTTCTTCGCGGCGGTCTCCTCCTCGGCGGCCGATCTGCAGCTGCTGCAGGGGCTGTTGGACGGGTCCGCGAAGATCGACGGGCTCGATGTCGACCAGGAGCTGCGGTGGACGTTCCTGGAGGCCCTCACGGCTGAGGGCGTGGCCGGCGCGGACGTGATCGCCGCGGAGCGGGCCAGGGACGACACCGCGTCCGGGAACCGGCACGAGGTGCGGTGCCTCGCGGCCCGGCCCGACCCCGAGGTCAAGGCTGCCGCCTGGGCCTCCGTGGTCGAGTCCGACGCCCTGTCCAACGCGCTCGTCGAAGCGACCATCGCGGGGTTCTCCCAGCCCGGGCAACGGGACTTGGGCGAGCCCTACGTCGCTCCCTACTTCGCCGCGATCGAACGGGTCTGGGCCGAGCGGTCGATCGAGATCGCGATGGATGTCGTGCGCGGGCTCTACCCCTCCCTCCAGCAGGGGTCCCTCGTCCTCGCGGCGACCGACGAGTGGCTCTCCGAACGGAGCGAAGCGGCTCCCGCGCTGCGGCGCCTCGTCCTTGAGGGCCGCGACGACCTGGCACGGGCGGTTCGTGCGCAGGAGTGCGACGCCCGCCGCTGAAGCTTTCGGCGGGCGGACCGACTCGCCGCGGAAGCTTTCGGCGGGCGGACCGACTCGCCGCGGGGGCTGGGCTTGCGGGCCCGGCGCGCCGCGGTGGTGGGCTGAGCGCGCGGTTCCCCGCGCCCCCCTGGGGGCGCGGGGGCCGGGCTGGGGGTCACGGCTGCGTCGTCGTGGCCGAGGGGGTGGAGGAACGTTCACTCGGGTGGCGGGAAGGGAAGGAGCTCGGCAGGGGCGGGGCGGGACTTTAGCCCGGCGTTGTCCTGGTTTGTCGACGAGCGTGTAACAACGGTTAGTAACCACCCGTTCCGCGGGAAACACTCGGCCATGAACGCGAACGACCTCACCCCCCACGCCCTGGACCGCCTCGACGACTGCGACGAGACCGTACTGACGTTCCGTCAACTTCGTGAACTCGGCCTGACCGCGGCCGAGATCGCCGACCGCTGCCGCCCGGGCGGCCGTTGGCAGCAGATCCTGCCGCAGGTGTGCCTGCTGCACTCCGGCCCACCCAGCAGCGAGGAACGCGTACGGGCCGCGCTGCTGTACGCAGGCCGCGATCCGGGCGGCCACGGCCCGGTCGGCGGCGGCCGGGAGGCGATGGTGACGGGGCTCGCCGCGCTCGCGCTGTACCACTTCGCGTCGGTGCCTCCGCTGATCGGCCTCCCGGTGATCGACGTGCTCGTGCCGTGGCAACGGCGGTTGCGCGACGCGGGTGACGTCAGCGTGCACCGCACCCGCGAACTGCCGCGCCCGCTGGACGTGGTGGGGCTGCCCTGCGCTCCGGTGCCGCGCGCGGTGGCCGACGCGGTCGCCGAACTCGACGACACCGACGCCGTACGCGCGCTGCTCTCCGAGGCGGTGCGGTCCGGGTACTGCGACGGCACCGCCGTACTGCGGGAGTTGTCCCGGGCCGGGCTGCTGGCCCGCCCGCAGGTGCGGCGCGCGGTGGACGTGCTGCGCAGCGAGGACCGCGCGATGGCCGAGCAGCGGCTGTACATGATGGTGCACTGCCACCAACTGCCCGACCCGGTATGGAACGTGGACCTGCGGCTGCCCGGCGGCCCGCCGCTGGGCGGGGTGGACGCGTTCTGGCCCGAGCACGGCGTCGCGGTCTGCCTCGACCCGGACGACGCCGCGCTGTGGTCCCACTACGCCCGGCAGCGCGAGCACCTGGAGGCGCTGGGCATCACGATGGTGTTCCTGTCCCCCGCCAAACTGCACGACGCGATGGAACTGCAGGCGGCCGTGGTCAGGACCGCGCTGATGGCGTCCTGCGAACTCGACCCGGCCGCCTACGTGGTGGTCACCCCGCGCTGAGCGGCTCCCGGCCGGCCCCTCGGCGCGCCTTCACCGTCCTCACCGCTTCCCGAGCAGCAACTCGGCGTTGCGGTCGTGTGCGGCACCGCTCGCCGAGGAGATGTCGGCACCGGGCGCGTTGAAGGCCAACTCCCGGTACAGGGAAGCCAGTCCGGCGGTCGACAGATCGTGGAAGTCGGTCCGGTGCGGCGCCGCGGACTCGATCAGCGTGGTGATCAGCGACAGCGTCCCGTCGTGGTTGTCGACGATCTCGATGACCCGGCCGAGCTGCGGATAGTCCACGTGGGAGGCGGTGTTGACCTCCCAGAAGGTGCCTCGCGGGTCGATGCGGTTGTGGTGGCTGTGCCCGTTGATCCAGGCCAGCACGTTCGGGTGCTTCTTCAGCAGCGCGGTCAACTCCGCGCCGCTGTGCCGCTTCTCGCGCGGGCGGGCCGGGTCGGTGCGCAGGTTCGTCATGCTGTGGGCGGCGTGGTGGCTGAAGACCAGGATGTGCTGGTCCTCGTGCGCGGCCAGGGTGCGCCCCAGCCAGGCGAGTTGCTCGGAGCCGATCGAGCCGAGGAACGAGCCGCCCCGGTCGGTGGTGTCCAGGCTGATGCCGAGCACGCCGTCGGCGACCGGGAAGCTGTAGTACATGTGGTCGGCGTCCACGCCCTCGGCGGCGTAGCCGTGACCGACCGGACCGGCGCCCGTACGGCGCGGGTCGAGGTGCGCGGCCAGGTACTCCTGCGGGGTGAAGGGGGCGCGGCGCACATCCGGGGTGACCGTGCGCGCGGTGCGGGCGTAGTGCTGGAGCACCTCGCGCACCAGCGTGCCGTCCGGGTCCTGCTGCGCGTTGACGGCCTTGTACACGCGCAGCATGTCGGCGTGCGGCACCTGCTCCAGCTTGCGGTCGCCGGCCGCGATCTGCCCGGCGAACGACCCGTGCGGGCCGGACCGGTAGGCACCGCTGAACAGGGCGTCGTGGTTGCCGACCGTCGAGTACCACGGGATCTTCAGGCCGGGCGCGGTGAGCGGGCGCATCGCGGCGGACAGGTAGCCGGGCAGGTGCGGGAAGCCGAGCTTCTTGTCGGCGTCGGTGCGGGCGCTCTCCGGCTGCCAGAACAGCGGTAGCCCGGAGTTCTGGATGCCCTCGAAGGCTTGCGGGTCACCGGTGTTGGGGTCGATCCGGCCGCCGCTCATCGCGGAGAGGAACCAGTCGAGCTCGATCGTGGAGTTGTTGTCGGTGTTGTCGCCGGTGGTGATCGCGAACGACAGCGGGTGGCCGGTGACCGGGCCGCCGCGCAGGCTGTTCACCCGGTCGATGAGCGAGAGCGTGCTCAGCACGGACAGCGCCTCGTGCGGGCGCCAGTCGTGCGGGCCGTGCTCGCGCATCCACTCCATCCGCAGCGGCGACTGCACGTCCATCACGTGCAGGTCGGTGAGCTGGACGAACGCGGCGATCGCGGTACGGCGGTCCGCGCGGCCGGGGTGCGCGGGGGCGAGGTCGGCGCGGACCACCCGCTTCCACCCGGGGCCGTCGGCCAGCCGGCGGTACGAGCCCTTGCCGGTGGGGGTGGCCACGGAGTGCAGGGTGGTCCCGATGGTCGTCGGCCCCGGCGGCGCCGTCGGGGCTGCCGTGGTGGCGCCGGTCGCGGTGCTCGGGGTGCTCGGGGTGGAGACGGACACGGAAGCGGTCGGCGCCGTGGCCGCCCGGGCGCTGGCCCGGTCGGAGCCGGGGCCGAACAGCCAGGCGGCGGCGCCTCCCGCTGCCGCGAGGCCGGTACCGGAGGCGATCAGCAGGGTGCGGCGGTCGACGTGGGGAGGGGTTCGGGCGGGCTCGGGTGCGGGCATTTCGTTCCCCCGTGGGGAGGCTGAGGCGTACGAGCGGCCCCGGGCGTGGGGCACCCACGGGGATGCTTGGCAGCGGAAGTGACGTGTGCCGTAACGCGGCACGAACGCGGAATGCCCATCTCCGGGCGCGAATGTCCGTTTCCGCGTGAGTCATCCTGCGGGGGCCCGCCGTTACGGTTCCCGTCTCGTTCCCGTGGCCCCGCCCGGCGGGGGCCGGGCGGGGCCACTCGGGCGGAGGGGCTACTCGGGCGGAGCCGTCGCCGCGGGACGCCGCAGGAGCGCCCGGGTGGGAAGGGCGGTGGCGGCCAGGGCCAGCACCAGCGCACCCCCCACGATGCCGCCGGCGGTGCCCGGCGGCACGTACGGGCTCGCGCCCGTCAGCCCGCGGGCGATCGGCACGAGGGTGATCCACGCGATCGCCCCGCCGATGACGAGCCCGCCCGCGGCGACGACCAGCGCCTCCCAGCGCATCATCCCGAGCACCTGCCGCCGGGTCGTGCCCGCCAGCCGCAGCAGCGCGATCTCACGGCGCCGGTCGAGGACCGTCATCACCAGGGTGTTGGCGGCGGCGACGGTCGCGAACCCGCCGAGCACGGCGGCCATCACCTGGTTGGACCAGGCGTTGAGTTCGAGGTTCTTGTCGGCCTGCGCGCGGTATCCGGCCCGGTCGGTGACAGTGAGCCCGGGCACCCCGAGCCCGGCCAACTCCCTTTGCACGGCGGCCGGGTCGGCGCCGGGCGCGTCGTGCACGAGCACCTGCGCGTCGTACGCCGTGTTCGCGTGTGCGGCGACCGCGGCGCGCGGCATGAGCAACTGGCCCATCCCGAGGCCCCGTTCGTAGACGGCGACCACCTTGGGCCGGATCTGGGTGCCGTCGCCGAGCCAGAGCGAGAGGTGGCCGCCGACCTTCGCGTGGGCGCTGCCGGCCAGCAGCGTGTCGACCGCGACCGTACCGCCGTCGCCGGTGAGGTCGGCCAGCGAGCCGCTCTTCACGCCGAGTTGGAGCACCTTGGGCAGGGCGGCGGGGTCGCCGGAGACGCCGATCAGGTTCTCCGAGTCCAGTGCCCCGCTCTCCCGGATGAGCGCGCCGGTGCGCAGGACGCCGACCGCGGTGTCCACGCCGTGCAGCGCGGCGGCGCGGTCGGCGGTGGCGGCCGGCAGTCCGGCGCCGTCGGAGCCGACCACCTGGTCCGCGACGACCGCCTGGTGGATCTGCCGGGACGTGGCGTGGGTGATCGACCCCTGCATGCACAGCAGGGTGCCGCAGAAGGCGGTGACCAGCGCGATCGGGGTGATCGCGGCGGCCAACCGGCGCGCGGCGGCACGGGTGTTGGCGGCGGCCAGCATCCCGGAGACCGAGCCGGACGCCCGCAGCGGCAGCCCCAGCAGGGACGCGGCGAGCCACGCCACCACCGGACCGAGGAAGGCCACTCCGGCCATCAGGCTGAACACGACGCCGAGTGCCACCGAGGCGGCGTCGTCGCCGGTCTCGTGTGCGGCGACCGCGGCCAGGAAGCAGCCGCCGACCACCGCGGCCACGCCCAGCACGGTACGGATCACGCCGGGCCGGCGGCGTTCCACCGCGGCCTCGCCCAGTGCCTCGCTGGGCCGGGCCTTCGAAGGGCGGCGCGCGGCGAGGTAGCCGGCCACGAGCGACCCGAGCAGGCCGGCGCCGACCGCGACCACCATCGGAATCCAGCCCACGGACAGGGTCACGCCGTGCGGCACCGCGTCCTTGTGGACGAGCTGGCGCAGCCACCAGCGGGCCAGTTGGACGCCGGGCCAGATCCCGGCGGCGCCCGCGAGCGGAGCGACCAGCAGTGCCTCGGTCGCGACGGTCCTGCGGATCTGCCGCGGGGTGGCGCCGATCGCGCGCAGCAGCGCGATCTCCCGGGAGCGCTGGCCGACGGCGAGGGCGACGGTGCCCATCACCACGAACACGGCCGTGGCCGTGGCGATCCCGCCGAAGGAGCCGCCGATCGCGGTCATCATCTCCTTGGCCTCGGCGAGTTGTGGCTGCTCGGCCGCGCCCCGGTCGTCGCCGGTGCGCACCTTCGCGTGGCCGCCGACGGCGTGCCGGGCCTGGTCGGCCAGCGCGTCCGTGCCGACGCCCGGCTTGGGGAAGACCGCGATGGCGTCCGCCCGGCCGGGGTGGCCGGAGAGCGGCCCGGCGACGGAGTCGGCGAAGTACGCGGTGGGGCCGGCCGAGCGGTCGGCGGGGACCAGCCCGGAGACGCGGTAGGCGGCGGTCCGGCCGGGTGAGGTCAGCGTCAGGGTGTCCCCGACGGAGACGTGTGCCGCGCGGGCGGTGCCGGCGTCGAGCACGACCTCGCCCGCGCCGGGCGCGTGGGCCGTGCCACCGGCGGCCGTGCCGGAGGGGGCTGTACCGGACGAGGCGGTACCGGACGAGGCGGTACCGGACGGGGACCCGGGGGGCTGGGAGATCAGGTGCGCGGACCAGTCCCGGCCGGTCAGTTGCGGCAGACCGGCACCCGAACCGGCACCCGCACCCGCACCCGCACCCGCACCCGTGGCGCCCTGGTGGGCCGCGCCCACCGGGAACGCGATGTCGGGGACGGCCGCGGCCACGCCCGGGCGGGCGGCGATCCGGGCGGCCATGCTCGTGGCGAGCCGGGGCTGGTCGGTGAGCGGCTCGGAGTCGGAGTCCTGGTTGTCGCCGTGCCCGGTGGTGATGTGGGCCTGCGGGTCGGCCGCGACCACGACCGGCACGTGGGCGTACCGGACCGGCGGCACGTGCGCGGTCAGGCCGGTCTGGAGCAGGGTGCCGCACGCGGTGACCACGGCGGCCGCGAAGAGCAGCGCGACGAACGTGCCGACGAAGGACGCGGGCCGGAAGCGCACGGAGGCGCGGGCCAGGCCGTTCACGCCACCCTCCCCCGGGTGGCGCGGGCGGCCTCGGCCACGGAGTCCCGGTGGGCCCGGCCGTCGGCACCGCGGCCGGACCCGCCGGTCCGCGAGGTGAGCGCGACCATCCGGTCCGCGACGGCCGTCGGGTCGGGCGCGACCAGCTCGCCCGCGAGGTTCCCGTCGGCCAGGAAGAGCACCCGGTCGGCGTACGACGCGGCGACCGGGTCGTGCGTCACCATCACCACCGTCGCGGCCGGGCCGGAACCGTCCAGGCCGCCGTCGACCGCCTGCCGCATCAGCGCCAGGATGTCGCGGGCCGTACCCGTGTCGAGCGCGCCGGTCGGCTCGTCCGCGAAGATCACCTCCGGGCTGGTCACCAGCGCACGGGCGATCGCCACGCGCTGCTGCTGCCCGCCGGAGAGCTGGCCGGGCCGGCGCCTGCCGTACCCGTCCAGGCCGACCCGCGCCAGCATCGCCGCGGCCCGGCGCCGGTCGGGGCGCTGCCCGGCCAGGCGCTGCGGCAGCAGTACGTTCTGCTGGACGGTGAGGGACGGCAGCAGGTTGAACGACTGGAAGACGAAGCCGATCCGGCTGCGGCGCAGCCGGGTCAGCTTGTTCTCGCTCAGTCCGGTGATCTCCTCGCCGCCGAGCAGCACCGAGCCGCCCGACGGGCGGTCCAGGCCGGCCGCGCACTGGAGGAAGGTGCTCTTGCCGGAGCCGGACGGCCCCATGACCGCGGTGAAACTGCCGCGCGGCAGCGCCAGATCGACCCCGCGCAGCGCGTGCACCGCCGCGTCGCCCCGGCCGTAGGTCCGGCGCACACCACGCAGTTCCACCGCGGGGGTCGCGGTGCCTGTCGCGGTGCCTGTCGCCGTGCCGACCGGCATGCCGATCGGCATGCTCGGCGTGCTCGTCGTCGGGCTGGTCATCGGGCTCGCTCCGTATTCGTCCACGCTTCGAAACTACGAAGCGCGGGCCGCGCGGACCATGGCGCTCTCCGGCGTCCTCGTGGTGGGGTTTTCCCGACCAGCCACCCGGAGGGATCTCCCCGACCGGCCCCTGTTCGCCCGCGCCGGCGGCGGTTCCGCGCGGGTGAGACCCCCGGGGCGGGGTAGGAGGGGGGCGCCCCGGGGTAGGGGTGTGTGCACCCACTGTGAGGACGGAGGCCCGATGGACCGGGTACGGCTGGCCGGGTTGTACGGCGTGGACGTGACGTACCGCCCGACCGCGGATACGGAAGTGCCCGTGCCGGAGGAGACGATCGTGGCCGTGCTGGCGGCGCTCGGGGTGGACGCGAGCACGCACTGCTCAGTGAAGGACGCGCTGGCGGCGTACGAGCGTCGCGAGTCGCACCGGCTGCTCAACCCCTGCACGGTGCTGCGGGCCGGCCACGGCACCCTCGACACGGTCCGGGCCCGGCTGCCGCGCGGCACCCGGCTGACCGTGGCCACCCGCACCGGCGAGCCGCTGCCGGCCGCCCCGACCGCGCCGGGCCGCTACGTCCTGCGCGCCACATCCGCCGACGGGCGGACCGCGACCGGCGACCTGGTGGTCGCGCCGGAGCGGCTGCCCGGCCCGCCGGAGCGCACCTTCGGCTTCATGGCGCAGCTCTACTCCACCCTGTCGTCCCGCTCGTGGGGCATGGGCGACCTCGCCGACCTGGCCGACCTCGCCGCGTGGTCGGGCCGGACCCTGGGCGCGGGCTTCGTGCAGATCAACCCGCTGCACGCGGCCGTGCCCGGCCGCCCGACCGATCCCTCGCCGTACCGCCCGTCCTCGCGCCGCTTCCCCGACCCGGTCTATCTGCGGGTGGAGGAGATCCCCGAGTACTCCTACCTGCCGGCGGAGTCGCGCGAGCAGGCCGCGGACGTGCTGCGCGAGGCCGTCGAACTGCGCGACCAGGTGCTGCTCAAGGACGCGCTGATCGACCGGGACGCGGTGTGGGCGCTGAAGTCGCGGGCGCTGGAGCTGCTGCGCACGGTGCCGCTGAGCCCGGGCCGCCGGGCCGCGTACGCCGACTTCCTCGCCGAGCAGGGGCAGGCGCTGGACGACCACGCCACCTGGTCGGCGCTGGCCGAACTGCACGGCCCGGACTGGCACAACTGGCCGCCCGGGCTGCGCGACCCGCGCTCGCCGCAGGTGGCGCGGGCCCGCAGCGAGCTGATGGAGCGGGTGGACTTCCACTCCTGGCTGACCTGGCTCACCGACGGACAGCTCGGCGCGGCGCAGCGGGCCGCACGGGACGCGGGGATGGCGGTCGGGGTGGTGCACGACCTGGCGGTGGGCGTGCACCCGGCCGGTTCCGACGCCTGGTCGATGCAGGACGTGCTGGCCGCGGGCATCTCGGTCGGGGCGCCGCCGGACGCCTTCAACTCCCGCGGCCAGGACTGGGGGCTGCCGCCGTGGCGGCCGGACGCGCTGGCGGCGACCGGCTACGCGCCGTACCGCGACCTGATCTCCCGGATGCTGCGGCACGCCGGGGGCCTGCGGATGGACCATGTGATGGGCCTGTTCCGGCTGTGGTGGGTGCCGCAAGGCCGGCCGCCGACGGAGGGCACCTACGTCAGGTACGACGCGGAGGCGATGCTCGGGCTGCTGGCGCTGGAGGCGTACGAAGCGGGCGCGGTGGTGATCGGCGAGGACCTGGGCACCGTGGAGCCGGGGGTGCGGGAGGAGTTGGCCGACCGGGGCGTGCTGGGCACGTCCGTGCTGTGGTTCGAGCGGGACTACTCCGGGGCCGACCCGGACCGCCGGCCGCTGCCGCCCTCGGCGTGGCGGGAGTCGTGCCTGGCGACGGCGACCACGCACGACCTGCCGAGCACCGCGGCCCGGCTGACCGGCGAGCACGTCGGGCTGCGGCACCGGCTGGGACTGCTCAGCCGGCCGCTCGAGGCGGAGCAGGCGGAGGACGCCGCGGAGGTCGCGGAGTGGATCGCGCTGCTCGGCCGGCTGGGGCTGCTGCCGGAGGGCGCGGCGGACGAGGAGGCGGTGGTGAAGGCGGTGCACCGGTTCCTGGCCCGGACCCCGGCGCGGATGATCGGGGTGTGGCTGCCGGACACGGTCGGGGACCGGCGCCCGCAGAACCTGCCGGGCACGTCCACGGAGTACCCGAACTGGCGGCTGCCGGTGGCCGGTCCGGACGGGCGGCCGCTCACCCTGGAGCAGCTCGCCGCGTCACCGCGGCTGCACGCGCTCGCCGACGAGGTGCGGCAGGCGCTCGCGACGCGCCCGACGCGCCTGTAAGGCACCCCGCGCGCACGGGTCACAGGTGTGGTCACTACATTGAGTACGTGGACAAGAAGCTCACCAAGAAGGTCGTGCGCGCCGGGGTCGTCACCACCGGTACGGCGCTGCTGCTGTTGATGTCGTCCCCCGCCTTCGCCGTGGCGCACGACGACGGTGACGACCCGGGTTCGGGTCTGAGCGTGCTCCAGACCCTCGGCCTGTTCGTGGCCATTCCGCTGGTGCTGTTCGGGGTCATCGCCGGGCTGGTCATCGTGACGGACAAGTCCCGCAAGCAGCAGCAAGAGCACTGATCGCGCGGTAGGACGACCGAGGCCGGGCCGCCCGGCCGTCCCCGTACGCGTCCCCGCCCACGCCCGTGCAACCCCCGCCCGCGCCAGGCGCGTCCGGGGGTTCAGTGCTGCCCGGAGCCGTCGGCCCGGCCGGCTGACGATCCCGGTCCACCCTGCGTGCCCGGTCCACCCTGCGTGCCCGACGGGCGGGCCTCGGTCGAGGCCAGCAACTGCCGCAGCAGGTCGGCCAGCAGCTCCGCCTGGCTGTCGTCTATGCCGTCGAGCGCGGCCTGTTGCACCTCCACCCCGGCGGCGACCGCCTCGTCGATCACCCCGACCCCGCGCGCGGTGAGCGAGACCCGCAGACCTCTGCGGTCGTCCGGGTCGGGCGAGCGCTCCAGCAGTCCGGCCCGCTCCAGCTTGTCCAGCCGACCGGTCATCCCGCCGGTGGTCAGCATCAGCGTCGCGGAGAGCTGCCGGGGCGAGAGGGTGTACGGCTCGCCCGAGCGCCGCAGGGTGGAGAGCACGTCGAACTCGCCGCGGCCGATGCCGAACCGGCGGTACTCCTTCTCCATCCGGTCGCCCATCAGCCGCGACAGCCGGTAGATCCGGCCGAACACGGCCATCGCGCGCGTGTCCAGTTCCGGGCGCTCACGGTTCCACTGGCCGGTGATCGCGTCGACGGCGTCGGTTTCCATGCTCCGAGTATCGGCGCGGGGTCGGTCGAAGGCAAGAAAGTAGCTTGCAGGTAAGTTACTTCTGCAAAAGTCGCTTGCCTTCAAGTCGCTTACTGCTAAGCTACTTAGCAACGACTTGGTCTTTCGGGGGTTCCGATGCAGCGCAGCAGCACACGTTCGGCGGCCCGGACCGGCCAGCAGGCCCGGCGCCGGCCGGGGATTCCCGGCGAGCGGGCCATGCTCACCGCGATGGGGGTCGACGCGGTCGGCTCGGGCATGTACGTGCCGTTCAGCCTGGTCTTCTTCCACCACATCACCGGGCTGTCGTTCACCGTGGTCGGTGCGGTGCTCACCGCGGTCGGGCTGGCCGGGATGGCCGCGCTGCCGCTGGCCGGCACGGCCGTCGACCGCTACGGCGCGCGCCGCGTGCAGCTCCTCCTCTACGGGGTGCGCGGCATCGGCTTCGCGCTCTACCCGTTCGCGACGACGCTGCCGGCCTTCGCCGCCGTCGCCCTCTTCACCGCCTTCGGCGACCGCGCGTTCCCCGCGGTGCAGCAGGCGTGGATCGGCGAGGTCGCCTCCGGCACCGACCGGGACCGGCTCCAGGCGGCGTCCCGCGCGCTGCGCAACGGCGGGCTCGGCGCGGGCGCCCTGCTCGCCTCCCTGGCCGTCTCGGTCGCCGGCGGCAACGGGTTCACGGTCGCGGCCTGGCTCAACGCGGCGAGCTTCGCGGTGGCCGCCCTCCTCGTGCGGGGCGTGCGGGGCGTGCGGAGTGCGCGGGGCGGGCGGGGCGTGGACGGGCGGGGCGTGGACGGGCGGGGCGTGGACGGCGCGGCGCCGGTGCCTGCGGCCGCGGGCCGCCGACCGCTCCGGCCGCTCCGTCCGCTCCTTCCGCTCGGGCGCGGTCGCGCGGGTCAGGGCTCGGCTGCGGGCTACCGGGTGGTGCTGCGCGACCGGGCCTTCCTCGGCCTGACCGGCGCCAACTTCCTCACCGCGCTGGGGTATTCCGCGCTGCCGGTGATGTTCCCGCTGTTCATCGTCGGCCGGCTGGGGCTGCCGCAGGCGCTGACCGGGGCCGCGTTCACGCTGAACACGGTGCTGTGCGCGGTCGGCGGGGTGGCGGTGGCCGGGGTGGTACGGCGCCGCGGCGGCCGGCGGACCCGGGCGGCGGCGCTCGGGGCGACCCTGTTCGCGACCGCGTTCGCCGGGCTCGCGCTGCTCGGCACGGTCCGGCCGCACTCCGGATGGGTGCTGCCCGCCGGGCTGTTCGCGCTGGTGGTGCTCTACACGACCGCCGAGACGGTGCACAACCCGGCGTCGGGCTCGCTCGCCGTGGCAGCCGCACCCGGTGAGCTGCGCGGCCGCTACATGGCCACGTACCAGCTCTCCTGGTCGCTGGCGAGCACGCTCGCGCCCTCGCTCTTCACCGCGCTGAACGCCGCCGACGCGCGGCTGCCCTGGCTGCTGCTGACCGGGACCGCGCTGTCGGCCGCGGCGCTGCTGGTCCGTCTTGAGAACCGGCTCCCCGTGGACGCCGTACGGTTCACGGCGCCGGCCGCGGTGATGACGTCCCTCCCGGCGGTGACCACCGCCGATCCGGCCCCCGCGCCGGCCGCCCCACCGACCGCCGCTACTCCCGCGGGCACCGGCCTGTGCGCCGCCGTACGCACCGCACCCGGGGCCTCCCGCCGGGCCGTCGCCGCCGGCACGGCATCCCGGACCTTCTGACCGGCCCGCTGCTCGCGGCAGGGTCCACACACGCGGTCCCGCGCCTCTGGAGGGGGGCGCGGGACCGTTTCGACGGCTCACCTGCCGGTCACGTGTGGGGGCGGTTGCCCTTCTCCTGCTTGGGGAAGCTCTGGTCGGCGCCCGGGAGCGTCGGCTTGGGGAGGGTGGCGACCTCCTGCTCGGCCTCGGCCAGCTGCTCGGCGGTGTTGTCGGGCAGCCGCGGCGGCTTCCGCGTCGTGTCGGAGAAGCGGAACGCCGAGGTGAGGTCGCCGAAGGTGCGGCGGCGCCACTGCGAGATGTTGGGCTCCTCGACCCCGGTGAAGCGCTCCAGGAACCGCAGCGACGAGGTGTGGTCGAACGCCTCGCTCGCCACCCAGCCGCCGACCGTCCACGGCGAGATGATGATCGAGGGCACCCGGAAGCCCGCGCCGATCGGCAGCCCGTTGATGAACTCGTCCGGCGTGCCGGCCTTCGGGGTGGGCGGCACCACGTGGTCGAAGAGGCCGTCGTTCTCGTCGTAGTTGAGGATGAACGCGGTCTTCGCCCACACCTTCGGGTTGGACGCGATCGCCTCGATCTTGGAGGCGACGAAGTCCGCGCCGGCGGCCGGCAGGTAGTCCGGGTGCTCGGACTGGTAGCTGGTGGGCAGAATCCACGACACGGCCGGCAGCCGGTCGTTGCGGGCGTCGTCCTCGAAGGTGCCCTCGGGCTGGAAGACCATCGCCCGGTCGTGCAGCGGCTCGCCCGGCTTGGCGTCCTGGAACTGCTGGAACTCCGACAGCATGTTGGTGCCGTAGTTGTCGGTCTCCTGGTAGACCCGCCAGTCCACGCCGGCCGCCTGCAGCCGCTCCGCGTAGGTGGTCCAGCGGTACGGGCTCGGCGCCACGTTGCTGATGATCGGGCCGCCCTTGGTGCCGCCCGGGTCGACCGTGCCGGTCATCCAGTACAGCCGGTTCGGCCAGGTCGGGCCCATCATCGAGCAGTAGTAGTTGTCGCAGATGGTGAACGTCTCGGCCAGCGCGAACTGGAACGGGATGTCCTCGCGCGTGTAGTAGCCCATCACGTAGGGGCCGTTGGCGCCGTCGGCCGCGCGGTGCGCCGGCAGCCACTGGTCCATCGCGCCGCCGTTCCACGCCTGGTGCTGCACCGCGTAGGCGTGGCTGGTGGAGGGGATCGCCTGGGCGCTGGTGCTCTTGGTGTCCAGGTGGAAGGGAAGCGTGTAGCCGTCGGGGTTCTCGGCGTCCGGCTGGTAGAAGACCGAGCGGCCGGTGGACAGCCGCTTGGCGTGCGGGTCGTTGAAGCCGCGCACGCCGGACAGGGTGCCGAAGTAGTGGTCGAACGACCGGTTCTCCTGCATCAGCATGACCACGTGCTCGATGTCGCGCAGCGAGCCGCTGCGCGGCGGGCCGGCGGCGACCGCCTTCTGCACGCTCGGCGGAAGCAGCGCCAGCGCAGCCGCGCCGCCCACCACTCCAGCCGTCGATCCGAGGAGTCTGCGTCGCGTCAACTCGGCCATGAACGTCCCTCCTTGAGCCGTCGGTGCGGCCCCCTTTGCCGAGGCCCCAGGGCACTCTGAACGGAGGGAGGCATGGGCCGATGGGGGCCGCCGGTGAACAAGTGGCCAACGTGCAGGAAGCAGTTGGCCACACCTTTACCTCTGTTACCGCTACGCCACTCCCGCCGCGGCGCGTTGTTCACCTGAGCGCCGCACGACCCTCCGAACGCGCCCGCCACGCATGGCCGATGACGCTCCCTCAGCCCACGGCAGACGCAACGGTGCCCCGGCCGAAAACGACCGGGGCACCGTCGTCGAACCATGCGCCCGCCAGGCGCGAGGCGGTGCTACGAAGCGGCCGCCCGGCTCGCGGCCTCGTCGGCGGCCTGCGCCTTCAGGGCCCGCTCGACGCCGGAGCGGGACTCCACCACCAGCCGGCGCAGCGCCGGCACCGGCTCGGCCGAGGCCAGCCACGCGTCGGTCGCGTCCAGCGTCGACTGCGAGATCTGGAGGGACGGGTACAGGCCGACCACGACCTGCTGCGCCATCTCGTAGCTGCGCGAGTCCCACACGCCCTTCACCGAGGCGAAGTACCGCTCGACGTAAGGGGCGAGCAGCTCGCGCTGGTCGCTCTGCACGAAACCGCCGATGACGGCCTCCTGCACCGCGTTGGGCAGCTTGTCCTCGTCGACGACCGACGCCCACACCTCGGCCTTGTTCTCCGCGCCGGGGCGGGCGGCCCGGGCCGCGGCGGCGTGCTGCTCGCCGGCCGAGGTGGGGTCGCGGACCAGCTCGGCGTCGATCGCGTCCTCGCCGGCCCGGCCGGTCGCGGCCAGCCGGGTCAGCAGCGCCCAGCGCAGGTCGGTGTCCACCGCCAGGCCGTCGATGCTGTCGCTGCCGTCGAGCAGGCCCTGGAGGACGTCGAGCTGCTCGGGGGTGTGGGCGGTGGCGGCGAAGGCACGGGCCCAGGCGAGCTGGTGGTCGCTGCCGGGGGCGGCGGCCCGCAGGTGGTCGAGGGACGCCTGCGTCCAGCGGGCCACACCGGTCTCCCGCCACTGCGGCGCCACGTACGAGTCGAGGGCCAGCTTGACCTGGCGGTGCAGGGTCTGCACCACACCGATGCCGCTCTCCTTGCCGATGCCGTGCAGCACCAGCTCCAGGTAGTCGCGGGCGGCCAGTTCGCCGTCCCGCGTCATGTCCCACGCGGCGGCCCAGACCAGTGCGCGCGGCAGCGACTCGGTGAAGTCGCCGAGGTGGTCGCGGACCACGGCGAGGGACTGCTCGTCGAGCCGGATCTTGGCGTACGACAGGTCGTCGTCGTTGAGCAGGAAGACATCGGGGCGGGGGGTGCCGGCCAGCTCGGGCACCTCGGTGAGAGCGCCGTCGACGTCCAGCTCGACCCGGCGGGTGCGGACCAGGGCGCCGTCCTTCAGGTCGTACGCACCGATGGCGATGCGGTGCGGACGCAGCACCGGCACGCCCTTGGCGCCGATCGGCAGCTCGGGCGCCTCCTGGCGGACCGCGAAGGAGGTGACGGTGCCGTCGGCGCCGATCTCGATCTCCGGCCGCAGCACGTTGATGCCGGCGGTCTCCAGCCATGCCTTCGACCAGGACTTCAGGTCGCGGCCGGAGGTCTCCTCCAGCGCGCCGAGCAGGTCCGACAGCCGGGTGTTGCCCCATGCGTGGCGCTTGAAGTACTGCTGCACGCCCGCGAAGAACTCGTCCATTCCGACGTAGGCGACGAGCTGCTTGAGGACGGAGGCACCCTTGGCGTAGGTGATGCCGTCGAAGTTGACCAGGACGTCTTCCAGGTCGTTGATCTCCGCCATGATCGGGTGGGTGGAGGGGAGCTGGTCCTGGCGGTACGCCCAGGTCTTCATGCTGTTGGCGAAGGTGGTCCAGGAGTGCGGCCACTTCGAGCCGGGGGCGTGCGCCTGGCAGGCGATGGAGGTGTAGGTGGCGAACGACTCGTTGAGCCAGAGGTCGTTCCACCACTCCATGGTGACCAGGTCGCCGAACCACATGTGGGCCAGCTCGTGCAGGATCGTCTCGGCCCGCAGTTCGTAGGCCGAGTCGGTGACCTTGGAGCGGAAGACGTACTGGTCCCGGATGGTGACCGCGGCCGCGTTCTCCATCGCGCCGGCGTTGAACTCCGGGACGAAGAGCTGGTCGTACTTGGCGAACGGGTACGGGTGGGCGAACTTGTCGTGGAACCAGTCGAAGCCCTGCCGGGTGACGGCGAAGATCTCCTCGGCGTCCAGGTGCTCGACGAGCGACGGGCGGCAGTAGACGCCCAGCGGCACGCTGCGGCCGCCCTCGCCCTCCCAGGTGCTGTGCACCGCCGCGTACGGACCGACGATCAGCGCCGTGATGTACGACGAGATGCGGGGGGTGGGCTCGAAGACCCACACGCCGTCGGCGGGCGGCTCGGGCGTCGGAGAGTTCGACACGACGGTCCAGCCGGCGGGCGCCTTGACGGTGAAGGCGAAGCTGGCCTTGAGGTCGGGCTGCTCGAAGCTGGCGAAGACCCGCCGCGCGTCCGGCACCTCGAACTGCGTGTACAGATAGGCCTGCTTGTCGACCGGGTCGACGAAACGGTGCAGACCCTCACCGCTGTTGGTGTACGCGCAGTCGGCGACGACCCGCAGCTCGCTGGGACCGGCCGGCAGCGCGTCGAGCGCGATCCGGGAGTCGGCGAACACCTGGGCCGGGTCGAGCGAGGTGCCGTTGAGCACCACTTCGTGCACGGCGGGGGCGACCAGGTCGATGAAGCTCGACCCGGGCTCGCTCGCCGCGAAGCGCACGGTGGTGACCGAGCGGAAGGTTCCTCCGTCCTGGGCGCCGCGCAGGTCCAGCTCGATGTCGTACGCGTCCACGGTGAGCAGGCGCGCACGCTCCTGCGCCTCCACACGCGTGAGGTTCGTACCAGCCACGACGGCCCTCTCCTTCGCTACCGAACTTGTCGAACGGATCGATCCGGATATCGCTCACCCGGGTCCCGCTCACCGGATCTCCCCCGATGGCACGACCATCCTCGCACGTCCGGGCGTTCACCCGCGGAGCCCCTGTGGATAACTCACGGGCGGCTCCTCGGCGGCCTTCCGGCCACGTTGCCGGGGCGGGCGACGGGCCGGCCCGGCCTCCGGAAAGGCCCGCACGGCCCACCTGTTGGCGGTGGGGCCGCGTGTGCCGCACGGCGTGCGGCCGTACCCGTGGCGCAGGCGTACCCGTGGTGCAGGCGTGGCGGATGCCGCCGTCGCGTTCCGTCTGTCGCGATCATGCGGCCCACGTGTCACGGGGTTGTCGCGGTCATGGCCGCGGGCAACCGGCCCGGGTGCGGCGGAACTCCATGAACGCAGAAGGGTCCGCACCATGTGGGCCGGCATCGATCTACGGAGTGGCAATGCGCAGCAGCAAGAGGCTCTCGGTCATCGCTCTGGTCGCCGTGGCCGCCGGACTGTCCCTGACGGCTTGCGGCCCCGACGACTCCAGCGCCTCCGGACCGACGTCGTCCGACACCGCCGGGGCGACCTCGTCCAGCGACGCCGGCCAGACGTTGGCGCCCAGCTCCGCGCCCGGCGCGTCCGACGCGACGTCGGCGCCCAGCACCACGGGCGGCCAGGACGGCTCCTCCGGCAGCGGTTCCAGCGGTACGTCCGGCAGCGTCTCCGGCAGCTCCGGCAGCTCCGGCGGTTCCAGCAGCACGGGCGGCGGCTCCGGCTCCTCGAACTCCGGTTCCGGCTCGGCTTCCAGCGGCACGTGCAAGACCTCCGACCTCGCCATCTCGGCGACGCGCGGCCCCGCGGGAGAGGGACTGGAGCTGGTCGACTTCACGAACATCGGCCAGAAGTCCTGCACGATGCACGGCTTCGCGGGCGTCTCCCTGCGGGGGAGCTCGGGCCGGTCCGTCGACGTCCCCCGCCGTGACCCCGGCACCACGCCCACCGTCAAGCTGGCCCCCGGCCAGGGGAACGGTTTCTCCCTCTACTACGCGCTCAACGGCAGCAGCGACAAGAGCAGCGGCTACACGTACACCACCATGATCATCACACCGCCCAACGAGACCCACTCCAAGTCCCTGAAGGTGGCCATCGACGTGCCCGTCTCCGACCCGGACCAGAGCTACGTCAACAAGAACCTGGAGATCTACGCGGTCGGCACGACCCGGTAGCGAACGTTGGCCTCCCGGCCGCCCAGGCACGACGGTGTCCCCGATCCCGCGTACGCGCGGGGTCGGGGACATCGTTTCGAAAATAGCTGAGCCCGGATCTCAGGCTGATATGCCGTCGATCCGGGCCAGGGCGTCATCCGCGCCGAAGGGTTGCAGGTATGGCAGCCACCTCGGGTCCCGATGACCGGTCCCGATGATCCGCCAGGCCAGCCCCGACGGTGGGGCCGGTTGATGGCGCAGCCGCCATCCCAGCTCGGCGACATGGCGATCGGCCTTGACGTGGTTGCAGCGTCTGCACGCCGCCACCACGTTGTCCCAGGCGTGCTGGCCGCCACGGCTGCGCGGGATGACGTGGTCGACGCTGGTGGCGGCGGCCCCGCAGTACGCGCACTTGCCCCCGTCGCGGGCGAACAGCGCCCGGCGGGTCAGCGGCACGGTGCCCCGGAAGGGGACGCGGACGAATTTGGTGAGTTTCACGACACTCGGCGCGGGCAGCGCCTGGGTCTCGCTGTGCAGGTAGGCGCCGGATTCCTCCAGGCACACGGCCTTGTTGTTGAGCACGAGGATGAGTGCGCGGCGAAGCGGTACGACGCCGAGCGGCTCGTACGACGCGTTCAGGACCAGGACATGCGGCACGGATGCCTCCTTTGGCGCCGGCGGCGCGTGGCTCGCGCCGGGACGATCTGGCCTCAGTCTCTCCGGAATGCGGTGCACCGCGCCACCATGCCCGGGTAACGGACCGAAGGTGTTTTGGACCACACTTCTGCTCCTCCCATCTCACTTCCCCTGGTGTGGCAACGCCGCCTCACCCTCCATACATCCCCCGATCAGAGCCCTTCCGCCCTTCCAACGTGCAACGGAACGACATCGTTCACATGTTTTTCGCGCCGTTAGATTGGACCCTTCGCACTTCGACGGAGGTCTCGTACGTGTCCAGCCCGACGCCGCAGCCCCAGAACACGCTGCCTTTCACGGACGTCCCCCGTTCGGCGGCACAGGCCAGCAGCTGGGTCGACGACAACTGGGCGAACTGGCTCAGCTCGGGACTGCGCATCCTGCTGATCGTCGCGATCGCGGTCGTACTCCGTTCGGTGGTACGCAAGACGATCAGCCGACTGATCGAGCGGATGAACCGGGGTGCCGAGGTCGCCGCGAACACCGCGCTCGGCGGGCTGCTGGTCAACGCGGAGCGGCGCCGGCAGCGCAGCGAGGCGATCGGGTCGGTGCTGCGCAGCGTGGCCTCGTTCCTGATCCTGGGCACCGCGGCGCTGACGGTGCTGTCCGTGCTGAAGATCAACCTGGCGCCGCTGCTGGCCAGCGCGGGTGTGGCCGGGGTCGCGATCGGCTTCGGCGCCCGCAACCTGGTGACGGACTTCCTCTCCGGGGTCTTCATGATCCTGGAGGACCAGTACGGCGTCGGCGACGTCATCGACGCGGGCGTGGCGTCCGGCACGGTGGTGGAGGTGGGCCTGCGGGTCACCAAGCTGCGCGGCGAAGGCGGCGAGATCTGGTACGTCCGCAACGGCGAGGTGAAGCGGATCGGGAACCTCAGCCAGGGCTGGGCCACCGCCGTGGTCGATGTCCAGGTCGGCGCGGGCGAGGACCTGGAGCGGGCCCGCGCGGTGATCGCGGCGACCGCCGACGACATGGCCAAGGAGTCCCCGTGGGACGAGCGGCTGTGGGAGCCGGTGAAGGTGCTCGGCCTGGAGTCGGTCGGCACGGACTCCGTGGTGGTGCAGGCCCAGGCCCGCACGATGCCCGGGCAGGCCGCGAACGTCTCCCGCGAGCTGCGCTGGCGAATCAAACACGCGTTCGCCCGCGAGGGTATCGTGATCACCGGCGGCCCCGCCGTCCCCGTGCCGGCCCAGTCCGGAAGCGTGGAGGACGGTCCCCCGGCCGCGGCAGGCGCCGCGGAGGCGGGCGACACCCAGGGAGGGAACGAATGAGCACCGATGCCGTGGCCAGGAGCGCGGGCGGGAACAGGACGGCTGACGGCACGGTGACCGGGCCGGCCACCGACCGGACCGCCGCGGATTCCGCCGCCGGTCAGACGCGGCGCCCTGCGGATTCCGCCGCCGATCACGCGCCGCGCCCCGCGGATTCCGCCGCCGGCTGGTCGCTGCGCCCCGCGACGCCGGCCGACGTCGAGACGGTGGCCGAGCTGAAGGTCGCGGTCATGCGCGCGGACCTGGAGCGGCTCGGGCGGTACGACGACCACCGGGCGCGGCAGCGGGTGCGGGACGGCTTCTCGCAGAAGCACACCTCGCTCATCACGGTGGGCTCCGACGTCGCCGGGTCCGTCACCTTCCGCCCCGCCGACGACGGCTCCCGCGTCCTGGAGCACTTCTACCTCGCCCACCGCCACCAGGGCCGCGGGCTGGGCACCGCCGTACTCCGCTCGCTCCTCGCCCGGGCCGACGAGGAGGGCGTCACCACCCGCCTGATCGTCCTCCAGGGCAGCGGCGCGCGCCGCCTCTACGAGCGCCACGGCTTCACCGTCGAGTCCGAGGACCCGATCGACGTGTTCATGATCCGCCCGCCCGCGCTCAGCGGGGCGGGGCTCCCTTCGAAGGGATGAGGCCCGAGGTGATGGTCATCGGGTCGGCGGTGAAGACCGTCAGGTAGAGGTGCTGGTGCGGGGGGAAGCCGCGGTAGCCGCCGGGGGGCGTGAGGCGGTAGGTGGTGGAGGCGTGCGGGGGCAGGGTGCGGGCGCCGGACCGGATCGCCCACCAGCCGGAGGAGCCCTGGCCGCTGCGGGACGCGAAGTGCGGGGTCAGGGTGGCGGACCCCTTGTTGGTCACCCGGACGGTCACGGAGGTGAGCCCGTGGTGCGCGCGGGCCGGCTGCGTGGTGATGGTCATCGACAGCGGCGGCGGGCTCGCGACGGCCACCGCCACGCACAGCACCGACGGGACCAGCAGCCCGGCCACCACCGCCGCCTTGGCGCGGCGGCCGCGCAGCCGCTCCGGCAGCCGCGGCTGCCAGGCGTGGGCCAGCGCGGAGGCGGGCACGGTCGCGAGGGTCGCCAGCCACAGCGGCGTGAGCATCAGGAAGTAGCCGTCCTGCGAGCGGGTGGCGAAGTAGAACGACGCCCACGGCAGCACCGTGACCGCGAGCCCGAGCCGCCGCACGAACAGGCAGGTGGCGGCGAGCAGGCCGAGCAGGAGCAGCACGCTGGCGTAGGAGTAGAAGCTCAGCCGGCTGCTGCCGTCGGTGAAGTAGTACGAGATGTCCACGACGCCCTGCCCGTGCAGGATCGCGTTCTGCGTCAGCGGCAGCATGATGCCGTGCAGCCAGCCCACCGGGTCCTGCGCGGCGAAGTACGCGTTCAGGATGCCCCAGGACACCAGGGCGGTGCCCGTGTAGCGGGCCGTCAGCGCCAGCGCCTCGCGCCTGCCGAGTTCGCC
Organism: Streptomyces sp. NPDC087270; assembly: GCF_044744625.1. Classification (NCBI taxonomy): domain Bacteria; kingdom Bacillati; phylum Actinomycetota; class Actinomycetes; order Kitasatosporales; family Streptomycetaceae; genus Streptomyces; species Streptomyces sp. NPDC087270. Next base: position 452,377 of record NZ_JBIUYR010000002.1, read on the forward strand.
GCGCCGCACCGCGTAGAGCGCGACGAGCAGGAACGGCGTGAGGAACCAGGCGAGTTGCTGGGAGGCGCAGGCCGCGCCGAGGCAGACCGCGCGCACCACCCCGGCGCGTCCGAGCCGGCCGCCGGCGCCGGTCTCCGGCCAGCGGACCACGACCGGGACCAGCAGGGCGAAGGCGAGCATGGCCGGGTAGCCCTCGCGGGCGTACTGCGGCAGCAGGTCGAAGCCGAGGCACACGGCGGTGGCCGCGGACCGCCACGGCGCGGGCAGCATCAGCCACAGCACGACGGCGCCCGCCATCAGGGCGCCGGTGCTCACCATCGTGGCCGCGGCGGTGCTGTGCACCACCAGGTGCACGGGCGCGGTGAGCAGCGCGGTCAGCGGCGGGTAGCCGTACGTGTAGTCGGCGCCGCCGCTCATGGTCTTGGTGAGCGCGATGCCGCTGTGCTCGAACAGCCATGGCCACGGCTGGTCGTAGATGGGCCGGCCGTGCGCGATGGCGTGGGCGGCCTGGGCGGTCAGCACTCCCTCGTCGGCGCCCGCGTGGTGGAGCGCGTAGCGGCAGACGACCAGGACGAGGGCGATCACGAGGACGCCCGCGTCGACTCTCGCCAGCGCGCGGCGGGTCCGCACGGCGCAGGCGGCGACGCCGGCGACGAGAATCCCGGCGTAGCAGACCGAGATGAGGGCGGCGAGCGACGGGTGCCTGCCCATCGCCTCGGTCCAGGTGCCGCGGGTCCCGATGAACAGGCTGATCGTGCCGATCAGCGTCATCCCGCGGTGCCACTGGGCGGGGGTGGCCGCGGACCCAGGCGCCGAACCGCCCGGTTCCGCCTGTTCCGCCCCCTCCCGCGCCCCCTCGTGCCGGGCCGGCGCCGCGGTGCCGTCCACCGATGCCGGTGGTCGTTGCGCCACTGCCCCGCCGCCCGGATACGAGCCTGCATCCATACCGACCGTTTCCTCCCCCGGCCCCGACGCCCGCCGGTGGTCCGGCGGCACGGCGCGGGCACGCGCGACTACTTGTGTGGAGGGGAGCCGAGGCTCCGGCGTTGCGCCGATCCGGTGTGGATTTCCCCCGACAAGGACGACCGCGCGACCTCCGCCCGGGTTGTCCTCACAGGGCGTTACGAGTGCGTGAACTCTCGCCGACGCCCGTGCTACGTAAGGGATTTCGCCGCTCCCGGGCCCCTCGCACCGGGGTGCGCCGCGCGGTCTGCGCGCGGCGGTCGGTGGCCCGCCGCCTGCCGACCGATGAGTTCGCGCCGTCCCGATCGTCAACCCGGGTGAACCGCCGACGCGCAGGAGCCGGCCGGTCGGTTCCTGAGTCCGTCGGCGGGTCCGTAAGCCGGTCCGCCGGCCGGTCCGCCGGCCGGTCCGTCAGCCAGTCCGTCAGCCAGGAGGAATCGTGCGTGAGTTGCGAGTGGACATGTTCAGCACCGTGGACGGATACGGCAGGGGCGGGCCGCAGCCCGCGCCGTACTGGGGCTACGGCGCCCCGGGCCTGTACGGGTGGATCGACGCGCAGCTCGCCGAGGACCATGTGATGCTCATGGGCGCCACGACGTACCGCGAGATGGCCGAGATCGTCGCGCAGCACGACGACCCGACCTTCCCGCGCATGGCCGAGCTGCCCAAGATCGTCTTCTCGAAGACCCTCAACCCGCCGCTGACCTGGGCGAACACCACGGTGGTCGATGAGCCGGTGGAAACCTCCGTGCCCCGGCTGAAGGCCCTGCCGGACGGGCTGCCGATGCGGACCATCGGCAGCCCGTCGCTCGTCCGCAGCCTCTTCCGGCTCGGTCTGGTGGACCGGGTGCGCATCATGCTCTTCCCGACGATCCACGGCACCGCCGGCGAGGGCCCGGTCTTCGCGGACCTGCCCGACATGCGGCTGAGCCTGCTCGGCACCGCGGTGCTCGACGACCGTGTCGTCCTGCTCGACTACAGCGTCGGGGAGGACTGACCGCCCGCCCCGGCCGCCCCGGCCGTCGCGCCCACCCCGTGGCCGGGCGCGACGTACGCCGAGGTCGTAGGAGCGCCGTCAGTCGAACTGGCCGGCCACGTAGTCACCGGCCGGCTGCCGCACGATGACGTTCAGCCGGTTGAAGGCGTTGATGACGGCGATGGTCGTCACCAGGGCGACCAGTTGCTCCTCGTCGTAGTGCTTCGCGGCGTTCGCCCACGCCTCGTCCGTGACACCGCCGCCCGCGTCCGCGATCCGCGTGCCCTGCTCCGCCAGCTCCAGCGCGGCGCGCTCGGCGTCGGTGAAGACCGTGGCCTCCCGCCAGGCGGCGACCATGTTGAGGCGTACGGAGCTCTCCCCCGCGTGGAGGGCGTCCTTCGTGTGCATGTCGAGGCAACCCCCGCAGCCGTTGATCTGGCTGGCGCGGATCTTCACCAGCTCCAGCGTCGCGGACGGCATGGCGGAGTCGTCCACCGCCTTCCCCGCCTTGATGAGGTGGCCGAGCGCCTTGACCCCGACCGGGTTGTTCATGACCTTCAACCGAGCATCCATCGTGTTCCCTGCCTCTGCCGTACTGTCGCACTGTTCTGCGTTGACGCCCCTCTGACGAGACAGCCCGCCGGAATGTGACAACGCCCCCGGCGGCCCTGGTCAGCGGCGGTGGGAAGCGGGAGAAGGACGACGGACGAGGAGCGAGGAATGGACGGCAGCGTGCCCCTCGCGGTCCGCTACTCCCGGGAGCCGTACGAGACGCACGCGCGGCCGCGCCACGCGGACCCGCGCCGGCTGACGCGTGTCGTCCGGGCGCTTCCGGCGATGAGCACGGGGTACGACCCGCTGCGCAAGGACCTGCTCCACGCGCTGGCGTGCTTCGTCGAGTTGCCCGCGGCCGTTCAGGCGGGGCTTCCCCGCTTTCTGGCCCGACTGGGTTGGCCGGAGGCGGAGATCGGGGAGGCGGTGGCCGCGCTGCGGCGGGTGCGGAGCGATCCGCGGACCCCCGAGGAGTGGGTCGTCCACGACGTCTACGTCATCGAGACCGGCCAGGGGCGCTGCCTGACCCCGATGGGCGCGCACCTGCAAGCTCACCCGGGCGACGTCCCGCCTCAGCCGGCGCCCGCGCCACCGGGTGCGGCCCGACTCGCCGTGCTGGAGCGGCTGTTGGACCGGATCACGGCGGACCGGCGGGATCACCCGGTACGGGTGGCCGTCGACGGGGCGACCGCCTCCGGCAAGACGACCCTCGCCACCGAACTCGCCGAGCGGCTCATCGCACGCGACCGTCCCGCCGTCCGCGCCTCGGCCGACCTGTTCAAGGTGCCGCCGGAGCTGCGGCGCCCGGCCGTCGAGCGGCCGGACCTCCAGCGGGAGTGGCCCATCCGGCGCGTCTACGACACCGGGGCCCTGCGCGGACAACTGCTCGCCCCGCTCGGTCCCGGCGGTGACCGCCGCTACCGCACCGCCACGTACGACGGCTGGACCAGGCGCTCCCTGCTCGACCGCCCGCTCCTCACCGCGCCCGACTCCGCCGTCCTGCTGGTGGACGGCGCGTTCCTGAGGGAACCGGAGTTGGAAGCACTCTGGGACTTCTGGGTCCATGTCGAGGTCGACACGGAGGTGGCCGTCGAGCGCTTCGTCGTACGCGACGCCCTGTGGACGGCGGACCCCGAGCCCGGCGCCATGCGCGAGCGGTACCGCGCGAGGTACCAGCCCGACGAGACCGCGTACGCCCGCCAGGTGCGCCCCCTCGAACGGGCGGACGCGGTGGTCAGGAACACCGACCCGGCCCACCCGGACCTGGTCCTGCGCTGAGCTGCCGCGCGCGTGCTTCCCGCCTTGGGCCGCTTCGCCACGGCCACTCGTCGAAGGTCAAGTCCACTGTTCCCCAGGGCCGTTCGGCGCGGCGCCGGCGTCACCTCGGGGGGCCGCCATCGTCATCGTCACCGGAACCAGCGTGCGGGCGGTCGCGGCGAGCACCGCCCGGTCGGAGTCAGGAAGCCCCTGGCGGTCCCGCTGGGCCCGGTACAGCAGCGCCAGCGCACGAGGGGTGTTCAGGTCGCCGCTCATCGCCGCGTCGAACCCCGCGAGAACGCGTCTGCCGTCCGGGGACAGCAGCGCCACGGCATCGGCATGGGACCGGACCTCGGGGAGTGGTTCGAGACGCTCCGTGAGACGCGCCCACCGACGGCGGACGGTCGGTGCGTCCCGGAAGGCGATGCCGCGGCGCAGATCCGTGCGGTCGACCTTCCGTGGACGGCGGTAGTGCCCGGAAAGGAGGAGGCCCAGTGCGACATCGGGTAGCGACACGCCGAGGTCCGCGAGCTCGTCGAGGGTCGGCAGACGCCGCTCGCGGTGCCAGTCCGCGGACAGGTACATGCTGAACCTGCTGATCCAGACCACGTCGACGACCATGTGGCAGAGCGTTCCCGTCACGCCGGCGGGCGGCGATGCGGCTACGTGGACGCACACGCGCCCGGCTGCGGACGCAGGACAGCCGCCGCCCAGAGGCGGCAGCCCCCGAACGACTTCGTACCCCTTCCAGACCAGCAGCCGGCGCAACGCCTCGGCCGTCAGGGCGGCTCGTGCGTCCCCTATGGTCGGCGAGGGTGGGGCGGGCGTCGGCGACAGCAGGACCGGCCCCTCAGCCGGGGGTGGGAGCGGAAGCCTCCGCCGGCTCCCCGCGTCGTACAGGAACACCGGCTCCCCGTGTCTCATCGCCGGCTCGCGTCGGAAGCGAGGAGACCCGGGATCTCAGCCGGTCGGGTGGCCGGCGGATCTCGCGGACGCTCGGGGCCGACGACGGGGTGGTTCACCTCTCCCATCGTAGGGCTCCGACAGGGCGCTCGGGTCAGAGGCTGATCGCCGCTATGCCGGCGAGGACGATCGCGGCGCCTATGACGCGGCGCGCGAGGTGGGCTTCGTGGAAGAGCCGCCAGGCGAGGAGCGATCCGATGACGATGGAGGACTCGCGCAGGGGCGCGACGAGTGCGACGGGTGCGGTCCGCATGGCGGTGAGGACGAGGACGTAGGCGAGGGGGGAGAAGACCGCGATGGTGACGATCGGCGCCGCGTTGACCCGGAGGGCGGTCGGGATCTGGTCGCGCCGGCGGAGCGCGCGTGGCGCCAGGATCAGGCCCTGGAGCAGGAACGTGCCGGCGAGGTAGGTCACCGGGGCCAGGTGCAGGGAAGTGACCGAGTGGCTGTCCCAGAGGGTGTAGGCGGCGATCGTGGCACCGGTCGCGGCGCCCCAGAGCACGCCGTGAAACGCCTGGCGCCCACCGCCGCGGAACGGGTTGCCGGCGACGACGACTATGCCGACGACGACAACGACGGCGCCGAGCGTCGCGATCGCGCTGAGCCGTTCTCCGAGGAGCAGGATCGCGGACAGCATCGTCACGACAGGCCCGGTCCCGCGCGCGACGGGGTAGACCACGCCGAGTTCGAAGCGGTCGTAACCGGTCTGCAGGGTCAGGGAGTACACCACGTGCATCACGGCTGAGACCGTCGAGCCGACCACAAGCTGCCAACTGAGCGGCTGCGTACCGGTGATCACGGGGACGACGCCGGGCGGGACGCACACCAGCGCCGCCGCGCAGGTGTAGGCCCAGACGAACAGGACGGTGTCGCCCCGCTTGTACTTCGACGCCGTGTTCCAGATCGCGTGCGCGACCGCGGCGACCAGGACGATGGCGATCGTGCCGCCCCGCATCAGGTGATGTCGGGGAGGTCGATGCCGGCGCGCTCGGCTCGGCGGCTGTGCTCCGGGTCCCGGATGGCGAGGGCGGCCACCAGCGCGTCGACGACCACGAGGTCGGCGAGCCTGCTTCCCGCGGCGGCCATCTGCGTCGGCAGCGGCGCGCCGCCGACGACGAGGGCGATGTCGGCGAGGACCGCGAGCGGCGTGTCGTACTGGTTGGTGATCGCGATCAGCGTCGCGCCGGCGGAGGAGGCGGCATCGGCGACGCTGAGGGTCGACGAGGTGCGTCCGGTCGAACTGACGGCGATGACCACGTCGTCGGGGCGGAGGAGCCGCATCGCGATCATCGCCGACTCGTGGTCCGGGATGGCGACAGCCCTCGCGCCGAGTGCGCGGAGGCGGAACACGGCGTCCGCGGCGACCGCGGCGGAGGTACCCGCGCCGATGACGACCACCTGGCCCGCTCCTTGCACCGCGCCGACCGCTTCGTCGAGAGCCGCGAGGTCCAGGGCGCCGCCGAGCGCGGTCAGCGCGTCATGGCCGGTTCGTATGGACGTCTCGAGCACCGCGGCTGTCGAGGCGTTCTCGGTGAGCGCTTCCGAGGGCGCGAAGAACTCGGTGGTCCCGCGGGCGCGGGCGATCTCCAGCTTGAGTTCGGTGAAGCCGTCGAACCCGATCGCTCGCGCGGCGCGGACCACGCTCGGGGCGGATACGCCCGCGCGGGCGGCGACTTGAGCGGTGGTGCTCGTGCCGACGAACAGCGGATCGGAGAGCAGGAGCTTCACCACCTTCGCCTCGCTCGCGGCGAGATCACCGCTGCGGGCCTGCACGATCCCGAGCCAGCGCGTGAGTGGGTCGTCGCCGCGTCGCGAAACGCGATTACCTGTTCCGTCGTCCATACGTAACAGAGTAACCTGGCGGCCATGGCTCAGATCGACTCCTCGGCGAAGAGGACAACTCCCTTGCCCCCGACCGTCGCAGTGGTGGGTCCGGGGGCGATCGGCACCACCGTCGCGGCGGCGCTCCATGAGGCCGGCCGCACCCCGATGCTCTGCGGCCGCACGGCTCGCGAGCGCCTGGAACTGCGCGTGGGACCGGGCCCGGAACCGTGCGTGGAACCCCGGGACGCCGACGGTCTGGTCGTCGTCCCGGGGCCGGTGCGGATCGATCCGGCGCAGACCGAGGAGCCGGTCGACCTTGTCTTCCTCGCCGTCAAATCGACGCAAGTGGACGCGGCGGCACCGTGGTTGGCGGCGCTGTGCGACACGGACACCGTGGTCTGCGTCCTGCAGAACGGCGTCGAGCAGGAAGCGGCCGTCGCGCCCCACGTCCCCGGCTGCCCCGTGCTGCCCTCGGTCGTGTGGTTCCCGGCCCAGGTGCAGCCCGGCGGTTCGGTGTGGCTGCGCGGCGAGGCCCGCCTGACCGTGCCGGACACGCCTGCCGGCCGCGTGGTGCTCGACGCCCTGCGCGACACCCGGTGCTCGGTCGACGTGGCGGAGGACTTCACGTCCGTGGCGTGGCGGAAGCTGCTGCAGAACGCGGCCGCCGGGTTGATGGTCCTCACCGGCCGCCGGTGCGGCATGTTCGCCCGCGACGACATCGCCCGGCTGTCCCTGGACTACCTGCGGGAGTGCCTCGCGGTCGCCCGGGCCGAGGGCGCGGTCCTGGGCGACGAGGTGCCGCAGGAGATCGTCGACGGATTCCGGGCCTACCCGGCCGACATGGGCACCTCCATCCTCGCCGACCGCGCGGCGGGCCGGCCGCTCGAATGGGACATCCGCAACGGTGTCGTACGGCGACGCGGCCGGGCCCACGGCATCCCGACGCCCATCAGCGATCTGGTGGTGCCGCTCCTCGCGGCCGCCGGCGACGGACCCGGCTGACCCGTCGGGCGAACGGGAGTCGGACCAGGGGGCGTTGGGCGTCGGACCTTGGCGTCGGGCCTTGGAGCCTAGGACCGACCGCGGTGGGCGAGGACCCCCGGACCAGGACCGGCGGCGGTAGGCCGGGGCCCCCGGACCAGGACCGACGACCGATCGCGGCCGTGATCGCCGGACGGGTACTTTCCTGGTGGTGGATCGGTCCGCTACGGGACCGGCTCCGGTACGGGATCGGCCGAGTGCCGGATCGGCCGGACTCCGCCCAACCGCACAACCCGCACACCCGGCACACCCCCGCACACCCCGACCAGGGAGACCCCCATGCGCGTCATCGCTTTTGACCATCTGGTGCTCAATGTCGAGGACGTCGACCGCGCCCTCGCCTTCTACTGCGGGCCGCTGGGCCTGGAGCCGGTGCGCGTGGACGAATGGCGTGCGGGCAAGGCCCCGTTCCCTTCGGTCCGGGTGAGCCCGACCACCATCATCGACCTGGTGGCGAACCCCCGGGGCGAGTCCAACGTGGACCACCTCTGCCTGGTCGTCGAGCCCCTGGACTGGCACGAAGTCGTGGAATCGGGCGTGTTCACCGTCGTGGACGGCCCGGGCAAGCGGTTCGGCGCGCGAGGAGACGCCCAGTCCCTCTACGTCCTCGACCCCGACGGCAACACGATCGAGCTGCGCTGGTACCCCGAGGACGCCGCCTGAACGGCGGCCGGGCGCACGGGATCTGACCCACGGGGGCGGCGTGCCCGCGGGGATACTGGACGGGTGAACCCCGTTGGCCCTGTTGACCCCGTTGCCCCCGTTGACGCCGCCGGGCCCGTAGACCCCGTGATCCGCTTCCGGTTCGGGTTGACTCCGTTGGCGGAGGTCGAGCCGTGGGGCGCCGGGCGCGAACTGCACTGGTTCGGGCTGACCGACGGGTGGTACGGCATCGACGCCGGCGGCCACGAACTGCTGCGGTACCTCCGCGCGAACCGTTCGGGAACTGCGCGGCGAGCGTGACGTCCGCGGCGCACCGCACCCGTACGTGGAGTATTACGTCGTCCGCCTGTGGGAGGACGTGCTCGCGCTCGTGTCGGGGGCGATGGAGCCGGTGCCGCCGGACCTCGTGGGCATCGCGGCCGAGGTCGCCCAGGAGTGGCCGCACCTCGACACCGTGGAAACCCCCGAGGCCGACGCCACGTTGACCTGGCACGGCGCGGGCTACCTCTACACCGGCTATCTGCGCATCGCCCCGGCCGTCCGCCTCTGGCGCACCGTCGTCGGCGACGACGACACCGTGACCGTCGCCTGGCGCCACGAACCCGACCCCGAGGGCGTCATCGAGTTCACCGGCCCGCGGACCGGCCGGGTGACCGTACCGACCAGTGCCTTCGTCGCGGCCGTGGCCGAACTCGACCGTGCGCTGCTCGCCGCGATGGACCAACGCATCGCCGAACTGGCGGAGTTCGGCGCCGCGTCCGATGTCCGGCTGGACGTCGAGCAGTTGCGCCGCGACCACCACGAGCGTGCCCGCCGGCTCCCCCGTGCCCTGGCCCACGCCCCCCGCACGGACTGGGACGCCGTACGCACCGGCCTCCGCGCTCTCCTCGGCCGAACTCCCTGACCGCGTCGCCTTCCACGTATGCCTTGCGGAACCGGGGTGGTCACGGGGCGGCCGACGTCGGGTCGGGCGCCGCCGTAACAACCTTGGGGCCTTCGGCAGTTGTGGTGGCGGTGAGGGTGCGGCGGGTGGACCAGGTCAGGGCGGCTGTCGCGGTCAGGGCGAGGAGGGGGACGCTGAAGCCGGCGCGGGTGCCGGCCGGGCCGTCGACGAGCCGGCCGACCGCGGCGGCGGAGACGGCGATGCCCCCCGCGCACGCGGAGTTCGTCCAGGTGAAGGACTGGGTCAGGACCGACCGGTCCACGACCGACTCGACGAGCGTCGAGCAGACGATGATGCACGGCGCGACGCCGACGCCGGGCAGCAGGAGCGCGCAGCCCAACCACAATGGGGTGTCGGCCAGCAGCGGCAGCAGCGACGCACCGGCCAGAAAGCTGAGGATCAGGGGCAGTTGGGCAGCGGGCGGGGTGTGCGGGCGGTGCCGCCCGTAGGCGAGTCCGGCCAACAGGCTTGCCGCGCTCATCAGTCCGTACAGGAACCCGGCCGAGGAGGCCGCGTGGTGGGCGTCGGCGAAGGCGCTCACCGAGACCTGCGTCGAGCCGAAGAAGACGCCCAGGGCGAGGTTGACCGCCAGCAGGGTGGCGAAGTTCCGGGTCCACAGCGTCCTCGGGCGCGCCGTGCTGGGCATACGGGCCGGGGCGGGCGGGCCTCCCGGCGCCGGGGTCGTACGGCGCTGCGCCGCGAACGCCAGCCCACCGCCGACGACGAGCGCCCCCGCCAGCACCGTGCCCGCGGCCGGGTGCAGCCGAGTCGCCGACAGCACCGCGAGGGCGGGGCCGAGGAGGAACGCGGCGTCGCTGCTGATCGTTTCGAGTGCGAAGGCCGCGGGGAGTTCCGGCCTGCCGTGCAGCAGCGCCGACCAGCGGGCCGCCGAGAGCGCGCCGACCTGCGGGATGGTCGCGCCGGCGGCGAGGCCGGCCGCCATCAGCGACGCCGTGGGCGCCCCCGCCAAGGCCAGCGTGACGAGGGCGGCGAGCGCGACGGCGTGCGCGCACAGGAGGGGGACGAGGACGCGCGGCTGCCCGAGCCGGTCCATGAGGCGGGCCGTCTGCGGGCCCACCAGGGTCTCCGCCACGGCGTACGCGCCGGTGACCAGGCCGGCCACCCCGAACGACCCGGTCTCGCCGTGGATCAGCCAGACGATGCCGAGGCCGGCCATGGCCACGCCGACCCGGGCGGGGGCGGCGGCCAGGAAGAAGGCCGACGCGCCGGGAGTCCGCAGGGCGGAACGGTAGGAGGCTGCTCCCGTCCGAGCCGCCACGGGGGTACGGGACCTCCGCGCGGCACGGCGGAGTCCGGGCGCGGCACGCCCCAACTCCCTTGCGGTGGGGCGGGATTCGGGTGCGATACGACGGAACCAGTGCCGTGGTGTCACGGCGAACCTTCCGCTGCGCGGTGGGGCGGTCCGGGGGCGGCGCCCGTTCGCGGGCACCGCCCTCCCACCACCAGGAGTCGTCCATGGTGACGCGGGCGGGGCGGAATCGAAGTCCGCGGCCGCCTCCGCGTCGGCTCCATCGCCGGCAGAAACGTCGAGTAGTGAGATCGGGAAGCAAGACCCGCGGTCGGCGTCCGGTTCAGGGCCGACGTGCGGATCGAGCAGGAGTCGACACTAGCGGTGCCGCCGGGCGGAGAGAAGCGGAGGGGAAGCCCGTTCTCTCCTCGCTCGTACCGGCGCCGTCCGCGGCGGCGCGGGTCACCGCGGCAGAGCCCCCCTCCCCGCACTCGTTCCGCTCCCTCAACGATCACTTCTCGAAGACAGGTGGACACTTTCCGTCAGCACTTGGCACACTGGGCCCCACCCGTCACACAGCTCCGACGCGTGACGGCACTTGCCACATACGGCCCGGGGGGGACGCATGGGAAAACCGCAGGGTGACGGCGACGACTTCAGCGGCATAGACCGACCGTCGACGGCAACGATTCCGCGCAGGCGGCCGTCAACGACTGGCGGTCGAAAGCGAACCCCTTCGGACTCCTGACCACCGAACTCGGCGAACTCGGCGAACTCGACGCCCACTTCGCCTGGGCACGCGACCAGATACCGATGCTGACGCGACGGCGCAGCCTGGCCACTGCCAGGAGGACGGACTCGTATGACAGCAAACGGGACGAGGGCGACTTCGACGGTCTGGAGGAGGCCAACCATGAGGCACCGGACGGCAGGCGCCGCGCTCGGCGGACTGCTGCTGACCCTGGTGACCGCGTGCGGCGGCAGTGCACCGAGCGCCACCAGCCTCGCGGACAAGCAACGGCGGCCGGTGGCGAAGGAGTACTGGAAGATCTACCGGGCCGTTCACGACGTGACGAACGGCTGGGATGTCACCGACGGCACCTTCGAGTACTGCGCGGGCAAACGGCCCCGACTGGACTACAGGATCGTCTATTTCGCGGCCGGGTTGACCGGCAAGGAATCGGAGGCTCAGATCGACGCCACCCTCGTGGCCCGGCTCAAGACGGTCGGCTGGGACCTCGCCCCCGCAGGCAGCAAGCGTTTCTCGGCGACGCGTGGGGACCTCACCGTGCGAACGTACGAATTGCCTGAGAGTCCCGAGACCGGCAAACGGGTGGTCACCGTCAACGTGCAGAGCGGCTGCGTCGACTACGGGAAGAACGTCGCCCGCGTCCTCAAGGTGGTGGACGAATACCCCCAGAAAGACGCCGCCTCCTCCCCCGTCCCCACCGGGCTGGCCACGCGGACGCCCTGACGGGGAGGGGGAGTTGGGGGAGGTGAAGGGTCAGGTGGTGGTGAGGAGCTGGAGGGTGTCGATCACGCGGTTGGAGAAGCCCCACTCGTTGTCGTACCAGGCGACGACCTTGATGTGGCGGCCGTCGACGCGGGTGAGGGCGGAGTCGAAGATGGCGGAGGCGGGGTTGCCGGTGATGTCGGAGGAGACGAGGGCGTCCTCGGAGTACTCGAGGACGCCGGCGAGCGGGCCCTGCGCCGCGGTGCGGTAGGCGGCCAGGACGTCCTCGCGGGTGACATCGCGGGAGACGGTCGTGTTGAGCTCGACGATCGAGCCGACCGGGACCGGCACGCGGATCGAGTCGCCCGAGAGCTTGCCGTCGAGGTCGGGGAGGACCAGGCCGATCGCCTTGGCGGCGCCGGTGGTGGTGGGCACGATGTTGACGCCGGCGGCGCGGGCCCGGCGGGGGTCGCGGTGCGGGCCGTCCTGGAGGTTCTGCTCCTGCGTGTACGCGTGCACCGTCGTCATGAAGCCGTGCTCGATGCCGGCGAGGTCGTGCAGGACGGCGGCGAGCGGCGCGAGCGCGTTGGTGGTGCAGGAGGCGTTCGAGACGATCGTGTGCAGGGCCGGGTCGTACGCGTCGGTGTTGACCCCGTAGGCGAGGGTCACGTCGGCACCGTCGGACGGCGCGCTGACCAGGACCTTCCGGGCGCCCGCGTCGAGGTGGGCGCGCGCGGCCTTCGCGGAGGTGAACCGGCCGGTCGACTCCAGCACGATGTCGACACCGAGGTCAGCCCACGGCAGCTGCGCCGGCTCGCGCTCGGCCAGCACCTTGATGCGGCGGCCGTCCACGACGAGGACGTCGCCGTCGACGCTCACCGGGCGGCCGAGCCGGCCGGAGGTCGAGTCGAAAGCGATCAGGCGGGCGAGGGCGGCCGGCTCGGTGAGGTCGTTGACGGCCACGACCTCCAGGTCGGTGTCCCGTTCGAGCAGCGCGCGCAGCACGTTGCGCCCGATGCGGCCGAATCCGTTGATGGCGATGCGGGTCATGAGTGGTGTCCCCAGTTCCTGAAGTCTCTTCGCGTTCTCCACCCAGGTTCGCGCGCGGCGGCGGCGTACGGCGTAGGCCCGAGCGCCACGGTTCGCAAGGATCGCGCCACGCGCACGCCACAAGCGTCCCGCACCCGCACCGCCCCCGGCCACGCACGCGCCACAGGCGTCCCCGCGCCAGTCACACCCGCGCCGCGCCCGCCCCGGACCCCGCTACTCGCCGCGCGTGAACGTACGCCGGTACTCGCTCGGCGTCGTCCCCAGCGTGCGCTGGAAGTGCATCCGCAGGTTCGCCCCCGTGCCCAGGCCCACGTCCGCCGCGATCTGCTCGACGCTCCGCTCGGACCGTTCCAGCAGCTCGCGCGCCACGTCCACCCGGGCCCGCATCACCCACTGCATCGGCGTGTACCCGGTGTCCTCGATGAAGCGGCGCGAGAACGTACGGGGCGACACCGCCGCGTGCCGGGCCAGCACGTCGAGGGTGAGCGGCTCGCCGAGCCGGCGCAGCGCCCACTCGCGGGTGGCGGCGAACCGCTCCCCCAGCGGCTCGGGCACGCTGCGCGGCACGTACTGCGCCTGGCCGCCGCTGCGGTACGGGGCCGCGACCAGGCGCCTGGCCGCGTGGTTCGACGCGGCCACCCCCAGCTCGCGGCGCAGCACGTGCAGGCACAGGTCGATCCCCGAGGCGGCGCCGGCCGACGTCAGCACGCTGCCCTCGTCCACGAACAGGACGTTCTCGTCGACCCGGACCCGCGGATGCTTCGCCGCGAGCGCGCGGGTGTAGTGCCAGTGCGTGGTGGCCCGCTTCCCGTCGAGCAGACCGGTGGCGGCGAGCGCGAACGCGCCGGTCGAGATCGCGGCGAGCCGCGCGCCCCGCTCGTGGGCCGCGATCAGCGCGTCGACGACGGCCCGCGGCGGGTCCTCCCGGTCCGGGAACCGGTAGCCGGGGATGAAGACGATCTCGGCCCAGCCGAGCGCGTCCAGGCCGTCGGCCACGTGGTACGACAGCCCGTCGCCCCCCGCGACCAGCCCGGGCGCGGCACCGCACACCCGTACCTCGTACGGCATGCTCGCGCGGGTCGAGAAGACCTGCGCGGGAATCCCGACGTCGAGCGGCTTGGCCCCTTCGAGCACGAGGACGGCGACGCGATGCAGGTGGGAGGCGGGCACGGGCACCAGGGTAAGCGGCGGTGCCGGGGCGACGGCCGACCGCGCGGCCGCGCCGGACCGGGCCGAGCCGGACGAGGCCGAGCCGCGTCGAGCCTGGCCGCCCCCGCCGAACCCGGCCGAACCGCACGCGCCGCACCACCCGGAGCCACGCCGCGCCACACCCCGCCGCGCCGCGCCACACCACGCCGAGTCGGCCCCGCCAACCCCCGTACCGCACCGCCGACACGCACCCCAAACCGGCAGAACGGGCGTTATTCGTAGGGCGGCTGACGACTGTTCACACAGGCGTCATCATCCCGCCCGAAACGATCCGCGCGGAATCCGTTGCCCTGCACATCAATAAGGGCCATGATCTCTCACTTCAAGGTCGGCTGGAGAACCGTGGCGGCAGTCGCCGCGGCGCTGACCGTCTTCGGCCTCGCAGGGGCCGACGCCGAAGGCAGCACCGCCACCGCGGCGACCACCGGCCAGCGGTACTCCGCCGCCTGCCCGGCCGCGGACGTGGTGACTCCCGCCCTGAACAGCAATCTGATCGCCAACCCCGGCGCCGAGGACTTCACCGCGGTCACCTCGCTCGGCGCCCCGGCCGGGGACACGCAGGACGTCCCCGACTGCTGGGAGGCGTCCTCTCCGATGAACGCGCCGGGCGCGGTCCTGGAGTCGACCTCGTCGTCGGCTCCCGGCCAGACCGGCAGCCGCACCTTCTACGGCGGCTACGACTACGACTCCCCGCAGGTCTCGATCGTGGGCGTCACCACCACGGCCACCCAGATGATCGACGTCAGCTCGCTGGACGCGGGCGGCAAGTCGTTCACGCTGACCGGCGCGATCGGCGGCTACACCACCCAGAGCGACTACGCCACCGTCACCGCCGCGTTCCAGGACGCCGACGGCGCCACCCTCGGCTCCGCGGCCCTGGCCCCGGTCAACGCCGCCCAGCGCGGCAACATCACCAGCCTGATTCCGGAAGCGGCGGCCGGCACGGTCCCGGCCGGCACGAAGAAGATCTTCGTCACCGTGGCGTCGACCGGCGTCAGCGCCGGCTACGGCATCGACGGCCGGGCCGACAACCTGAACCTGACGATCGCCCCGAGCGATTCGGGCCAGCACTACACCGCGCCCTGCCCGGCCGCCGACCAGGTCACCCCGGCGCTCAACGCCAACCTGATCGCCAACCCCGGCGCCGAGGACCACACCCCGGTCACCTCGCTCGGCGCGCCGGCCGGCGACGACCAGACCGTCGCCGACTGCTGGACCAGCGCCTCCCCGCTCGACGCACCCGACGGCACGCAGGAGTCGGCGCCCTCGACCTCTCCCGGCGTCACCGGTGACCGGGTCTTCTACGGCGGCTCGAACCCCGACGGCGTCTCGGCCGCGGGCATGGTCACCAGCGGCACCCAGCTCGTCGACGTCGGCTCGCTGCACGCGGACGGGCAGCCGTACAAGCTGACCGGCGAGGTGGGCGGCAACGCGTCGCAGGGCGACTTCGCCCAGGTCATCGCCACGTTCGAGGGCACGGACGGCGCGACTCTCGGCACGGCGTCCATCGGCCCGGCCACCGCGGCCCAGCGCGGCAACACCTCCGCGCTGCTGTCGGACGGCACCTACGGCACGATCCCGGCAGGCACCCAGAAGGTCCTGGTCACGATCATCACGGCAGCCGTCGACGACGACCGCGACAGCGACGGCGCGGCCGACAACCTGAACCTGACCATCGGCCAGAAGTCGGTCGGCCAGACCTACACGGCGCCCTGCCCGGCCGCCGACCAGGTCACCCCGGCGCTCAACGCCAACCTGATCGCCAACCCCGGCGCGGAGGACTACACCGCCGCGACGGCGCTCGGCGCCCCGCTGGGCGACGACCAGACCGTCGCCGACTGCTGGACCAGCGCCTCCCCGCTCAACGCACCCGACGGCACGCAGGAGTCGCGTGCGTCGACGTACCCCGGCGTCACCGGCAGCCGGGTCTTCTACGGCGGCACGAACCCCAGCACCGTCTCGATCCCGGGCATCGCCACCACCGGCACGCAGACCATCGACGTCGGCTCGCTCGGCACGGACAGCCAGCCGTTCAAGCTCGCCGGCGACCTCGGCGGCTACTCGACGCAGAGCGACTACGCGACCGTCACGGCCACGTTCGAGGACGCCAAGGGCGCCACCCTCGGCGCGGGCATCATCGGCCCGGTCACCGCGGCCCAGCGCAACAACGTCTCCAGCCTGGTCCACCAGGCGTGGTACGGCACGGTCCCGGCCGGCGCCGCGAAGATCCTCGTCACGGTGGCCACGGTCGGCGTCAGCAGCGGCGCCAACAGCGACGGCACGGCCGACAACCTGAGCCTGACCATCGGCTCGGGCGCGGTGCCGTCGGGTCCGGTCCTCCAGACGATGCCGTACGCGTCGGTCGGTGACATTCCGGGCACCCACGTGGACCCGGGCACCGGCGCCGTCGTCCCCAACGTCACGCCGGGCTCGCTGTACCGGCCCGCGGGCGTGTCCGTCGGCGGCAACTCCGCGCAGGGGGCGCAGGCGAAGGCCGACGTCCGGGCGGAGCTGACCAGCGTCGGCGACGGCTCGGTGTACGTCTCGAACACCGGCGACAACGTGGTGGCCAAGCTGCGCAACGGCGACACCGCGATCATCGCCGGCTCCCTGGAGGACAACGGGGAGAAGGGCGACCACGGCAAGGCCACCGACGCGACGCTGTACCAGCCGGCCGGCACCGCGGTGGACGCGGGCGGCGACGTCTTCATCGCGGACAGCGGCGACAACGTGGTCCGCGAGATCACCCCGGACGGGCTGATCCGGCGGTTCGCCGGCACCGGGACCGCGGGCCGCAGGACCTCCTCCAGCGCGCTGTCGACCCAACTCGACGGCCCCGCGGCGGTGGCGGTCGACGCGGCGAGGAACGTGTACGTCTCCGACACCCACAACAACCGGGTGGTCGAGGTGTCCTCGAAGGGGAAGGTCGTCCGGGTGATCGGCACCGGCCGGGCCGGGTACGCCGGAGACGGCAAGGCGGCCACGCGGGCGCAGCTGAACCAGCCGAACGGGCTGGCGCTGGACGCGAAGGGCAACCTCTACATCGCGGACTCGGCCAACAACGTGATCCGCCGGGTGGACGCGAGGACCGGGACCGTCACCACGGTGGCCGGGAACCACGCCGCGGCCAAGGCGAGCGACGGGCTCGGCGGGTTCGCCGGCGACGGCGGACCGGCCACCGCGGCACGCCTCAACGACCCGCAGGGCGTGACCGTCGACGGCGCGGGCGACCTGTTCGTCGCCGACACCTTCAACAACGCGATCCGGCAGGTCACGCCGGACGGGACCATCACCACCGTGGTGAACTCCTCGGCCGCGCCGGGCGGGGAGAGCAGCGGCGCGGCGCCGACCGCCTCGAAGCTCAACACCCCGATCGCGGTCGCGGTCGACCTGTCCACCCACCTGCTGTACATCGCCGACACGCGCAACAACGCCGTCGCCCAGGTGCTCGGTGTCGCCCAGTCCGGCGCCGCGGCCGGCCCGGTGGCCCCCGCGAAGTCCTGACCCGGCCCTCACGAGACGAAGAAGAGAGACGATGAGCAACACCGCTTCCGAACAAGCGGGTTCGGCCCGCGCGGGTTCGGCCCATTCCGGTTCCGCCCGCACGGGTTCGGCCCATTCCGGTTCCGCCCGCTCCGGTTCCGCCCGCTCGGGCATGTCCCGCCGCCGGTTCATCACCAGTGCGGCGACGCTGGCCGGCGCCGCCGGTGCGGCCGGCGTGCTTCCGGAGAGCCTGGCGAAGGCCGCGGCCGCGAGCCCGGCCAAGGGCAGCCTGTCCCAGGTCAAGCACGTCGTGTACGTGATGATGGAGAACCGGTCGTTCGACCACTACTTCGGCACCTTCCCCGGTGCCCGCGGGTTCAGCGACCCGACGGCCATCAGGCTGCCGAACGGCGACTCGGTCTTCAAGCAGCCCGATCCGGCCAACCCCGACGGCTACCTCGAACCGTTCCACATGTCCACCATCAGCACCGGCGCGGCCGCGATACCGTCGCTGTCGCACGACTGGCGCGACCAGCACGCCTCGTGGAACCACGGCGCGATGGACGGCTGGATGACCACCCACCTCGCCTCGGACGGCGAGGTCAACGGCTCCTACACGATGGGGTACTTCACCCGCGAGGACATCCCGTTCCACTGGGCGCTCGCCGAGTCGTTCACCCTGCTCGACAACTACCACTGCTCGATCCTGGGCCCGACGGACCCGAACCGGCTGGTGTGGATGTCCGGCACCAACGACCCGCAGGGCAAGTTCGGCGGACCGGTGCTGGAGACCGTGACGCCGAACCCGATGACGCACCCGTCGGCGGCGGAGATCCTGTACGACGCGGGGTACAGCGTCAAGACGTACTTCTCCGGAGCGACCAGCGGGTTCAACGTGTTCTCGTGGTTCGCCAACTTCCAGAACCGGACCACCCTGCCGGCCGCCCTGTACAACTCCGTGATGAGCGGCGGCACGCTGTACGGGGACGGCACGCCCGGCCGGGTCGGCGACCCCACCAGCCCGACCGCCGCGGCGGACCCGAACCTCGGGTTCGAGGAGGACTGCGCCAACGGCGTTCTCGCGGACGTGTCCTGGCTGTACATGCCGAGTGCGGCCGACGAGCACCCGCCGAACCTCCCCGCGGCCGGCGCGCAGTACCTCGCGTCGAAGCTGGAGGCGCTCGCGGCCAACGAGGACCTGTGGAACTCGACCGTGTTCGTGCTCAACTACGACGAGAACGACGGGTTCTTCGACCACGTGCCGCCGCCCGTCCCCCAACCGCACAAGTACCCCGAAGAGTTCGTGACCGTGGCCTCGCCGAAGGGCACCCCGGGCGGCGGCCTGCCGGTCGGCGCGGGCTTCCGGGTGCCGTGCATCATCGTGTCCCCCTGGACCGTGGGCGGCCGGATCTTCTCCGAGGTCTCCGACCACACCTCCGGGCTCCAGTTCATCGAGACCCTCACCGCCGCCGGCGGCCTGTCCGGCAACGGCCCGGTCACGTTCACCCCGATCAGCAAGTGGCGCCGCCGCACCTTCGGCGACTTCACCGGGGCGCTGCGCCTGCACGACCGCAAACCGGCCCCGAGCAACCCGCAGTTCGAGCCCGGCACCACGGCGGCCAACCTCGCCGCCCAGACCACGGCCGCGGCCCAGCCGATGCCACCCCGCCCGGGAGCGACCCAGACCATGCCGAAGCAGTCCCACGGCCCCACCACCAAGAACTGACTTCCCCGCAACCCCACTCCCTTCACCCCCAACCCCCGCAGGCCGTCCGCCCCACCGGACGGCCTGCGCCGTTGTCTCCCCGGAGTACCGGGCGGGGCCGCCTCGGACGGGTCAGGGGGTGGGTGGGGATTGGGCGGTGGTGATGTGGAGGGTGACCGCGGCGAAGAAGGGGGCGTGGGTGAGGTGGTCGAGGAAGGCGGCGGCGGTGTGGGGGGTGAAGTAGCCGGCGGCGAGGGCGCGTTCGGTGGTGCGTTGGAGGCCGAGGACCTGGTCGGCGGTGCGCAGGTCGCGGAAGACGGTGGGGACGGGGAGGACCGCGGGGACGGTGAAGCCCGCGGCGGCGGCCAGGCGCGGGAGTTGGCGGCCGATGGCGCCGTTGCGGACCACGCGGTCGGTGAGGTGGCGGGTGTAGGCGCGGGTGAGGTCGAGGTCGGGGTGGTCGATGGAGAGGGTCTCCCAGTCGGGTTCGGCCATCACCAGCAGTCCGCCCGGGCGCAGGACGCGGCGGGCCTCGGCGAGCGCGCGGGCGGGGTCGGCCACGTGCTGGAGGACCCGGTCGGTGTGCGCCCGGTCGACGGTCGCGTCGGGGAAGGGAAGGGCGTGCAGGTCGGCCAGTTGGACGTGGGTGGAAGGAAGGAGGGCGGTACGGGTACGGGCCCGGGCGGCCATGTCGGGGTCGCGGTCGACGCCGAGCACGGTGCCGCCCGGGCCGGCCTCGTCCGCGAGGGCGGGCAGGTCCGTGCCGGGGCCGCAACCGAGGTCGAGGACGGTGTGGCCGGGCCGTATCGCGAGGGTGTCGAGCGCGGCGCGCTTGTACGCGCGGGCGGCGCCGGTGGCGGCCAGCCGGTCCTGGTAGGCGATCCGGTCGGGCACGGCCGCCTCGAACACGGCGTCCGCGGTCCTGGCCAGCGACCGCGCCTCGCGGGCGAGCACCTCCCGCCCGGCGGCGGTGAGCCGCAGCGGGCGCTGCCGCTGCCCCGGCCGGTTGTCCAGGTACTCCACGAGCCGCTTCGCCGCCAGCCGGGCCAGCGCGCCGGACAGGCTGCCCCGGCCGAGCCGCGCCCCGGTCATCCGTTCGACCGCGCTGTTGACGGCGTACCCGTGCAGGGGCCCGTCGGCCAGCGCGCTCAGCACCAGCATCTGGGCGTCGTTCGTCCGCATGGGGTCAACTCCTGTGCACCGGAGGGTGGGTGGGGGACGGTTCCCGGCGAGCCGGGTGTCCGGGGTGCCGGGTGCCCGGCAGGCCGCCGGCGGCCAGGGGACCGCGGGCGACGCGCTCGGGACGCCGCGCACCCGGGTGCCGAATTCCGGCCCGCGGGACGTAACACGCGGCGCGTGTCATCGTTTCGTATTATGGCGGGTCCGCTGACAGGTTCCGCACTCCTCCGGAAGGACCGCGGCATGCGCATGGCCGACCCTCTCTACGCCCTCTACACGCGGCGGTTGCGCCGCCGGGTCGCCGCGTCCGCGCCACTGCCGCGGCACATCGGGCTGATCATGGACGGCAACCGGCGCTGGGCCCGGCAGATGGGCATCGCCAACCCGAGCCTGGGGCACAAGGCCGGCGGCGAGCACGTCGAGGACGTGCTGTCCTGGTGCGACCGCCTGGACATCCGGCACGTGACCGTCTTCGTCTGCTCCACGGAGAACCTGGCCCGCCGCGACAGCGCCGAAGTGGCCTTCCTGATGGGCCTGATCGAGGACCTGGTGGGCCGGCGCCTCGCCCGCCCGGACTCCCGCCGGCAGATGCACATCGCCGGCTCGCTGGACGCGCTGCCCGACCGTACGGCCGAGGTGCTCAAGGAGGCCGTCGAGGTGACCCGCGACTGCGCCACCGGGGCACACGTCACGCTCGCCATCGGCTACGGCGGCCGCCAGGAGGTGGTCGACGCGCTGCGCGAACACCTCTACGAGCAGGCGGAGTCCGGCCGGACGCTGGGCGAACTCGCCGAGGAGATCGACGTCGAGGACGTGGCGAGGCACCTCTACACCGCCGGGCAGCCCGACCCCGACCTGGTCATCCGCACCAGCGGCGAGCAGCGCATGTCGAACTTCCTGCTGTGGCAGAGCGCTTACGCGGAGCTGTACTTCTGCGAGGCGTACTGGCCCGCCTTCCGCGAGCTGGACTTCCTTCGCGCGGTGCGCAGTTACTCCGACCGCCAGCGCCGCTGAGCGGGCGCACCCGGCGCAAGCGCCCGGCCCCGCCGGCGGAAAGGTCCGGCCCCGCGGCGGAATCGCCCTGACACGGTGACCGGCCGGGCGGTACGGTCGTCGGGCCCGCCACGCGGTGGCGCGAGGATCTGGGGGGATCTGGGGATGAGCCGGTCGACCGTCCGTCGCGTGTCCAGGGCCGCCACGGCGGCCCTCCTCGTCCCGCTCGCGCTGGCGTCGTGCCAGGGCGCCGCACCGCACCACCAGCACCGCGCCGCCGCTCCTACGGCAAGCACGCCGACCCCGAACCCGCACACCGCCGACCCCGACCCCCGGCACCTGGCCCTCGGCGACTGCTTCACGGCGGACCGCACCCTCACCCTCATCGGCGCCACGATGCCGCTCGCGCCCGTACACATCGTGCCCTGCACGCAGCCGCACACCGCGGAGGTGTACGGCCGGTTCACCTTCTCCCAGGGCCACCTTCCCTACCCCGCCCCGGACGACCTGACCGGCACCGCCGAGGCTGACTGCAAGAACCTCGTCACCGCCTACGACATGGACAGCTGGACGCTCTCCCCGACCGTGGACCTGGCCCGGTCGCTGCTGCCGACGCGGGCGGAGTGGGCGGCGGGCGACCAGGACATCATCTGCTACTGGGTGCCGCGCGGCGGCTCCCCGACCACGACGGTGCTGCGCCACGACAAGACCTCGCTGCGCCCCGACCAGTACACCTACCTCGACGCCGCCGACCGGCCGGAGTCCGCCCTCGCAACGACCCCGCGGTCGCAGGGCGAGGACGACCTGAGCTCCTACCAGTTGTGGGCGGCCGGAGTGGCCGACTCGTTCACGACCGAGGCACAACTGCTCGACGGGCACCACTGGCCGGCCAGTGCCCAGGGTCCGGCCAACGCGCTGCTCCAGCGGGTCCGCGCGCTCGCCGCGCAGTGGCGCGACGCCTCCGAGAGCGCGTCCCCGACCGGCATCAAGCGCACGACGCACACCCTCCAGGGCGAGAACTCCGTGCCGCAGGAGCGCGCCGTCCGCCAGGCCCTGGGCCTGGCCACCACCCGCGCGCGCTGACGCCGCGACCGGCGGCCGACCGACCCCCGCCGCCCGGGGCCGCAACCGGCGTCACGACGAAGCCGCACCCCCACTTGGTAACGAGTTGGACGAGGCTGCGCCGAGCCCCCTTGACGCTCCACTGACAGCGGGCCTACCTTGACATTCGCCAATAGGAAAGTTTCCTAACAGTGAACTGAGGGAGGATGGCGCGCATGGCTGGCACCCCAGGAACGCCGCGCGTACTGCGCGCCATGAACGACCGCGCCGCGCTCGACCTCCTGCTGGAGCACGGAACGCTGTCCCGGACCCGGATCGGCAAGCTCACCGGGCTGTCCAAGCCGACCGCGTCGCAGCTGCTCGCGCGGCTGGAGGCGGCCGGGCTGGTGCTCGCCACCGGCACCACCGCGGGCCGCCCGGGGCCCAACGCCCAGCTGTACTCGGTGAATCCGGCCGCCGCCTACGTCGCCGGCCTGGACGTGAAGACCGAGCGGATCAGGGCCGCGGTCGCCGACATCACCGGCCGCACCGTGGGCGACTTCCGGCTGCCCACGCCGAGCCACCGCGCGGGCAGCGCGGTGGAGCACGTGCTGCGGGCGCTGGAGGGCGCGGTGAAGGCCGCCGGGCTGAACCGCTCCGACCTGCACCGGCTGGTGATCGGGACGCCCGGCGCGTTCGACCCGAGCACCGGACGGCTGCGCTACGCCAGCCACCTGCCCGGCTGGCACTCCCCCAGCCTGCTCGACGAGCTGGCCGCCGCGCTGCCGATGCCACTGGAGTACGACAACGACGTGAACCTCGCCGCGGTCGCCGAGCAGCGCATCGGCTCGGCCCGCGGGCACGGCGACTTCGCGCTGCTGTGGAACGAGGAGGGCATCGGCGCCGCGTTCGTGATAGGCGGCAAGCTGCACCGCGGCTGGACCGGCGGCGCCGGCGAGGTCGGCTTCCTGCCGGTGCCCGGCACCCCCCTGGTCCGCAACGTCGTCAAGGCGAACAACGGCGGCTTCCAGGAGCTGGCCGGGTGCAACGCGGTGCTGCGGACCGCCCGTGAACTGGGCCTCGACATCCCCGAGGGCAGCCTGGAGGACGCCGCGACCGCGGTGCTGTGCCGCGCGGCCGCGTACTACGAGGAGGCGGCGGGTGAGGACGGCAGCGGGGAACCCACCGGTCCCTACGCCGAGTTGCTCGCCCGCTGCGCCACCGGCCACGCCATCGGCCTGGCCTCGATCGTCGCGGTGCTCGACCCGGAGCTGATCGTGCTGGCCGGGAACGTGACGGTGGCCGGCGGCGAGCCGCTGCGCGCCATGATCCAGGCCGAGCTGGCCGAACTGGCCGTACCCCGGCCCCGGTTGGTGCTCGGCACGGTCGAGATGCATCCCGTACTCAGCGGCGCCCTGGAAAGCGCGCTCGCCACCACCCGCGACGAGGTGTTCGACACCTCGCGCTGACCCGTCCCCGCCCGCCGCCGCCGACCGCCTGCCGCCGACCGACCGCCACCCGCAGCCCCGTACGCCCGCACCCGCACCCGCACCCGCACCCGCCGAGCCCGACACCCGCACCGCAGCACACCGCACCACATCGCACCCGCCGAGAACAGCGGAACGGCAGCCACGCGCCGTCCCGTCGGCACCGCACACCCTCAACCGCCCCGCCCCCACCCCCACCTCCCGGAGGTAAAGCGCAGTGTCCCGTCTGACGAAGGCCGCGGCCGTCGCCGCCGCCGCCGCGATATCCCTGCTCGCGAGCGCGTGTACCGGCCAGAGCTCTTCCGGCGCCACCGACGACGCCAGCAAGGACGTGACCATCAACTTCTGGCACGGCTGGTCCGCGCCCAACGAGTTGAAGGCGATCAACGACAACGTCGCCCGCTTCGAGAAGCTGCACCCGAACATCCACGTCAAGGTGCAGAGCAACATCACCGACGACAAGATCAACCAGGCGCTGCGGGCCGGCGGCAGCAAGGCCCCCGACGTGGTGTCCTCCTTCACCACCGACAACGTCGGCCAGTTCTGCTCCTCCGGCGCGCTCACCGACCTCTCGCCGTTCCTGAAGAAGTCGAAGATCGACACGGCGACCACGTTCCCGAAGACGATGCAGGAGTACACCCAGTTCAACGGCGTGCAGTGCACGCTGCCGCTGCTGGGCGACGCGTACGGGCTGTACTACAACAAGAAGGAGTTCGCCGACGCCGGCATCTCCGCCCCGCCCAAGACGATGTCGGAACTCAAGGCCGACGCCGTGAAGTTGACCAAGTCCAAGGGCGACTCCTACTCCCAGCTCGGCTTCATGCCGGACTTCCACGGCTACGAGTCCACCCCGGGCCACTTCGCCGCCCAGTGGGGCGTGCACTATTTCGACGCCAACGGCAAGGCCCAGATGGCGTCGGACCCCGGCTTCGCCGCGATGTTCAACTGGCAGCAGGACATGGTGAAGTCGCTCGGTGGCTTCTCCAAGCTGGAGAAGTACCGCAACACCTTCGGTGACGAGTTCGGCGCGAAGAACCCGCTGCAGACCGGCCAGGTGGCGATGGGCATCGACGGCGAG
Source organism: Streptomyces sp. NPDC087270 (assembly GCF_044744625.1). NCBI lineage: Bacteria > Bacillati > Actinomycetota > Actinomycetes > Kitasatosporales > Streptomycetaceae > Streptomyces > Streptomyces sp. NPDC087270. The sequence continues at coordinate 477,486 of NZ_JBIUYR010000002.1, forward strand.
TGGCGGCTGGGCATGGCCAAGGACGCCGGCATGAACGACCTGGGCGTGGCGCCCTTCCCGGTGCCCGACAACCAGGCGAGCAGCTACGGCAAGGGCTACGTCACCGGCACCATCGTCGGCATCGCCAACACCAGCACCAAGAAGAACGCCGCCTGGGAGCTGGTGAAGTTCATGACCACCGACACCGACGCGGTCGTCTCCTTCGCCAACGCGATCCACAACGTGCCCTCCACGCTGGCCGCGCTGAAGTCCCCGAAGCTCGACCAGGACCCGGGCTTCAAGACCTTCATCGACATCGCGCTGAACCCGGCCAGCACCACCACCCCGCCGAGCGTCAACGGCGGCGCCTACCAGGTGACGTTGCAGGACTTCGGCTACGACTACGAGTCCGGCAAGTCCAAGAACCTCAAGTCCGGGCTCGAAGGCGTCGACACGCAGGTCGACAAGGACATCGCGCAGGCCAAGTGATGAGCGCCGTCCACCCCCTGCTGCGCGCCAAGCGCAGAAAAGCCGCCCTGCGGAACCTCGCGTTCCTCTCCCCGTGGATCATCGGGTTCGCCGTCTTCTTCGCCTACCCGCTGCTGTCCACCGTCTACTTCTCGTTCATGCACTACAACGGCTTCAACCCGCCGACGTGGACCGGCGGGAAGAACTGGTCGTACGTCTTCACGCAGTACCCGCTGTTCTGGCCGGCACTGCGCAACACGCTGTGGCTGGTCATCGTGATGGTCACCCTCCGGGTGATCTTCGGGCTGGGCATCGGCATGCTGATCACGAAGATCAAGACCGGCGCGGGCCTGTTCCGTACCGCGTTCTACCTGCCGTACCTGGCCCCGCCGGTCGCCGCCACCATGGCGTTCGTCTTCCTGCTCAACCCCGGCACCGGCCCGGTGAACAACATCCTCGGCGGGCTCGGACTGCCCACCCCGGGCTGGTTCACCGACCCGCACTGGGCCAAGCCCGCGCTCACCACGCTGGCGCTGTGGGGCATCGGCGACCTGATGGTCATCTTCATGGCCGCGCTGCTCGACGTCCCCAAGGAGCAGTACGAGGCAGCCGAGTTGGACGGCGCGGGCCCCTGGTCCCGGTTCCGGTACGTCACGCTGCCGAACATCTCGCCGATCGTGATGTTCGCGGTGGTCACCGGCGTCATCCAGACCATGCAGTACTACACGCAGCCACTGGTCGCCGGGAAGGTCGCCTCCGGCATCATCGGCAACTCCGGCCAGCAGTTCGAGCCGGGCTACCCCGACAAGTCCACCCTGACCCTGCCGCAACTCGTCTACAACCTGGGCTTCCAGCGCTTCGACTACGGCTCCGCGTGCGTGGTCGCCCTGGTGCTGTTCGCGCTGGCGATGGCGTTCACGGCCCTGCTGATGCGGCGCCGCAGCGGCTTCCTGGCCGCGGAGGACTGACCCGAGATGACGCACATGACCGACACCACCCTCGCCGCCGGATCGGCGCCGTCCCGCACCGGCCACGCCCCCGACCCCCGCGCCCTCAAGGCCGCCCGGCGCAGGCGCACCCTGCACTGGATCGGCGTGCACTCGCTGGGCATCGCCGCGGCCGCGTTCTTCGTGCTGCCGTTCGTCTTCGTGGTGCTCACCGCGCTGATGAGCGACAACCAGGCGCTCACCCGGTCGCTGTGGCCGCACCCCTTCGAGTGGTCCAACTTCCGTACCGTCTGGGACACTCCGGGCTTCCTGACCTGGTGGCGCAACACCCTGGTCTACTCGGTGGCCGGCACCGTGCTGACCGTCGTGTCGTCGCTGCCGGTCGCCTACGCGCTGGCGAAGTTCCGCTTCCGCGGCCGCAATCTGATCATGGTGCTGGTGATCTCCACCATGATGCTGCCGCCCCAGGTGATCATCATCCCGATGTACCTGTTCTGGACCAAGCAGCTGCACATGGACGGCACGCTGTGGCCGCTGATCATCCCGATGGCCTTCGGTGACGCCTTCACCATCTTCCTGCTGCGCCAGTTCCTGCTGACCATCCCCAAGGAGTACACCGAGGCGGCCAAGGTCGACGGCTGCGGCGAACTGCGCACCCTGCTCACCGTGATCGTCCCGATGATCCGCCCGGCGATCGCCGCGGTCGCCCTCTTCCAGTTCTTCTACTGCTGGAACGACTACTTCGGCCCGCAGATCTACGCCAGTTCCAACCCGGCGGCGTGGACCCTCAGTTACGGATTGGAGTCCTTCAAGGGCGCCCACCACACCAACTGGAATCTGACCATGGCGGCCACCGTTCTGGTGATGGCCCCGGTGATCGTGGTCTTCTTCTTCGCTCAAAAAGCCTTCATCGAAGGCGTGACCCTGACAGGAGTCAAGGGATGAAACTGGCGGTCGTGGGCGGCGGGTCCACATACACACCCGAACTCATCGACGGGTTCGCGCGGTTGCGCGACACCCTGCCAGTGGAGGAACTGGTACTGATCGACCCGGCCGCGGACCGGCTGGAGCTGGTCGGCGGGCTGGCCCGGCGGATCTTCGCGAAGCAGGGCCACCCCGGGCGGATCGTCACCACCGACAACGTGGCCGCCGGGGTGGAGGGCGCCGACGCGGTGCTGCTCCAGCTGCGGGTCGGCGGGCAGGCGGCGCGCAACCAGGACGAGATGTGGCCGCTGGAGTGCGGCTGCATCGGCCAGGAGACCACCGGCGCGGGCGGCCTCGCCAAGGCGATGCGCACGGTGCCGGTGGTGCTGGACATCGCCGAGCAGGTGCGCAGGGCCGCGCCGGACGCCTGGATCATCGACTTCACCAACCCGGTCGGCATCGTGACCCGGGCGCTGCTCCAGGCCGGGCACAAGGCGGTCGGGCTGTGCAACGTGGCCATCGGCTTCCAGCGCAAGTTCGCGCGGCTGCTGGACGTGGCACCCGAGCAGGTGCACCTCGACCACGTGGGGCTCAACCACCTCACCTGGGAGCGCGGGGTGCGGCTGGGCGGCCCGGACGGCGAGAACCTGCTGCCCAAGCTGCTCGCCGAGCACGGCGACGCCATCGCCGAGGACCTGCACATGCCGCGCGGGATCGTGGACCGGCTCGGCGTCGTCCCGTCGTACTACCTGCGCTACTTCTACCAGCACGACGCGGTGGTGCGGGAGTTGGGCAGCAAGCCGTCGCGGGCCAGCGAGGTCGCCGCGATGGAGAAGCAGCTGCTGGAGATGTACGGCGACCCGGCGCTCGACGAGAAGCCGGAGCTGCTGTCCAAGCGGGGCGGCGCGTTCTACTCGGAGGCGGCCGTCGCGCTCGCCTCCTCGCTGCTGCGCGCCGGGTCGCCCTCGTGGAGCGGCGACGTGCAGGTGGTCAACACCTACAACAACGGCACCCTGCCCTTCCTCGCCGACGACGCCGTCATCGAGGTGCCCGCGCTCGTCGACGGCACCGGCGCCACGCCGCTGCCGGTGCCGCCGCTGGAGCCGCTCTTCGCCGGCCTGGTCGCGAACGTGACCGCGTACGAGGACCTGGCGCTCGAAGCGGCGCTGCGCGGCGGCCGGGACCGGGTGTTCGCCGCCCTGCTGGCCCACCCGCTGATCGGGCAGTACGAGTACGCCGAAGGTCTGACGGACCGTCTGATCGCGCACAACCGGGAGCACTTCGCGTGGGCGTGACTTCGGAGCCGCTCGTCCCCGGTGGCGTCCTCGCCATCGACGCGGGCAACAGCAAGACCGACGTCGCGCTGGTCGCCGCCGACGGACGGGTGCTCGGCAGCGCCCGCGGCGGCGGCTTCCAGCCGCCGATCGTCGGGATCGACCCGGCCGTCGCGGTCGTCACCGAGGCGGTGGAACGCGCGGCCGCGGCCGCCGGGCTGCCGGCGGCCGGCGACCGCGGCGGCCGGCCGCTGGCCGAGCACACCTCGGCGTGCCTGGCCAACGCCGATCTGCCGGTCGAGGAAGAGCAGTTGCAGGCGGCGGTGCACGCGTGCGGGTGGGCGCGCAGCACGTATGTCGCCAACGACACGTTCGCGATCCTGCGGGCCGGCGTCGAACAGCCGCGCGGCGTCGCCGTGGTGTGCGGCGCCGGCATCAACTGCGTCGGCCTGCTGCCGGACGGGCGCACCGCGCGGTTCCCCGCGATCGGGAAGATCTCCGGGGACTGGGGCGGCGGGTCCGGACTGGCGGAGGAGGCGCTGTACTTCGCCGCGCGCGCGGAGGACGGGCGCGGCGAGCCGACCGCGCTCGCCACCTCGCTGCCCGCGCACTTCGGGCTGCGCACGATGTACGAGCTGATCGAGGCGCTGCACCTGGAACGCATACCGTACGTACGGCGGTACGAACTCACGCCCGTGCTCTTCGCCACCGCCGACGCCGGTGATCCGGTCGCCTGCTCCGTGGTCGACCGGCAGGCCGAGGAGATCGTCTGCCTCGCGACGGTCGCGCTCCGGCGGCTCGACCTCCTCGACGACGAGGCCGACGTCGTCCTCGGGGGTGGTGTCATGGCCGCGAGCAATCCCCGTCTCATGGGCGGGATCACCGCGGGGCTCGCCTCGACCGCGCCCAAAGCCCGCGCCCACGTGGTCACGGCGCCCCCGGTGCTCGGGGCGGCCCTCCTCGGCCTCGACCACACCTCCGCTCCCGCTTCCGCCCAGTCCACCCTCCGCACCCACTACCCGTAGGGCGCCCCTGTCCCCCCGGGGACGGATGTCCCGTCCGCCCCGGGACCACCGGCCCGTGGAGGGCTGGTCGCGCAGTTCCCCGCGCCCCCGAACGGCGAACCTCCCCCCACAGCGACCAGCCACCCCCAAGGGGCGCGGGAAACCGCGCAACCAGCCACCCCCAAGGCGCCCGGGAAACTGCGCGACCAGCCACCCCCAAGGGGCCCGGAAAACCGCGCAACCACCCACCACCAAGGGGCGCGGGAAACCGCGCAACCACCCACCACCAAGGGGCGCGGGGAACTGCGCGACCAGCCACGACGGCGCGTCAGTTCGCCACCGGCCAGAAGGGGCAGCCGAAGTCGCATCCAGGCCACCGGCCGATGGACGGCTGAACAGGCATAGCCCCGCGCCCCATCAGGGCACCCCCGTGCCGGGAAGTGGGCACCCTCTCGGGCAAAGGGTGCCCACGGAACCGTGCAGCCGCCGGAGGCGTGTGCAGAGGTAGGCGGCGGCAGCCATACTGCTGCTGCAAGCTGACCGCATCGTGGGGAGGGCGCGTGACGCAGACGCCGACAGGTGGCGTGCCTGTGCAGAGCCAAGGCCGAAGCCAGGTCCAGGGGTACGCAGGGGGATTGACCGGTGGGCCGCACCCCGGGGTGCAGCCGGAGCACGCCGCCGCACCGGGAGCGGCCCCGCGCCGCGCCTGGGCGGAGTCCACGGCCCGGCTCCGCGCGGCGACCACCACCGAGCCCGGCCGGCTCCGCCTGATCGGCGCGGTCCTCGCCGTCCTCGTCATCGCGTTCGGCGCCGTCACCGCGTGGCAGGTCGCCGAACGGCAGTCCGCCGCGGGCCACGTGATCGACCACAGCGCCCCGTTGAGCGCGAACGCCGCCGAGATCTACCGCTCCCTCGCGGACGCGGACGCCACCGTCGCGGGCGGCTTCCTGGTCGGCGGCGAGGAGCCGAAGGAGGTGTCCGACCGCTACCAGAGGGACATCACCACGGCCGCCAAGCTGATCGCCGACGCCGCCGCGAACAGCGCGGGCTCGCAGGAGGCCCGCACCCAGATCGCCACGCTGAACAGCCACCTCCCGCAGTACACCGAGCTGGTGGCGACCGCGCAGGCAGACAACCGGCAGGGCCTGCCGCTGGGCGGCGCCTACCTGCGGTACGCCGACACGCAGATGCGCAAGCAGGGCGGCCTGCTGGACGCGGCCGACAAGCTGTACCAGGCCGAGAACGCCCGGCTGGGCTCCGACTACTCCGACGCGAAGGCGCTGCCGTACGCGTCGTGGGCGCTGGGCGTGATCGCGCTGGCCGCGCTGGTGTGGGCGCAGCGCCGCCACTACCGCCGTACCAACCGGGTGTTCAACCGGGGCATGCTGACCGCGACCGCGGCGTCCGCGGTGGTGCTGCTGTGGCTGGTCGCGGCGCACACCCTGGCCCGTACCGAGCTCGCCGACTCGTACACGCACGGCGCGAAGTCGATGCAGGTGCTCAACAACGCCCGGATCGCGGTGCTCCAGGCCCGCGGCGACGAGAACCTCACGCTGGTGGCGCGCGGTTCCGGCGGCGAGTACGAGTCGAAGTTCGAGAAGGAGATGGCCACGCTGGCCGGCAAGTCCACCGCCGCGAGCGCGAAGGGCGGCGGCGAGCTGGCCCAGGCGCTGGCGCTCGCCGACAAGGAGGCGGGCCGCGCCCCGGTGCGCTCCGCGATCGAGAACGCGAGCGCGTGGCGGCAGCGGCACACCCGCGAGCGCGCGGCCGACGACGGCGGCGACTACACCACCGCGGTCGCCGAGGTGATCGGCGTGAAGAACAGCGGCGGCGAGTTCACGGTGGCGAACACCACGCAGGAGAGTTTCAGCGCGGTCGACACCAGCCTGGGCAAGGCCGTCGCGCAGGAGCAGAAGGAGTTCCACCAGTCCGCGACCGACGGCCGCGGCGCGCTGTCGCTGCTGCCGTACGGCGCGGGCCTGCTGGCCGCGCTCGCCGCGGGCGCCGCGCTGATCGGCATCGGGCGGCGCCTGTCGGAGTACCGGTGAGCGGCGTGCGAACGTACCGAGGGTGGGGCCGGTCCGGCCGGGTGGAGACGAGGGAGGTCGCGGTGAGCCGTACGGCACGTGGATGGGGCGGGGTCGCGGCGATGGCGGCGGCCTGCGCGCTGACCGTCACGGCGGCGCTGAGCCCGCTGGGCGTCGGGCCGTTCGGCGGCGCCTCGGGGGCAGGGCGTACGTCGTCGCCCGCGAGCGGCGGGCCGGTCGCGCACGCGCGGGACGCCGCCGCCACCGACTCCGGCACCTGCACCACGCCCGAGGCGAGCCTGTCGCCGTCGTCCGGCTCCACCGACGGTGCCGCCGTGGAACGGATCAAGAAGCGCGGGCGGCTGATCGTCGGCGTGGACCAGAACAGCTACCTGTGGGGCTTCCGCGACCCGGAGACCGGCGCCATCGCGGGCTTCGACATCGAGATCGTGAAGGCCATCGCCCAGAACATCCTGGGCAGTTCGGCGAAGGTGCAGTACCTGACCGTGCCGACGAACAAGCGGGTGACCGACATACAGCAGCACAAGGTGGACATGGTGGTGCGCACCATGTCCATCACCTGCTCCCGGTTGAAGGACGTGGCCTTCTCCATCGCCTACTTCGAAGCCGGTCAGCAACTGCTGGTCCCGAAGGACTCGCCGATCACCGGGTACAACGACAGCCTCAAGGGCAAGACGGTGTGCACCGCGTCGAGTTCGACCGGGGAGGCCAAGCTGAAGCAGGGTGCACACGGCGCGAGGATCAAGCTGGTCGACAACCAGCTGGACTGCCTGGTGCTGCTGCAACTCGGCATGGTCGACGCGGTGTTCACCGACAACGCGCTCGCCGCGGGACAGGCCGCGCAGGACCCGACCGTGCACCTGGTGGGAACTCCCGTCACCGAGGAGCCGTACGGTGTGGCCATGAACCTGGACGACCAGGACCTGGTGCGCCGGGTCAACCAGGTGCTGGTGGCCTACGAGGCGGGCGGCGCGAGCAGCGAGTGGATGCACCAGTACCAGACCTGGCTCGCCAAGGACCTGCCGGACGTCACGGGACCGCCGCAACCGAAGTACAAATAAGGGAAGGGGTGTTCCGACGCGTACGGCGGGCTCGGCCGGCACGGCGCACGCGCGGGACACCCGGGACACGCGGAACACGCGGAACACGCGGAACACGCGGGCCACGCTGAGCAGAACGGGCAGGGCAGGCAGGGCAGGCACGAAGGGCACGGCGACGATCACGGCAGTCGGAGCGGGCAGGGCAGGCACGGCAGACGGGAAGAGGGTGTGATGGCGGTCGTGGGAGCATCCGGACCGGTGATGGGCCGGGAGGACGTCGATCTCGCGCTGGAACGGCTCGGCGCCGAGCACGAAGCCGTCGAGACCTCCCTGCTCGCCCTCCAGGACCACTCCGGGCGCAGGCTGCTCGAAGGCGCCGAGTTGACCGGTGTCACCAAGGAGCGGTGGCAGCGCACCGACACGGCGGTCACCGCGCTGTGGGCGCACTTCGAGGCGTACACCGAGGCGTTGACCGCCGCCCGCGAGCTGCGGGCCCGCCGCCGCTGGCCGACCCAGACCGAACTCGCCCGGCTCACCGAGCTGTTGCGCGGCGACGGGATCACCGTGCTGGGCGGCACCGTGCCGGACCACGAGCGCTCGCTGACCGGACCGGCCCGCGTCAGCGAGCAGATGAGCCTGGACGAACTGGTCCGGCGGATGAACAGCTGGTACGACCAGGCCATGGAGACGGTGGCCGCCGCCGACGCGGTGTGGTCCGCGCTGCCGGCCAGGATCGACCTGCTGGCCGCCGAGACGCAGCGGGTCCGCTCGCTGGCGCACTCGGTCGGCGTCCGCCCGGGCGGCCACCCCGCCGGTGACGAACTGGAAGCGCTGGTCGAGGAGTTGACGCAGCTCCGGGCCCGTACGGTCTCCGACCCGCTGGCCTTCTGGAACTCGCACCCGGCCCCCGGCCGCCCCGACACCTCGCGCTACGACGACGCCGGCCGGCGCCTTGAGGAGATCCGCCGCGAGGTCGAGGCGGTCCTGCACGTGCGCGACGACGCCGAACACCGTCTCGGGCGGCTGCGCGACGTGATGTCGCGGGCCGACCGCACCCTCACCGAGGCCCGCGGCGCCCGGGTCGAGGTGCTGTCGAAGATCCTCGCCTCCGACGTGCCCGCGGTCAGCGGCCCGGCCGCCGCGCTGCACGAACAGCTCGGCGCGGCCGAGGAGTTCGCCAGGACCGCGCAATGGCACCGGCTCTCCCCGCTGCTGGACAGCCTGGAGGGGCACGCCGACGACGAACTGCTGCGGGCCCGGGAGTCGTTGACCGCGGTGACCGCCCCGCTGGCGGTCCGCGCCGAGCTGCGCGGCCGGCTCGACGCGTACCGGGCGAAGGTGGCCCGGCTCGGCATGGCCGAGGACCCGGTGCTGATCGAACGGTACGACCAGGCGCGGCGGCTGCTGTGGAGCGCGCCGTGCGACCTCGGCGCGGCCGAACGGGCCGTACGCCGCTACCAGCAGGCGGTCACGGAGCTGGGCAGCACCCCGCGCACCCCCACCGACCGCCGGGGGCCGGCATGAGCGGGCACCCGCGCACGACCGCGGCGACCGTCACCCGTAGAGGCACGGATACGGACACGGGTTCGGGTCCGGGTTCGGGTGCGGCTTCGGCCGCGGCCACGGACCCGCGCGCGAGGATCGGCAGCAGTACGAAGATGGCGTCAGGGACAGGGAAAGGCTGAGGGGGAGACCGTGAGCGAGTGCCAGCGACCCGGCTGCGACGGGACCTTGGAGGACATGGGCGGCGGGGACCTGTACTGCGGCACCTGCGGTCTGGCGCCCGTGGTGGTGGCCGCACCCGCGGGACCGGTGCCGGGCGCGGGCGCCGCGGGCGGGTTCGGCGCGGGCTCCGGCGGTGCGGGCGGCGCGGCCGTCCCCGGCGCGCGCTCCGGCGCGGACTCCGGGCAGTCCTCGGCCGGCAGCTCCTCCGCGCACTCCTCCCGCTCGTCCCGCTCCTCCACCTCCCAGGCGTCCCGCCGTTCGGTGTCGGGCCGGCTCTCCCAGTCGCTGGCCGGCCGCTCCACCGGCCGCTCGGTGTCGGTGCGCACCACCCGCGGCACCGGCAGCGGCCCCACCCGCGGCAAGCTGGGCGCCGGCCTGGTCAGCGTGCCGACGGTGCCGAAGCCCGACCCGGCCGCCGCGGTGCTGGAGAACCCCGAGGTACCCGAGCGCAAGCGCTACTGCAGCAAGGGCGACTGCGGCGCGCCGGTCGGCCGCAGCCGCGAGGGGCGGCCCGGCCGCACCGAGGGCTACTGCACCAAGTGCGGGCACCCGTACTCCTTCACGCCCAAGCTGCGCCCGGGCGACCTGGTGCACGGGCAGTACCACGTGATGGGCTGCCTGGCGCACGGCGGACTCGGCTGGATCTACCTCGCGGTGGACCGGGCGGTCTCCGACCGCTGGGTGGTGCTCAAGGGCCTGCTCGACACCGGCGACGAGGACGCGCTGGCCGCCGCGCTGTCCGAGCGGCGCTTCCTCGCCGAGATCGAGCACCCCAACATTGTGCGGATCTACAACTTCGTCGAGCACCTCGACCAGCGCACCGGCACCCTCGACGGCTACATCGTGATGGCTTACGTCGGCGGCAAGTCGCTCAAGGAGATCGCCAACGAGCGCCGCGCCCCCGACGGCAAGCGCGAGCCGCTGCCGGTCGCGCAGGCCATCGCGTTCGCCATCGAGGCGCTGGACGCGCTCGGCCACCTGCACAGCCGCAACCTGCTGTACTGCGACTTCAAGGTGGACAACGCGATCCAGACCGAGGACCGGCTCGAACTGATCGACATGGGCGCGGTGCGCCGGATGGACGACACCGAGTCGGCGATATACGGCACGGTCGGCTACCAGGCACCGGAGGTCGCGGAGGTCGGCCCGTCGGTCGCCTCCGACCTCTACACCGTCGCCCGCACCCTGGCGGTGCTGACCTTCGACTTCCAGGGCTACACCAACGTCTTCGTGGACAGCCTGCCCGACCCGGACAAGATCGAGGTCTTCCGGCGCTACGAGTCCTTCTACCGGCTGCTGGTGCGTGCCACCGACCCGGACCCGCACAAGCGGTTCGCCTCGGCCGAGGAGATGTCCGACCAGCTGCTCGGCGTGCTGCGGGAGGTCGTCGCCCTGGAGTCGGGCTCGCCGCGGCCGGCCCTGTCCACCCTGTTCGGTCCCGAACTGCGGGTGGTGGACACCCAGTTGGTGCGGCCGGTGACCGGCGACACCTCGCGGCTCGGCGCGGTGCGCCCGCCCGACGGGAAGCGGCGGTCCAGAAGGGACAAGGGCGCCCCGGCGCTGCCGGCCGCTCCCGCGGGTGCGCCGGTGCTGCCGGGCGCGCCCCCCGCGGCGCTTCCCGGGCAGGTCGCGCAGGCCGCGCCGGCCGGGGTGTTCGGGCCCGCGACGGGTGGCGCCACCCCGCCGCCCGGGCTGCCCGTCGCACCGCAGGCGCCCACCGGGGCTCAGGCGGGCGGCGGTTGGGGTCCGGGCCGGCCGATCGTCTCCCGGCTCGACGCGGCCGCGGCCGTACTCGCGCTGCCCGTACCGCATGTGGACTCCACCGACCCCAACGCGGGCTTCCTGGCCGGCATCGCGGCCGCCGCCCCCGGCGAGATGGTGACCGCGCTGCGGTCGGCGCCGATCGACTCCGTGGAGAAGCGGCTGCGCGAGCTGCGGGCCCTGCTGGAGCTGGACGACACCGCGGGCGCCCAGGCGGTGCTGAGCGGCCTCGACGGCTCCGGCGACGACAGCGCCGACTGGCGGGTGGTCTGGCACCGCGGGCTGGTCGGCCTGTGCACCGCCGACCACGCGACGGCGGCGCTCAGCTTCGACGCGGTCTACGACGCGTTCCCCGGCGAGCCCTCGCCGAAGCTCGCCCTGGGCATCTGCGCGGAGGTGCTCGGGCAGCTCGACAACGCCGCCGAGTACTACCGCCTGGTGTGGACCACCGACCACAGCTACGTCAGCGCGGCCTTCGGGCTGGCCCGGGTGCTGCTGAAGTCCGGTGACCGGGTCGGCGCGGTGCGCGCGCTGGAGTCGGTGCCCGAGTCCTCCATCCACTACACCGCCGCCCGGGTCGCCGCGATACGCGCCCGGCTGCGCGACCGGGCCCCGCAGGAGCCGCTGCTGCCCGACCTGCACGCGGCGGCCCGCCAGGTGGAGGACCTCCAGCGGCAGGGCCTGGACCACGACCGTCGCGAGCAGCTCGCCACGGAGGTGTACGGCAGCGCGCTGGACTGGGTGCTGGCCGGCCGGACCGGCGCGGGCACCGCGCCGACCGGGCCGGTGCTCGGCGCCGAACTGGACGAGCGCGGACTGCGGTTCGGCCTTGAGCGGTCCTACCGGGTGCTCGCCCGGCTGGCCCGCCAGGGCGGTACGAGGATCGAACTGGTGGAGCGGGCCAACCGCTTCCGCCCCAGGACCTGGGTGTAAACCGATGCCACCACTGCCCGAGTCGGCGCCCTCGGCGCCCACGGCCCGCCCGACGATCTGCCCGGGCTGCTCCGAACCCCAGGCCCCCGACGACCGGTTCTGCGGGGGCTGCGGCCGCGACCTGAGCGTGCCACCGCCCGAGCCCGAGCCGGATACGTCGGAGCCGAAAGCGTCGGCGCAGGGTGCTCCTGCGCGGGGTGTTCCGGCGCCGGGTGCTCCCGCGCCGCACGCGCCGGGTCCCGACGCCGCCGCGCCCGCCGTGAACGGCGCCGCCGCCGACGCCACCGGCGCCTTCCTGCTCGCTCCCCCGCGCAGCGGGTCCTCCGAGGACACCCTCCCGCTCGGCTTCACCGCCCGGCTCTCCGACGAGAGCGAGAGCGGCGACGACGCCGGCGAAGGCGAAGCGACGGCGGGCGGCGGCCAGGCCGCGACCGGGACCGGAACCGGAACCGCGACCGGGAGCAAGGACGGGACCGGCTCGACCGGCCGTTCGGCCACGACCGGCACGGTGTGCGTGGCCTGCGGCCTCGGCGGGGTGGACGACGACGGCTACTGCGAGCACTGCGGGCACGCGCAGCCCCGCCAACGCGACCACCAGGAGAAGGAGTTGGAGGGCGTGGCCGCGGTGAGCGACCGCGGCCTGCGGCACCACCGCAACGAGGACGCGTTCATGCTCGGCACCGCCGCCCTGCCCGACGGCAGCGCCGCCGTCGTGGCCGTGGTGTGCGACGGCGTGTCCACCGCCTACCGTCCCGACGACGCCTCCGCCGCGGCCTCCGCCGCCGGCAGCGAGTCGCTGCTCGCCGCCCTGGAACGCGGCACCTCCCCCGACGACGCGATGCGCGACGCGCTGATGGCCGCGTTCGACGCGGTGGGCGCGCTGGCCGAGGAGGAGTCGCCGGAGCCGATCACCGCGCACCACAACGCCCCGGCGTGCACCTGCGTCAGCGCGGTCATCACCGGCCCGGTCTTCACCGTCGGCTGGATCGGCGACAGCCGCGCGTACTGGGTCCCGGACGACCGCCGCACGCCCGCCGCACGCCTCACCGAGGACGACTCGTGGGCGGCGCGGATGGTCTCGGCCGGGCTGATGTCGGAGGCCGAGGCGTACGCCGACGAGCGGGCGCACGCGATCACCGGCTGGCTGGGCGCGGACGCGGTGGAGGTCGATCCGCACGTGGCGGCCTTCCAGCCGGAGGGCCCGGGCGTGATCGTGGTGTGCACCGACGGACTGTGGAACTACGCAGAATCGGCCGCGGAGATGGCCGAGGCGCTGCCGGCCGACGCCCGTGTCCGGCCGCTGGCGAGCGCGCGTTCGCTGCTCGGCCTGGCCCTCGACGGCGGCGGCCACGACAACGTAACGGTCGCGGTGCTGCCGTTCCCGGCAAGCGTCGCACGGGCAGGATTCCCCTCCGCCTAGCTCTCGCCGGCGCGACGCGCACGGCGGGGGGCGGACGAGCAATGGCGTGAAGGAGCACAGGAAGCGATGCCAAGTCTTTCGAAGTCGAACGTGCCGCAGTTCTCGGTGGACGTGTACCAGAACGAGTACCTGCCCGAGGGCGGCCGCGAGGTCAACGCGATCGTCACGGTGACCTCGACCGGCGGCGGCACCTCGGGCGGCCGCCCGCTGCCGGGCGACGCGGCGGCGGCCGGCGTGGTCATCATGGTCGACTGCTCCGGCTCGATGGAGTACCCGCCGACGAAGATGCGCAACGCGCGGGACGCGACCGCGGTCGCCATCGACACGTTGCGCGACGGGGTGTCGTTCGCGGTGGTGGCCGGCACCCACCAGGCCCGCGAGGTCTACCCGGCCAACGGCGGCCTGGCGGTGGCCGATCCGAACACCCGCGCGCAGGCCAAGCAGGCGCTGCGCAAGCTCACCGCGGGCGGCGGCACCGCGATCGGCACCTGGCTGCGGCTCGCCGACCGGCTGCTGGCCGGCTCCGACGTGGCGATACGGCACGGCATCCTGCTCACCGACGGCCGCAACGAGCACGAGAAGCCGGAGGACCTGCAAAGCGCCCTGGACGCCTGCTCCGGCCGCTTCACCTGCGACGCGCGCGGGGTGGGCACGGACTGGGAGGTCAAGGAGGTCACCGGGATCGCCTCGGCGCTGCTCGGCACGGTGGACATCGTCGCCGACCCGGCCGGTCTGGCCGGCGACTTCCAGGCGATGATGGAGAACGCGATGGGCAAGGAGGTCGCGGACGTCGGCCTGCGGCTGTGGACTCCGCAGAACGCCGAGATCGCCTTCGTCAAGCAGGTCGCGCCGACCGTGGAGGACCTCACCGAGCGGCGTGCGGAGACCGGGCCGCGGATGGGCGACTACCCGACCGGGTCATGGGGCGACGAGTCACGCGACTACCACGTCTGCGTGAAGGTGCCGCCGGCCGTCGTCGGCCAGGAGATGCTCGCGGCCCGGGTGTCGCTGGTGCTGCCGGAGCCCGACGGCACCACGCAGGTGCTGGCGCAGGGGCTGGTCCGGGCGCTGTGGACCGACGACATGGCGGCCTCGACCCGGATCAGCCCGCAGGTGGCGCACTACACCGGGCAGGCCGAGCTGGCGCAGGCCATCCAGCAGGGCCTGGAGGCCCGCAAGTCCGGGGACCTGGACTCCGCGACCGCCAAGCTGGGCCGCGCGGTGCAGCTCGCCAGCGCCTCGGGCAACGAGGACACTTCCAAGCTGCTGGCGAAGGTGGTCGACGTGGTGGACGCGGTGAACGGTACTGTGCGGTTGAAGCCCAAGGTCGCCGACGCCGACGAGATGACCTTGGAGACGCGGTCGACAAAGACCGTACGCGTGAAAAAGTAACCGTCGGGTACTACGTGCTCGCGCACAACCTTGGGAGCCGCCCGACCGGGCGGAGGGGGAGCCGACGCCATGCCGATCTGTGCCAACGGCCACCAGACCAGCGCCACCGACTGGTGCGAGGTCTGCGGCCTGCTGATGCCGGCACCGGCCGCGGGGTCGCGGCCGGCGTCCTCCGCGTCGTCGTCCTCGGCCTCGCCGGTCTCGCCGCCGCCCTCGTCGCCGTCGCCGCCCGGATTCACGGGCGAGCCGGCAGGGGGTGGCGAGGAGTGCTGTCCGAACTGCGGGACGCCGCGGGAGGGCTCGGCGCTGTTCTGCGAGCAGTGCCGCTACAACTTCCGCACCCACGCGGCGACCGTGGTGCCACCGCAGCCGACCGCGCCGGGCATCCCGCCGTACCAGCGGTACGAATCGCAGCGGTCGCGGCCGTCGCAGATCAACCGGCCGGCGGAGGCGCTGCCGGACGACTCGGTCACCTCCGGTTCGGGGGACTTCCTGCTCGACCCGCCGTCCGGGTCGGTGCGGTCGGTGCCCGGTACCGGCGGGACGACGTCGGGCGGACCGGTCAGCGGGCCTGTCAGCGGGCCGGTGGGAGGACCCGGCAGCGGAACCCTCGGCGGGGCTTCCGGTGGAACCCTCGGCGGACCCGTCAGCGGCCCGGCCAGCGGGCCGGCCAGCGGGCCGGTGATCGTTCCGCAGGGCGGGCCGAACGGGCCCGGCGAGCAGGGTGGTTCAAGTGGTCCGGCCACCACCGCCGTCGGGCAGCAGCCGCCGCTGTCCGTCGCGACCGGCACCGGTACCGCCTGGGTGGCCGTGATCACCGCCGACCGGGCGTACTTCACCGCGATGATGGCGCGCAGCGGCCCGGACGCCGAGCAGTTGTACTTCCCCGCCTACTCCCCCGAGGTGCAACTGCCGCTCACCGGGCACCAGGTCACGATCGGCCGCCGCCGGCACAGCACGGGTGAGGCGCCCGACATCGACCTGTCCCGTTCGCCGGAGGACCCCGGGGTCTCGCACCATCACGCGGTGCTGGTCCAGCAGCCCGACGGCTCCTGGTCGGTGGTCGACCAGGACTCCACCAACGGGACCACGGTGAACCTGGCGGAGGACCCGATCCGGCCGTATCTTCCGGTGCCGCTCGCCGAAGGGGACCGTGTGCACGTCGGGGCGTGGACGACCATCACGCTGCACCGCGCCTGAGCGGTGCGGCGGGCGCTTCCGGGTGCCGGCGCGGCCGGTGTCAGGTGGTGGTGAGGGGCCAGGTCAGGGGGCCCTCGGGGCTGTCGCGCCAGAGCCATTGGCGGGGGCCGTCGACGGTGAGGCCGTAGCGGGTGCGGTCGGGGCGGGTGATGCCGCCGAAGGCACTCTGGCCGAACACCTCGGCGGCGAGGCCGTGTTCGGCGGCGCCGTCGGGGGCGCCCGATCCGCCGCGCAGGGGCACGAAGTAGGCGGGCGTCGAGAGGAACCGGCCCTCCGCCTGGCGCGGGCCGTGCACGGTGAGGGCGACCAGGCCGGTGGCCAGCGGCAGCAGCAGGAGACCGCCGGGCGTGCACTGCTCCAGCCAGGCCGGGGGCACGAAGGGGAGCTCGCAGGTCGCGATGACCCGGTCGTAAGGGGCGCGAGGCGGGTGCCCGAGGGCGCCGTCGCCGGTGACCACGACGACCGAGCGGGCGGCCTCGGTGCCGTACGCGTCCAGGTGGGCGCGGGCCGCGGCGGTGATCTCCGGCTCCAGGTCGATGGTGGTGACCGTGTCCGGGCCGAGCCGGTGGGCCAGCAGCGCCGCGTTGTAGCCGGTGCCCGCGCCGATCTCCAGCACCCGCTCCCCGCCGTGCACGTCCAGCGCCTCGCACATCAGCGCCATGAGCGACGGCTGGCTGCTGGAGGAGACCAGCTCACCGCCGACCACGCGGGTGGCGATCGGCCGGTCCGCGTAGGCACCCGTGAGGCGGCTCATCGCGCGGCGGTGCGACGCGGCCACCGGACCGCGGCCGTGAACCGGCCCCTCGCCGTACGCGAACCCCTCGCCGTACTCCTCGCCGTACTCCTCGTCGTATCCCCCGCCGTACTCCCCGCCGGGCCCCGGCTCCCCGCCGTACCCGGTGTCCTGGTCGTCCAGGACGAAGAGGTGCCGCGGGACCTCCGCGAAGGCCGCCCGCCAGGCGGGGTCGGTGAGGCCGCCGCCGGACTCGATCCGGCGGACCATCCGGGCCCGCAGCGACCCCGCGGCGGTGGCGTACCGCCGCTCGAATCGCCCCTCGCGCCGCCCGTCGGGCCCTGTCGCGCCCATGCTTCCATCGTGCGCCCGGAGCGGCGGGGATACGAACCGGGACACCACGGCGGGCCGCTCGCCGCATCTGCGACGATGGAAGGGTGAATGAGATCCGGCGCGGCGAGTTGCAGCAGCAGACGTTCTACGAACTCGTCGGCGGCGAGGAGACCTTCCGCCGCCTCGTACACCGCTTCTACCAGGGCGTCGCCGACGACCCCGAGCTGCGCGCGATGTACCCCGAGGAGGACCTCGGCCCGGCCGAGGAGCGCCTGACCCTCTTCCTGATGCAGTACTGGGGCGGCCCGCGCACCTACAGCGACGAGCGCGGCCACCCCCGGCTGCGGATGCGGCACGTCCCCTTCGCGGTGGACCGCGCCGCCCACGACGCGTGGCTGCGCCATATGCGCGTGGCCGTCGACGAGTTGGCGCTGCCCGCCGAGCAGGAACGCCAGCTGTGGGACTACCTGGTGTACGCCGCCGCGTCGATGGTGAACACCCCGGGCTGACCCCGCGTGGCCGGTGGGCCACGCACCGCTGCGGACCGCACTTTCCCGCCCGGCGGGCCGGCCCGGCGTCCGCTCGGCGGACCATCACGATCGGATTGCGACATCCGCGGTCCGGGTTCTGCGCCGCTGCGCGGTTTGAGAGCATCCCGTCAGTACATGACGGGGGGAACATGTGACCGGATTCGTGCTGCTGCGTGTCCGCGCACACCGACTGCTTCTCGCCGCCGCCCTGCTCACGGTGTTGCTGACCACGTGCGTGCTCGCGACGTTCACCGCCTTCACCGGCGCGATCGGCGACGCGGCCCTGCGGCGCACCCTCCAGCACCAGGCGGCCGCGCGGTCGACGGTCGAGGTGCAGACCCAGCTGAACGGGACGGACCGCAAGGCGCTCGACGCGGCGGTGCGCAAGCACCTGCGCGGCTCCTTCACCGGGCTGCCCACCAGCGTCCACGGCAGCACCCGCTCCGGCCCCTACGGCCTGCCGAAGCGGCCGCGCTCCTCGGCCCAGTCGGCGAACGGCGAGCCCGACCTGACGCTGCTGGCCACCTTCGACCGCGCCGAAGTCCGGCTGGTGAAGGGGAGTTGGCCGACCGCGGCCGAGCGGGGCGCGGCCCGGGTGCAGGTCGCGCTGCCGCAGGTGGCCGCGCTGATCCTCGGCACCGAGCCCGGCGACGTCCTCACCCTCGCCGACCGGCTCGGCGGCGCCCCGCTGAAGGTCCAGGTCAGCGGGATCTTCCAGCCGCGCGACCCGTCCTCCCCGTACTGGCACCTCGACCCGCTGGACGGCCGGGGCGCGCACACGGTCGCGTTCACCACCTACGGGCCGATGCTCGCCGACCCCGGCAGCTTCGACTCCGGCCGGGTCAAGGCCGCCGCGATGGCCTGGCAGGCCACCGGCGACTTCCGGCAGTCCACCGCACACGACATGGACACGCTGGAGAAGGGCGTCCAGCAGACCCTCGACGCGCTGCACGACGACCGGACCACCGCCGTCACCGAGGGCACCAGCGGCCTGCCCGACCTGCTCGACGCGCTGCGCCGCAGCATGCTGGTGACCCGCTCCACGCTGCTGATCGGCGCGCTGCAACTGGTGATCCTGGCCGGTTTCGCGCTGCTGCTGGTGGCGGGGCTGCTCGCCGAGGAACGGGCCGGGGAGACCGCGCTGCTGCGCGCCCGCGGCGGATCGCGGGCCCGGGTCGCCCGGCTGGCCGGGTGGGAGGCGCTGCTGCTCGCGGTGCCCGCGGCCCTGCTCGCCCCGCTGCTGGCCGGGCCGGTCACGCGGGAGCTGGCCGGCACCGGCGCCATGGCCCGTACCGGCGTCAGTCTCGGCTCCGGCGACACCGGCCTGGCCTGGCTGGTCGCCGTGGCCGCCGCGCTGGCCTGCGCCGGCGCGGTGATCGCGCCCGCGCTGCGCACCGGCGGCTCCTACGCCGCCGAGCGGGCCGAGCGCGCCCGGCGCCGCTCCCTGCCCGGCGCGGTGCAGGCGGGCGCCGACGTGGGGCTGCTGGTGGTCGCCGGGATCGCCTACTGGCAGTTGGAGCGGCGTGCCTCGGGCAGCGGCGCGCTGAGCGCCAACGCGGGCGGCGGGCTCGGGGTGGACCCGATCCTGGTCGCCGCGCCCGCGCTGTGCCTGCTGGCCGGCACCGTGCTGGTGCTGCGGCTGCTGCCGCTGGTCGCGAAGCTCGGCGAGCGGCGGGCCGCACGCGGCCGGACCCTGCCGCTGGCGCTCGCCGGCTGGCAACTCGCCCGGCGGCCGCGGCGCGGCGCGGGAGCGGCGCTGCTGCTGGTGCTCGCGATCGCGATGGGCGTCTTCTCGATCGGGCAGAGCGCGAGCTGGGACCGTTCGCAGCGCGACCAGGCCCGGTACGCGGTCGGCGCCGACCTGCGGGTGACCGGCATGACCACCCCGCCGTTCGGGCAGCCCGGGATCTTCGCGCACCAGCCCGGCCTCGCCGCCGCCGCGCCCGCCGCGGACACCGGCCTCTACCTCGACCAGGACCGTACGGCGACCGTGCTGGCCATCGACTCCGCGCGGGCCGGGAAGACGATGCTGTTCCGCTCCGACCTCACCGGCGGACGGTCGGCCGCCACGGTGCTGGCGCCGCTGGGCAAGGGCGTCCGCGCCGGCGGCGGCTTCCCGCTGCCCGCCGACGCCCGCAAGGTGACGTTCGAGGCCGTGCTGCGGCCCGGACCGGGCGGCGGTCCCGTGACCGCGGACGCCGTCCAGCACGTCAGCGTCACCGTCCTGGACGCCGAGGGCGTGCCGTACACCGCCGCCGTCGGCGACCTGCAACCCGACGGCAGACCGCACCCGCTGGTCCTCGACATCGCCGCGCTGTCCGGTGCGGCCGGCGGCGCGCCCGCCGGTCCGCTGCGGGTCACCGGCCTGGACATCGCTTTCGACATCCCGGTCAAGGAGCGGACCTACACGCTGACGATGTCGGCCACGCGGGTCGCGGACGACACGGGCACCGTCCGCCCGCTGACGGTACCCGTCCAGAAGTGGTCGGCGACGGCGTCCATCGACGGCCCCTCGTTCGAGCAACTGCCGGGCGCCGGCGCGCCGACCGCCGGAGCGCCGGGGGCGGGCGTGCCACGGGTCGGCGGGGGCACGACCATGACGCTCGACTACGACACCGGCGCCGCGCAGGCGCCCCAGGACAGCTACAGCCCGATAGCGACCGCGACCGTACATGCCGGGGCGGACACGCCCGCACCGCCGACCCCGGCGGCTGTCGCCACCGACGCCTTCCTCACGTCGCAGCAGGCGAAGGTCGGCAAGAGCGTCAGCGTCCAACTCGGCGGAATTTCGGTGCCGGTGCGCATCGTGGGCTCGGTCAAGGCGATCCCCGGGCTCGGCGACGGCCAGGGCGCGGACGCCGGGAACGGGTCCGGCGGGTCGGGCGCGGATTCGGGCGCCGGGTCGGGCTCGGGGACGGACGCCGGATCGGATACGGGCGGCAACCAGGACGTCGGCGGCATGGTGGTCGACCTGCGGGCGGTCAACCAGTACCTGCAGTACCACGACGCGCAGGCGATGGAACCCACCGAGTGGTGGCTGGCCGCGCGGCCGGGCCGGACCGCCGAGGTCGCCGCCGCGCTGCGCGCCCGCGCCGACGTCGACACCGTCCTGGTCGCCGACGAGACGGCCGCCGACCTGCGCGCCGACCCGCTGGGCGCGGGCCCGCAGTCGGCGCTGCCGGCCGCCGTGGTGGCCGCGGTGGTGCTGGCCGCGCTCGGCTTCGCGGTCTCCTCGGCGGGCGCGGTCCGCGAGCGCACCGCGGAGTTCGCGATCCTGCGGGCCCTGGGTGCGCCCCGGCGCCAGCTGGCCCGGGTGATCGCGGCCGAGCAGGGGTTGCTGGTGCTGGTCTCGCTGATCGTCGGCGCCGCGCTCGGTGCGCTGCTGACCCGGCTGGTGACGCCGCTGATCGTGCTGACCCCGCAGGCCACGACTCCGACGCCGTCACTGGTCGTACGGCTGCCGGCCGGCCGGCTGCTCGAACTCCTCGCGGAGGTCGTGGTGGTGCCGGTGCTGGTGGTCCTGGCGACGGCGGCACGGCGCGGCGATCCGGCGACGGCACTGCGGCGGCAGGGGGAGGACTGAGATGGCGGCGCGAGAGCGGGACGACAGCGGGGCGTGGGAGCCGGAGGGCGGCGCGGGAGCGGAAGCGGGAGCGGGAGACGGCGGGGGCGTGGACGGGGGCGGGGGCGGGGCGTCGGGCGGTGGCTCAGGCGGCTCAGGCGGCTCAGGCGGCTCAGGCGCGGCGGACGGCGCGGGCCTGCCCGGCGACGACGTGCGACTCGCCTGGGTGCGGGTGCGGCTGCGCGCCGCCCGCCACGCGGCCCTCGCGACCTTCGGGCTCGTCCTGGTCACCGCGTTCCTCGCGGCGGGCCTGCCGCGTTCCGTGGACCGCTACGAGGACCGGGCGCTGCAACACGCGGTGCGGGCCGGCCAGTACCAGGACCGCGGGATCGCCCTGACCGAGAGCTACAACCCGCAGCAGGGGCTCTACGGGACCAACCCGCTCGACGTGACCACCCTCGACGCCGTCCAGAGCGCCGTCCACTCGCTGCTGGCGCGCACCACCCCGCTCGCCCCGCACTCCGCGGTGTACGGGGCGCGCACCGGCCAGGCGTCCGAGGTCCCCGACCCCGGCCTGCCGCGTCCGTCCTCGCACCCCCCGACCGCCGACCTCGTCGCACAGGCCGATCTCGGCGCGCACGCCCGGCTGGTGGCCGGCCGGATGCCGCAACCGCCGCCCGCGGTCTCCGACGGACAGCGGCCGCCGCCCATCGACGCCGCCGTGACGGTGAGGACCGCCCGGAAACTCCATCTGAAGGTCGGCCAGACCGTCCACCCGAGCGGGACGAACTCGAAACCGCTGACCGTGCACATCACCGGCATCGTGGCCCCGCTCGACCCCACGTCGTCGTACTGGAACGAGGACCCCGACCTGCTCGGGCCGGTCCTCGGCTCCCAGCCCGGCGAGCGCGGCGAGGAACCCAAGGCGTACTGGCACTTCACGCTGCTCACCCACCGCGACGCCGCCGACTCGCTGCCGGAGCTCGGCGCGGGCGTCAATGTCTACTGGTACGAACCGCTGGACATCGGCCGGCTGACCGCGCACGGTGTCCCGGCGCTCCAGAACATGCTGTCGTCGCTGAGCGGCGGCCCGCTGGCGGTCAAGCTGCAGGACGCGAGCGGCGCGCAGGTGAGCGTCAGCGACGCGCTCGGCACCGTGCTCACCGGCTTCCTCCGGGAGCGCGACGCCACCACCCCGTTGGTGCTGATCGCCGCGGTCGGCGTGGCCACCACCGCGCTCGCCGTGCTGCTGATGGCCGGTGGGCTCGCCGCCGAGCGGCGGCGGGTCGAGATCGCGCTGCTGCGCGCCCGCGGTGGCTCGCTGCGCGGCGTCACCGGCCGGCTCGCGGCGGAGACCGCGGCCGCGGCCGTGCCCGGCGGGGTGGCCGGCGCGCTGCTCGCGCTCCTGCTGCTGCCGACCGGCCGCTGGCTGCTGCCGGTGCTGCTGGCCGCGCTGGTCACCGCGGTCGTGGTGCTCGCGCTGCCGTTGCGGGCCGCCTTCGCGGTACGCCGGCCGGGGCCGGGCGGGCGGGAGGACGTGGTCTCGGCCCGGCCGTCGCGGCGCCGGCTCGTGGTCGAACTGACCGTGGTGGTGCTGGTGGTGGGCGCGGTCGTGGCGCTTCGCCAGCGGGGCGGCGGGAGTTCGGGCGGCACCGCCACCGGCGGGGGCAGCGGCCCCGGCAACGACCCGTTCCTCGCCGCCGCGCCCGTACTGGTGGCGATCGGCGCCGCGCTCGTCCTGCTGCGGCTGTACCCGGTGCCGCTGCGGCTGCTGGCCCGTCCCGCGGCGCGGCTGACCGGCGCGGTCACCCACCTCGGCCTGGCCCGCGCGGGCCGCTCCCCCGCCACCGGTCAACTGCCGCTGCTGGCGGTGCTGGTGGCGCTGACCGTGACGTCCTTCGGCGGCTCCGTGCTGGCCGGGATCAACCACGGCAGGGACCGGGCGGCCACGGCGACGGTCGGCGCGGACGCCCGGATCGACGCGGTCACCGCCACGCTGTCGCCCCAACTCCCGGGCCGCGTCCGGAAGGTGCCCGGCATCGGCATGACCACCACGGCGCGGGTCGAGCAGCACTCGGCCGATGCGACGTTCAACGGGTCGTACGCGGTGGTGCTGGTGGACCCCGCCGCGTACGACAAGCTGACCGGCTCGGTCGGGCTGCCCTCCTTCCCGGCGCACGCGCTGTCCGGGCACGGGGGCCAGACGGGGCAGACGGAGCAGACGGGGCAGGCAGGCCAGCCGGTGCTGCCCGCCGTGCTGTCGCCCGGGCTGGCCGGGCAGATCGGCCGGAAGACGGTGCCGGTCGCCACCGATCTCGGCTCCGTCTCCATCCGTACCGCTGCCGTCCTGCCGACCACCCCGGCCGCGCCCGGCGGCGACTTCGTGATCGTCTCGGCGGCCGCGCTCAAGGCCATGCACCCGGAGGCCGAGCAGTACCCGCAGCAGACGGCGCCGACGACCCTTCTGGCGATGGCGGCACCCGGCCGGCACATCGACGCGAAGGCGCTGCGCGAGGTGGCCGCGTCCGACGTCTCGTCGGTGTCGGTGCTGCTGCGCAGCGAGGAGCGGGCTTCGCTCGCGGACACCCCGCTCCAGCACGGTGCCCGCCGGCTGTACCTGGCGGCGGTCGCGGCGGGAGCGGGCTACAGCGCGCTGGCGCTGCTGCTGTCGCTGCTCCAGGCGGCACCGGGCCGCACCACCCTGCTGGCCCGGCTGCGCACGATGGGCATGACCCGGAGCCAGGCGCGGCGGCTGGTGCTGCTGGAGATGCTGCCGCAGGTGCTGCTCGGCGCGGTCGGCGGGGTGCTGGTGGGCCTGGCGGTGATCCCGCTGCTCGGCCCGGGCATCGACCTGCGCGCGCTCACCTTCGGTACGGAACCGCGCGACATCACGGCGGTCGACTTCGGGCTGGGGCTGCGCGCGAACCCCTGGGCCCTTGCCCTGCCGTCGGCAGGGCTGCTGATACTGGCCTGTGCGGTGCTGCTGGCGCAGGCGTGGCTGGCCGGGCGGCGGCGGGAAAGCACGGAACTGAGAGCGGGGGACCGGGTATGAGCGGGGAAGCGCGGGGGAACGGGACGCACGGGGATTCCGGGGACGCGGGATCGTCGGCGGCAGCGTCGGCCTCGGCGTCAGGGACGGGTCCGGCTCGCTCCGGAGGCGCGGGCGAAGCGGCGGGCGGTGCGGGCTCCACCGGCCCGGTGGGCGCAGCGGATACGACTGGCTCGGCAGTGACGGGTGGCTCATCCGGCGCGGCGGGCTCATCCGGCGCGGCCGGCGCGGCCGATGGGCGTTCGGCGGTACGCAGCCTCGCCGACCTGGAGCAGCAGGCGGCCGCCCGCCGCGACGGCCCCGCGTACGGGCACGACGCGCTGATCAGCTGCGACCGCCTGGTCCGGATCTTCACCGCGGACGGTGTCGAGGTGCAGGCCCTTCAGGGCCTGGACCTGCTGGTCGGCAAGGGCGAACTGATGGCGCTGGTGGGCGCGTCCGGCAGCGGCAAGTCCACGCTGCTCAACATCCTCGCCGGCCTCGACGTCCCCACCGCGGGCGCGGCCTCCGTCGGCGGCTACGACCTGCTCGCCATGGACGCCGCCGCCCGGCTGAGCTACCGCCGCCACATGGTCGGCTTCGTCTGGCAGCAGACCGCCCGCAACCTGCTGCCGTACCTGACCGCGGCCCAGAACGTCGTGCTGCCCATGCAACTGGCCGGCCGCACCGGCCTGCGCACCAAGCGCCGCCGGTCCGCCCGCGCCGCCGAACTCCTCGACATGCTCGGCGTCGGCTACTGCCGGGACCGGCAGCCGGGCCAGATGTCCGGCGGTGAGCAGCAGCGCGCCGCGATCGCGGTCGCCCTCGCCAACAACCCTTCGGTGATCCTCGCCGACGAGCCGACCGGCGAGCTGGACTCGGCCACCGGCGAGCAGGTCTTCGCGTCCTTCCGCACCGCCAACGAGGAGTTGGGCACCACCGTCGTCGTGGTCACCCACGACCACGCGGTGTCCAACGCCGTCCGGCGCACCGTCGCCATCCGCGACGGCCGCACCGCCTCCGAGGTGGTCCGCCGTACCGAAGTCGACGAGCACGGCCAGGAGTCGGTGGTGGCCCGGGAGTACGCCACCGTCGACCGCGCCGGACGGCTCCAGATCCCGCGCGACTACACCGACGCGCTGGACATCCGCTCCCGGGTGCTGCTGGAACTGGAGCCGGACCACATCGGGGTGTGGCCGGACCGCCCGGAGGAGTAGCCGCGGGAACCGGGACCCGGACCCGGACCCGAACCCGGGCTCGGGCTCGGGCGGGCCGGTACCGGCGACACCGTCAGCGGCGTCGGCCCCCGGTCAGAACGGCGACACCGTCAGTCCGGACGCCCCCGACGCCCCGCGCATCGCCACTGACCCGTACCCGGTGCGCAGCCGCACCCACGGGCCCGCCGCGAGCACCGCGACGGCCTCGTCCGCTGCCTCGCCGGACCGCCGCGCGGGCAGGAACCCGAGGGCGTGCGCGGCATGCACCACTCGCAGCGTCACCCCGGCCCCGCCGCCGGGCAGCGGCCTGCTCCACAGCTCTTCCGCGAGCGCGTCCAGCTCCGCCCGGCCACGCCGCTCGGGCACCAGCGCCTCGGTACGGTCCCGGAACTCCGCGACCGCCCGTGCCGCCACCTCCCGCACGACCGTCGCCTGCATCTCCGCGACCCGGCGCCATCCCTCGCGCGGCGGCAGCAGTCCGGCCCAGGCCGGGCCGGTGACGGACGGCGGCACCGTGAACAGCCCGCCGCCCACCGCTTCCCCGACCGCCTCCAGCAACTGCCCGGCCGACACGGTGGCGTCCACCACCGACGCTATCCCGTCGCCGCCGAGCGCCAGGCTCTTGACCGCCAGCACCCCGCCGAAGGGCGGCTGCCCGAACACGCCGAGCGCCGCCTCCCCCTCCGCGGAACGAAGCCGCACCACCGCGGCCTTGTCCCACCTCACCAGCCGCCCGAGGAACGCGGCGAGGTCGGCCTCCACCACCGCCGCCCCGCCCGGTCCCTCGGCGAAGCCGAGCCGCACGCTCACCCGACCACGGCCCCTTCATCGCGGTAGCGCTCCAGGAACGCCCGCTCCTCCTCGGTGATCCGCCGCGGCCGCTGCTCGGCCAGCAGATACGGCACCACGACCGTCGCCGCCCGCGCGTACACCGCGTCCTCGTCCTTCACCTCGTACCTGACCGTCATCGACGCGGCGTTGATGCTCTCCACCCACGTCTCGATCGCCACTGGTTCGTACCGGTGCACCAGCGGCCGCAGGTAGTCGATCTCGTGCCTGGCCACCACCGAACCGCCCGCGAACGTCCCGCCGCCCTCCCGATCCGCCAGCCGGAACATGAGGTCGATCCGCGCTTCTTCCAGATACCGCAGGAACAGCACGTTGTTGACATGGCCGTACGCGTCCATGTCGCCCCAGCGCATCGGGCAGCGGAAGACGTGCCGCGCCATCAGCCGCGCGTCAGCTTCTTGTACGTGGCCCGGTGCGGGCGCGCCGCGTCCGGCCCCAGTCGCTCGACCTTGTTCTTCTCGTACGACTCGAAGTTGCCCTCGAACCAGAACCACTTCGAGTCGCCCTCGTACGCCAGGATGTGCGTCGCCACCCGGTCCAGGAACCACCGGTCGTGGGAGACGACCATCGCCGCACCCGGGAACTCCAGCAGCGCGTTCTCCAGCGACGACAGCGTCTCCACGTCGAGGTCGTTGGTCGGCTCGTCCAGCAGCAGCAGATTCCCGCCCTGCTTGAGGGTCAGCGCGAGGTTCAGCCGGTTTCGCTCACCGCCGGAGAGCACCCCGGCCGGCTTCTGCTGGTCCGGGCCCTTGAAGCCGAACGCCGACACATACGCCCGCGACGGCATCTCGACCTGCCCGACGTTGATGTAGTCCAGGCCGTCCGAGACGACCTCCCACAGCGTCTTCTTCGGGTCGATGTTCGACCGGCCCTGGTCGACATACGAGATCTTCACCGTCTCGCCGACCCTGATGCTGCCGGTGTCCGCCTGCTCCAGGCCCTGGATCATCTTGAACAGCGTGGTCTTGCCCGCGCCGTTCGGCCCGATGACACCCACGATGCCGTTGCGCGGCAGGGTGAACGACAGGTCGTCGATCAGCACCTTGTCGCCGAACGCCTTGTGCAGGTGGTCCACCTCGACCACCACCGACCCGAGCCGCGGGCCCGGCGGGATCTGGATCTCCTCGAAGTCCAGCTTCCGCATCTTGTCCGCCTCGGCGGCCATCTCCTCGTACCTGGCCAGTCGGGCCTTCGACTTGGCCTGCCGCCCCTTGGCGTTGGAGCGGACCCACTCCAACTCCTCCTTCAGGCGCTTCTGCCGCTTGGCGTCCTTCTGCCCCTCGACCTTCAGCCGGGAAGCCTTGTTCTCCAGGTACGTCGAGTAGTTGCCCTCGTACGGCAGCGCGCGGCCGCGGTCCAGCTCCAGAATCCACTGCGCGACGTTGTCCAGGAAGTACCGGTCGTGGGTCACGGCCACCACGGTGCCCGGGTACTTCGCCAGGTGCTGCTCCAGCCACTGCACGGACTCCGCGTCCAGGTGGTTGGTCGGCTCGTCCAGCAGCAGCAGGTCGGGCGCTTCCAGCAGCAGCTTGCACAGTGCCACCCGGCGCTTCTCGCCACCGGAGAGGTTCGTCACCTGCCAGTCACCGGGCGGGCAGCCCAGCGCGTCCATCGCCTGCTCGAGCTGCGCGTCGAGGTCCCACGCGTTGGAGTGGTCGAGCTGCTCCTGGAGCTTGCCCATCTCGTCCAGCAGCGCGTCGGAGTAGTCCGTCGCCATCTGCTCGGCGATCTCGTTGAACCGGTCGAGCTTCGCCTTGGTCTCCGCGACGCCGTCCTGCACGTTCTCCAGGACCGTCTTCGACTCGTCCAGCGGCGGCTCCTGGAGCAGCATCCCCACGCTGTAGCCCGGCGACAGGAACGCATCCCCGTTCGACGGCTGCTCCAGCCCCGCCATGATCTTCAGCACGGTGGACTTACCGGCACCGTTCGGGCCGACCACACCGATCTTCGCGCCCGGCAGGAAGCTCAGCGTCACATCATCGAGGATGACCTTGTCGCCGTGCGCCTTACGCGTCTTGCGCATCGTGTAGATGTACTCAGCCAAGAGAAACCGTCCGGCAATCGAGAAGGGCCAATGTGCGGCTCCGCCGCGTGAGGGCAGATACGCCCCATCTTGCCGTACGTCCACCCGCCGGGGCGAACGGGTAGGTCAGCCCCTCAGCCCCTCACCCCCTGCCCCGGCCGAGGCCCGCGGTCCCGGCCCCGCACGACGGCAGCGGCCCGGACCGTGGCCCGGAGCCGGACGGACGGGTGGGACCGCCCGTCCGGCTGCCGTTCCCCGGCTACGGTCCTACGAGGTGGCGGAGTTCTTCTTGGCGCTGCGGCGGAAGAAGAAGACCGCTCCCCCACCGACCACCACGAGGGCGACCGCTATGCCCGCGATCAGCGGGGTGGAGTTGCTGCTACCGGTCTCGGCAAGGTTGCCGGTCCCGGACGCCGGGCTCGGCTGGTTGGCCGGCAGGGTCGGGGGCGGCGTGGCCGCCTTGCAGTCCAGCACGCCCTTGAAGGTCTTCACCGACTTGTCGGGCAGCGCGATGTCGATCTTGTAGCCCTGGTCCTCGGCGACGGGGACCGTGATCGTCTGCGACTTGCCGGGGGCGATGGTGTAGGTCTTCCCCTCCAGGGTGAAGGTGAACGCTTCGTCGCCCTTGTTGGTGGCGCTGACGTCCACACCGGACTTCGCACAGTTCACCTGCGCGGTCAGCGCCGGTATCGGGCCCTGGTCCGCCCACGTGGCCGCTGCCGTGGCCTTGATCTCGGTCTGGCTGGTGCCGGCCAGGATCATGGTCTGGCTCGACCCGCCGTCCTTCGAGTTGGTGCCCGCGAAGGCGCGGCCGACCGGCACGCTCGTGGTCGCCGACACCGTCACCGACGTGCCGCCCTCCTTGGTGCCCGCGGGCACGTCGAAGTAGAGCTGGCTGCCGTCCGAGACCGACGTGACCGGCTTGCCGTCACCGTCCACCAGCTTCACGCCGGCGGGCGCGTCGGAGGCCAGCACCGCCTGGGCCCCGCTCGCGCTGGTGTGCGCGGTCACCGGGCCGATCCGCCCGCCGGACTTGCCGGACACCGAGGACGGAGTGAGCTCCAGCGACGGCGACGGCTCCGCTACGGCCTGCGCGGACTGGTCGAGGTAGTCCGCCAGCTTCTCCGCCGCCGGATCGTCCGCGGCCGCCTTCGGGTCGTCGGAGAGCCGCCAGATCGCCACCTGGGTGCCGGCCGCGGCGGTCTCCTTGGTCAGCGACCCCGATCCCGCCGTCTTGGCCAGCGCGTCGAGGTCGTTGACCTGCGGGAAGGAGTGCTGGAGTATCCAGGTGATCTTCCCGGCCACGTCCTTGTCCCGACCCTGCTGGGTCAGGGACGTCGCGCTCCAGGGGACCTCGTGGTAGGCGGCTTTGCCGCTGGTGTCGGCGCCGTTGTAGAGGTCGATGCAGTAGGTGTAGACGGTCGTGCCGTCGCTGAGGCTCAGCTTGAACAGCCCGGCTTGCTCCGCCGCGGGCTTGCCGTCCTTGCTGGTGACGGTCGCGCCACCGTACATACCCGGCACGAGATCGCCGAGTGTGCCGGTCGCGCCACCGGACGACGCGGTGTCGCCGGCCGAGCCGGTGCCGCTGTCGGCGCCGGCCGTGGTCGCTCCGGCGAAGGCGCCGACCGCGAGCAGGCCGGCGGTGACGCCGGCCGCCGCGAGACGGGCTGCGCCCCGCCTGTAGGTCTTGGACATGAGTTTTCCCCTCCGGGCGGGGCGCCTGGTCGTGATGAGGGTTGGCCCCGCCTGTGCCGAGCCCCCGTGCATACGAACGCCGAAATCCTAGGAACCGCAGATGGCATGACCACAGCCGAGAGCAGCCTGAGCGGCATTCGAATCTCAATCGTTACGCGACCACGGACATGTTTCCGTCATTGTCGATAAATCATTGACGCAATTCACGCCAGAAATGCCGGGGCGCATTCACGCGGCAGCCACTCAGGGCCCGGCCGCCGTCAACTCCGGTTCCGGCGCGCGCGCTTCCGCCCGTGCGGCCGCGCTCACCCCGCCACCCCCGCCGGAACGGCTGAACCGGGCCACGCCGCGGGCCAGATCGTGTCCGATCGCCACCGCCTCCAGTTCCGCCGCGAGGTAGCGCCGGCCGTCCTTCTCGTCCTGCCTGATCCGCAACCTGCCCTGCACGAGCAGTGGTTCACCGAGACAGACGGACTCCTTCACGTTGCTCCCGAGGTTCCGCCACGCGCGCACGGTGTAGAAGCTCGTCGCGCCGTCGGTCCACGCTCCGCGCTCGGCGTCCCAGCGGCGCGTGGTGGTGGCCAGCCGAAATCGGGTGACGATCAGGCCGGTGGCCGTCACCTGGCTCTCGGGCTCGGTCGCCACATTTCCCACGACAGTCACCAAGGTCTCGTTCATCGCGCGTTCCTTTCGTCCGCCGCGCTCCCCTGCGGAACGCGACAAGACCATCGTGCGCGAAATCGGACGACCGAGGAAAAAAGATCCGGAAACTGTGGATAACTCGCCGGATGTGGATAACTTCGTCACTCGGACGAGTGAGACAGGCGATCCCCGCGGTTTCCGGCCGGCGCCGGCACCTCGCCGGTCCGCTGATCCGACGGCCTGCCCGCCGGCAGGAGCCGGGCGGACGCCGGCGCGGAGCCGGCCACGACCGCGTACTGCTCGCGGACCTCGCGGTAGCGCATCAGCTCGGCCGCGACCGGTTCGAGCACGCGGGCCCGGCCGCAGTCCGCCGCCGCGTCCCGCAGCCGCCGCTCGGCGGCCTGTCCGTACCTTCTGGCCGGTCCCCGCGCGGCGATCCGACACGTCCCGGAGACCAGCGGACCGCCGACCCCGCCCACCGCGACCGTGACGAGCGGCGGCCACCACGACATGTCCAGAGAGCCCGATCCGACCGCGCTCAGGCAGACCACTCCGGCCAGCGCGAGAGCCATCAGCAGCCACTGGACGGCCGCGGCCACCGACCACCAGCCGGGCCGTTCCGGCGTACGCGGCCGGGCCCGGACCGCCGCGGCGTCGAGTGCCGCCGGAAGTCCTTCCCCGCCGCGCCGCGCCGCGTCCCGCACCGCTCTCGCCCACGGCACCGGCAGTCCGCGGGCCGCGTCGGCGGAAAGCCCGCGCACCGCCTCGTCGATCACCGGCCGGGAGGCCGTCGGCCGCAGCCCGGACGGACCGCTCTGCTCCTTCGCGAGCTGCGCGGGCGGCCGAACCTCGGCCCACCGCGGCCCATTTGTACGCCGACCGAGTGAACCGGTCATTTTGCGGACGAAACGGGAACAGCCCGCAGAGCCGGCCCGTTCTCCCATCAGTCGACTCCACGGCGTGCCGCAGGCGTCCCACGCGGCACTCGACCATTCCTTCTCCGCCGACTGACCGGCACCGGCCGCTCCCACCGCGTCCGCGAGCCGGTCGACGAACTCCTCGCGCGCCGGATCGGTGAGCCCGGCGCCGCCCTCGCCGACGTAGAGCGGCTGGAGTCCGCTCGCCATGCGGTCCATGTCCGCCGCCAGCCGCCGCCCCGCAGCGGCGCGTTCGGAGACGATCTGGGCCAGCACGGCGCGCAGGTCCGGCACGCCCTGCCCGGTGAGTGCGGAGGCGGCGAGCACGACGGCACCCGCCTCGCCGTGCTCGCCGACCGCCAGCCCGTCCTCGTCGAGCAGTCGCCGCAGGTCGTCGAGGACGAGGTCGGCCGTGTCCCCCGGGAGGCGGTCGACCTGGTTCAGCACCAGCACGGTGACATCGGCGTGCCCCGCCAGCGGCCGCAGATAGCGCTCGTGCAGTGCCGCGTCGGCGTACTTCTCCGGGTCCAGCACCCAGACGACGACGTCCACCAGCCGCAGCAGGCGGTCCACCTGCTCGCGGTGGCCGGTGGCGGCGGAGTCGTGGTCGGGGAGGTCGATCAGCACCAGCCCGTCGAGGCTCTGCTCCTTGACGTCACCGAGGTCCCCGCCGGCCTCGGCGCCGTCGCCAACTGAACAGTGGGAAGCGCCATCGGGTGCGCCGGACTGACCGGGCAGGCACGGCAGTACGTGCTCCTGCCGCTCCGGGCGCCCTTGCGGCCGTGCCTCCAGCTCCGTTTCCGCCCCCGTCTCCGCGGGAGCGGGCGCTGACATGTCCCGCAACCCGTAGCGGGCGTAGCGGTCCTGCGGGGCCACGCCCAGCCGGTCCAGCAGCCCGGCCGCCCGCTCCGGCTGCCACGCGCAGGCCACCGGTCGTGAGGTGGTGGGCCTGCGCACACCCGTGGCGGACAGTTCGAGCCCGGTCAGCGCGTTGAAGAGCGTGGACTTTCCGCTGCCGGTCGCCCCGGCCATGGCCACCACGGTGTGGTCGAGTGACAGCCGCCGCCGCTCACCGACCCGCGCGAGCAGTTCGCTGCTCTCGGCCAGCTCATCCGGACTGATCCGGGTCCTGGACAAGCCGAGCAGCTCGCCGAGCGCCTCGACCCGTACGGTCAGCGGGTCGACCACCGACGGCTCGGCGGATGCGTTCGGGACGTCCAGGGCCGAGGGGCTGGTGGCCACCGGGTCACCTCTCCTTCTGTAGTACGGACAGAGCGGCGATCAGGGCGGACTGCTGACCGGCGGTGACGTCGTAGCCGTCCACGGGGGCGAGCCGGCGTTCGCGTTCACGGGACAGCAGCCCGGCGACAGCGTCGTCGAGCAGGGCACGGGCGGCATCGCGCAGCCGGACGGCGGCCTGGGCACCGAGCGTTTCGGCCAGCCGTTCGCCTGCGGGCCGGCCGGACCTGCCGCCGAGCAGCACCGTGGCCAGGAGGGTGGCGACGTCCTCCGGGTCGGCGGCCGGCCGGTCGGCGGAGCGGGACGCCCGGGCTGCGGCGTAGGCGAGGTCCGTCAGGCCGCGCCTCCACCGGCGTACGCCCTTGTCGATGCGGGCCGCGACGGCGACCCGGTCGCGGTCGGGGCGAGCGGTGGGTTCGTCGAGCAGGGCGGCACCTGCCGGCTCATGCCGCCACGCCTCGGCGACACGGTCGTCGGCCGCGTCGGTCTCGGTGCGCAGCAAGGCGGCCAGTTCCTCGGCCAGGGCGCGCTGCAGCGCGTCTGGGCCGCAGGCCGGATAGCCCTGCCAATACGCGAGCGCCTCTCCGGCCAGGAGGCTGCCGGCCTCGACGGCGGCGGCGGCGCGGGCCGCGGCCTGTTCGTAGGCGTCCTCGGCGGCGCGGGTCAGCCGCTGTGCGGCGGCGTGCTGGGCGGCCGAAGCCGCGGCCAGGGCGGGCAGTCGGCCGCGCAGCGAGTCGAGGGTGCCGACGGCGGTGCGGCGAGCGGCGTGCTGCCGGGCGGCCGGGTCCTCGGCGCAGTGTGCCAGCCAGGCGCGCAGCGCGGCGACGGTGGTCTGCGGCAGCAGCCCGGCTCCGGCGGCGGACTCGGGCAGTTCGGGGACGGTGAAGCGGGGCACGTCGCCAAGACCGGCCTTGGTGAGCAGGGCGGCGTAGTGGCGGCTGATGTCGTCGGCGACCTGGTGCGGCACCCGGTCGAGGACGGTGGCGAGGGTGACGTCGTACTCCTTGGCGGCGCGCAGCAGGTGCCAGGGGAGGGCGTCGGCGTAGCGGGAGGCGGTGGTGACGAGAATCCAGATGTCGGCGGCGCAGATGAGTTCGGCGGCGAGTTCGCGGTTGTGGCTGACCAGGGAGTCGATGTCGGGGGCGTCGAGGAGGGCGAGGCCGCGGGGCAGGGAGTCGTCGGCCTCCAGGCGGAGTTCGGCCCGCTCGGACCCGTGGCGCTCGGCGTCGGAGCGGTCCTGGCCGTCCTCGTCCGCGCGGGAGCGCTGGCGCACCGACCAGATGCGGGTCAGTCCCGGGAGCACCCTCGGGTCCGCGAACCACGCCCGGTCCTCGGGATGGCAGACCAGCACCGGGGTGCGGGTGGTGGGCCGCAGCACTCCTGAGGGGCTGACGCGGCGGCCGACCAGCGAGTTGACCAAGGTGGACTTCCCGGCGCCCGTGGAGCCGCCGATGACCGCCAGGAGCGGTGCTTCCGGTGCCTTGAGCCGGGGGACGAGGTAGTCGTCGAGCTGGGTCAGCAGTTCCTGACGGGCTCGGCGGGCCCGGGCGGCCCCGGGCAGTGGGAAGGGGAAGCGTGCGGCGTCGACACCGTCACGCAGTGCGGACAGCGCATCGAGCAGCTCGGGCCGTACGTCCAAGATCACCACAATGGCACAATGCCCCACATTGGCGTGATTTCGAAGCCTATTCGAGACGATTTGCCCTATTCGCGTCTTACGAGACCCCGATGGGACGCACGGGAGCCAGGGGGCGGAATGAGCCACCGGCATAACGAGTGCACAACAGCAGCATTTCGACCCGTCAAAAGCGATGCGGCTTCCGCGGCCACCTGGGATTATCGGACCGCTTCACCGAACCTCCACAACGTGTCACGCGGGTGAAGCACGCGGCAGCGGGTATCTGTCGCCCTATCCTTGACCCCGGTACGAGGTCACGGAACCACCCAGGGGCGGAGACAGCCGCGGCCACTGTCCGGCCCCCGTAGCTCAGTGGATAGAGCAGGTGCCTTCTAAGCACTTGGCCGCAGGTTCGAGTCCTGCCGGGGGCACCACACGGAAGGACCGAGGGGCGGCTACCAGCGGTCACATTATCCTTCTTTTTCGCTTTTGCGGGGGTGTGGACTCCTGTGAATCATTGCCGCGGATGGCTGGTTTCAGCCCCTGAGGCGGCTGTTGCCTCGGTTGCTCCGGCTACCTCCCGGATCATTCCGCCCGTGCGGCCGCCGGCTCACTATGTCGGCGGCGGTGACGCGGGCGGCCCCACTTCGGCGGACGGTCACCGGGAGAGGAAGTCGACGATCGCCGGCAGCGCGGTGGGGTCCTGGAACGGGAAGAGGTGCCCGCCGTCGAAAAGCCGCAGTTCGGTGTCAGGAACGGCCCGGGCGATGGCCTCGCTGTTGGCGACCGGCGCGATGCCGTCGTAGCGACCGGCGGCGACCAGCGTCGGGCAGGTGACCGCCGCGAGCCGGTCGTACACGTCGTGGTCCGCCCGGGCACGCAACTGGAAGTCCTCGCCCCGCCGTATCCGGTCCGGCTTGTCCGACGTCAGCCGACCGCGCATCGGGGCGACCAGAGCGCGGTCGCCAGGGTGGCCGGCCAGCCATTCGGCGGTGAAGCGGGTGTCGAGGAGGCGCGCGTACCGGGTCTCCCGCTCGCCCGGGAGGAGTTGGCCCAGCGTGTGCAGCGGGAAGGAGGAGCCGCCGCGGCCGCCGGACGAAGTGCACAGCAGCGCCAGTCGCTCGACCCGGCCCGGTCGGGTGACGGCAAGTTCCTGGGCGACCATCCCGCCGAAGCTGAAGCCGAGCAGCCGGAACGTCGGCCAGCCGAGGTGGTCGGCGAGCGCCGCCGCGTCCGCACCGAGGTCGGCCATGCCGTACGGCCCGGCGGCGGGCGCCGACCGGCCCATGCCTCGCTGGTCGAAGGCGGCCACCTCGAAGTGGCTGGTCAGGGGGATGATCAGGGGCGCCGCCTCGGCGAGCGTCCCGCCGGACCCGTTGAGGAACAGCAGTCGCGGTCCCGTGCCCCTCACCTCGTAGTGGAGGGCGACTCCGTCAAGGTCGGCGGTGGCCATCGCGTCAGCTCCTGTCCAGTCCGTTCGCGGTCCGGTCCCGCTCCGGTGCCCGTCCGATCCCGGACCGGAACGGCCCAGGCTGGGGCGAGTCGTCGGGGGAATTCTCCCGCAGACCCAAGTCGCTCCGTGCGCAAGAGCGTTCACCGGCTCAGCTCGGATCAGGGGCCACCGCACAACTCGCCCCGTACACAGGCCGATTGACGCCCGATCGCCCGTAGGTCCGATGCCACCGCCGCGTTCCGGAACCGACGGTTCCCCCGCGGCTCGGGGCCGTCCGACTCCGGTGGCGGGTGAGGTCGACCGCGCGGCGCTCACGGGCAGTCGAACGACGGCCACTACCTGGCGTTCCTGATCGGCTTCGCCGTCATCTCAGCGTCGTGGGGCCGGCA
Organism: Streptomyces sp. NPDC087270; assembly: GCF_044744625.1. Classification (NCBI taxonomy): domain Bacteria; kingdom Bacillati; phylum Actinomycetota; class Actinomycetes; order Kitasatosporales; family Streptomycetaceae; genus Streptomyces; species Streptomyces sp. NPDC087270. The sequence continues at coordinate 513,829 of NZ_JBIUYR010000002.1, forward strand.
CCACCGCGTCCACCGCGCCGACGCGCCGACGCGGTCGATCAACATGCTCTGGCTGCTGGTGATCGTCCTGAACCCGCTGGCGACCAAGATGCTCACCACGGAGGATCACGACAGTGTCGCCACGCACGCCCTGCGCTTCGGGTTCTACGCACTCCTGCAGGTGATCGCCGGCCTCGCGCTGCTCGCGGCGACCCGCCGCCTGACCGAGCAGCACCTGCGCACAGGAGGCGCCCCGGCACCCTCCGGCCCGGGCGACGGCCGCGACCTGCACGGCGTCACCATCGGGTTCGCCCTCTCGATCCCGGTCTTCTTCGCGACCACCTACGGATGGGTGCTCTGGATCATCTGCCCCTTCGTCGCCAACCGTCTCGGCTCCCGCGTCCGCGACCGCCAACGCGCCGGCCAGACGGCCTGATCCACGCACCGACCAGCGGCCTGAACCAGGCGCCGGCCGGCCCTCCCTCCCGGTGATCCCGGGGCCGCGGGGCCGCGGTCACTGCGGAAGGGCGGGCCGGGTGCGTCCCCGCGGGGGTCAGGACCAGGCGGTGCCGCCGGCGTAGTCGGAGGCGAGCGCCGTGTTGATACCGGAGATGATCGGTGCGGACGTGGTGATGAAGCCGAGTTCGCGGTTCTTGTTGAGGGAGGCGCTGGAGAAGTTCTGGGAGCCGACGTCGACGGTGGCGGCGCTGGTGCCGTAGTCGGCGACGATCGCCTTGGCATGGATGTAGAGGGACGCGGTGTAGGCGTAGGTGCGGACGTGGACGCCGGCCGCGGTGAGGGCGTCGAACTCGTCGGCGTACTCGTTGTCGTCGTTGGTCATGGTGACCTCGACGTTCACGCCGCGCTTGGCGGCGTTCTCCAGCGCGGTGACGACGGTGGCGTAGCCCATCTCCTCGTTCTCCACCGACAGGCTGGTGGTGGCGCCGTTGATGATCGCCAGGATCTTCGACTGGGCGTCGGTGGGGCTCCACACCAGGTGGTCGCCGTCGGTGGGGGTGATCGCGGTGCCCGCGTAGTCGGCCTCGAAGACCTTCTCGATCGCCTTGACGTCGAGGGAGTTGTTCTCGATGACGGCGAAGTCGCGGCTGGTGGAGTAGTACTGGCTGGTCAGGTTGCCGCTCATGATGGCGGTGGTGGCGTCGTCGACCGTGAGGGTCTTCTGGTGGGTGGCGGCATAGCTGGTGGAGGCCCAGTGGGTCGGCACGCCGTTGGCGTTGAGATAGGTGTACGCCGCGGTGTTGTTGGACTTCTCCAGGTTCTGGTCGAGGATCACCCGGACCGTCACCCCGCGGGCCGCGGCCGCGGCGAGGTCGTGCTCGGCGGTGGTGTCGGTCAGTTCGTACATCGTGAGGTCGATGCTGGTCGTCGCCGAGCCGATCAGGTCGTAGATGGCGCCGTAACCGGCGGACGGCTCGGTGACCAGGGTGTACGTGACCGCCGAGGGGCTGGCGGCGGACGGCCCGGCGGCCGTGGTCGTCGTGGCGGCTCCGTTCGCGCCGGCCCGGGTCGTGGCGGCTCCGGTCGTGGCGGCTCCGGCGGTTCCTGCCGTGCCGACGGCGCCGGCCGCGCCCGCGACCAGGGCGGCGGCCGCGAGCAGGCAGGCGGGACGGATGTGCGGGCGGGACATGCGCACCTCGCGTGGGGGTTGTCCGATATGACATGTACAGGACATCACGAGTCCTCGCGGTGATCACCACAGCCCAGGCGAAATCCTGGACTCGGCTTGGCAAAGTTCGTCGCCCCGGCTCCGCCCCTGACGCCATCTCCGCCGCCGCCCCGGCTCACGTCGCGGACCCGTACCGCTGCGCCCAGTCTGCGCCGAAGTCGTCCCGTCGGCAGGGGCGTTGGGCCCCGGTTCCGGAGTGATCCGGATACGCCCCCGGGGCCGACGCGCTACGGCGTGCGGAACCCGGCGCGGTACTCCCGCGGCGGCAGCCCCTTGAACTGGCGGAACCTGCGGTTGAAGTTGGCGAGGTTGGCGTAGCCGCAGTCAGCGGCGATGTCGGCGACCCGCCGGTCGGTGTCGCGCAGCAGATGGCAGGCCACCTCGATCGCAGGCGGTTGAGGTAGTCGGTGAGGGTCATGCCGGTGGTGCGGCGGAAGAAGCGGCTCACCGACGTGGGTGACATGTGGGCGGCCCCGGCGATCTCGTCCAGGCCGATCGGGCGGGTGTAGCACGCGTGCAGCAGCCGCACGATCGCGTCGACACGGTCGCCCGAGGCGCGATTGAGGGCGGGCACGTGCCGGGCGCCGGCCAGCGGGATCGCCGGCTCGCGGGTGGACAGGTCGACGAGGAGGCGAAGCAGCGCGAGGGTGCGCTCTGGTGGCGGGAGGGTGGGCAGGGCGGTGAGACCGGTGGGATCGAACGGTTCGGTCCGCCCGCCAGGCCTGGCCGGCTCCACCCGCTCGGCCGGCGCGGCCGATCGCGACGGGAAGTGGAGCCCGCGGGCGGCCCGTTCGAGCAACCGCGCCACATCGGCGAACTCGGGGCGGTCGAAGAGGTCGGGCCCGAGGAAGTCCCGCCGGAACTGCGCGACGACCGCCTCCTGCCCGACCGGTCCGACCGGTCCGACCCGCCCGACCCGCCCGGGCGTCGAGACGTACGTATGCGGCATCTCCGGGCCGATCAGCGTCAAGTCACCCGGCCCGTAGGGCTGTACGCAGTCACCGACGATACGGGTGCCGTTGCCGCGCACGATCAGCGTCAACTCGTACTCGTGGTGGAAGTGCCACTGGAAGTCGAAGCGGGCTTCGCGGCGCGCGAAGAGCTTCCAGCTCAGGGGTGCGGTGGGGACGACGTACTCGAATACCGCGCGCATGCTACTCACATGCCCTTGTCGGCGTGCATCGGGACATCCGGCGGGCAGGAAAGTACCAGAACCGGCCATCTCAGGCGTGGCCCGGTCAGGCGCCGGACGGGAGCCTTGCCGCATGACGCCGACGCCCGAGGAAGACCTGAGCACTCCGTACGCCATCGAACCGGCCGCGGTCCGGCGGTTCCACGAGGAGGGCTTCGCCAAGCTGTCCGGCGTGCTTGCCGCCAGCACCGTCGAGGCATATGAACCGGAAATCACCGCCAAGGTCGTGGAGTTGAACACCCAGCACCTGCCGCTGGCCGAACGCGACACGTACGGCAAGGCGTTCCTCCAGGTCACCAACTTGTGGCAGCACAGCGCGAAGGTACGCGAGCTGGTCTTCTCGCGGCGACTGGCCGGCATCGCCGCCGCACTGCTCGGCGTTCCGTCGGTACGCCTCTACCACGACCAGGCGCTGTACAAGGAGCCCGGCGGCGGCATCACCCCGTGGCACGCCGACCAGTACTACTGGCCGCTGTCGAGCGACCGGACGGTGACCGTGTGGCTGCCGCTCCAGGAGACGCCTGCCGAGATGGGTCCGCTGTCGTTCGCGGCGGGCAGTCACCGCTTCGCGTTCGGCCGCGACCTGCCGATCAGCGACGACTCCGAACGCGCGCTGCGGCAGGCACTCGCCACGCAGGACTTCCCGGTGGAGGAAACGCCCTACCGCCTCGGCGACGCCAGCTTCCACGGCGGCTGGACCTTCCACCGGGCCGCCCCGAACCGCTCCGCGACCGCCCGTCGGGTGATGACCGTGATCTACATGGCCGCCGACATCACCGTGGCCGAGCCGACGAACGACTTCCAGCGATCCGACCTGGCCATGTGGCTGCCGGGCACGAAGGTGGGCGGCGTGCCTGGGTCACCGCTGAACCCGGTGCTCTACGGCTGAGCCGAGGCTCGGCCGCCCCGCGGGGATGCGGGACACAGGGGCGGTAGCCGCCCGGGCCGCCGGGTGCGGCGCCGGCTCCGGAAGGCACCCGGCCAGGGGCGGACAGGAGCGCCGTTCGGGACGGGGCGCAACGAAGCCACGCAACGCCAATTTGTACACGATTGGATTATTTGACCTGTTTACGGTGGTTTGTCGGATCGGCGACCGGGCACACCCCATTCGGCCCCCTCCCCGGCGGTGACCGACCGTAGCCCCGCGGGGTCGTAGTGCGAGGAGCTGGTGATCGATGTCCCCTTCCGTCTCCGCTTCCACCCCCGCGTCCATGCCCACACCCGCGCACACACCCGCTTCCCCGCGCGGCAGGCATCCGCACGACGACGCCCCCGACACCGCCGAGGCGTTCCGCCGCCTCGCCCGGCTGCCGGACGGCGCGTCCAAGGAACGGCTGCGCCAGGAGATCGCCACGGACTGGCTGCCGATGGCACACCGCCTGGCCGGCCGTTACCGCAACCGCGGCGAGTCGCTGGACGACCTGCGGCAGGTGGCCGCACTCGGCCTGGTCAAGGCCGTGAGCCGGTACGACCCGGCGCGCGGCACCGCCTTCGAGAGCTACGCGGTGCCGACCATAGACGGCGAGATCAAGCGGCACTTCCGCGACTGCATGTGGTCGGTGCACGTACCGCGCCGGGTGCAGGCACTACGGGCCCGGGTGCGGGCCGCGCACCAGGAACTGGCGCAGAGCCGACCGGGCCGGGAACCCACCGCGGCCGAGATCGCCGAGCACGCCGACCTCACCGAACAGGAAGCCGCCGCCGGCCTGGAGGCACTGGAGAGCTTCAGCTCGCTGTCGCTGGACGCGCAGTGCCGGCAGCCGATGGACACCGGGCCCATGTCACTGGCCGACACGCTGGGCGCCCCGGACCCCGCGCTCGACGTCGTCCTCGACCGCGAGGCGGTCAAGCCGCAGCTGTGCCGCCTGCCCGAACGCGAGCGTCACATCCTCTACCTCCGCTTCTTCCGCGGAATGACCCAGAGCATGATCGCCGACCAGCTCGGCATATCCCAGATGCACGTGTCACGACTGATCAGCCGGTCCTGTTCGGCGATCCGCGCGGAGGTCGTCGGAGCCGAGCTGGCCGTGGACGCGGCCGAGGATGAAGCCGGAGGCAGCGAAACCGACCGGGCCGTGACCGAATACGACCGGACAGCCGCCCCAAAAGCCGACTCCCCGCCGCAGCGGCACGCCGCCTGACCGACCCGCACCACCCTCACGCGCCCTGAAACGAAGGGCGACCGCCCCACTCTCCGACGGAAACGCCACCCCGGCCCGGCCCGGCACCGCCGGCGCCGTGGACGAGTTCCGGCCGACGAGGAGCGTCCCCGCGGACCGTCGCGATCGCCTCCCCTTCCCCTCCTCTTCACCAGCGCATCTCCCCTCCCGCGAACCCGAACTCAGGTGAGCAGGAACGGGCATGGTTTGCCCGAAAGGGCTACGAGCGTGAATGAGCGGTGTGAGAAGGTGTGCGCCTGAGCTGCCCCCGGCAGGCTTCGAGCACCTGCCGGCATCGCGCTCGCCGCCGGGGCGATCGCGCGGGCGGTCATGGGCCACCCCGGCGAGCAAGCAAACGATGCGAGGGATCGTTGCGTATGGACTCCACACTGTCCGGGGCGACTTCGACAGCCCGGCGACGCAGACGGCTGACGAACCGCATCAAGGAGCACGTGCGGGACCTCAACGTGCAGCTCACGCTACTCAACCACCAGGTAGGGGCGCACCTGGACCTCCGAGACGCCGACCTGGAGTGCCTGGACCTGATCAGCCGGCACGGCCCGACGGGCCCGACGGCACTGGCCCGGCGCGCGGGGCTCCATCCGGCCACGCTCACCGGCGTGCTGGACCGGCTGGAACGCGGTGGGTGGGTGGTCCGCACCCCCAACCCGAGCGACCGCCGGGCGATACTCGTCCAAGTGATCAAGGAGAAGGAAGCCGAGATCGCATATCTCCTCTCCGGCCTCAGCCACGCCATGGACGACGTGTGCGCGGGGTACGACGACGATGAACTGGCGCTGATAGCCGATTTCCTGCTGCGCAGCGCCAAGGCGGGGCGGATCGCCACGGACGAGCTCACCGAAAGCTGACGCGCGCCCCCTCCCCCTTCCAAGCCCGGGCCCGGCCCCCGCACCGCACTTTCCAGCACCGGCGGTTCGACAAACGCCGTCGCGCGGGGCGCCGGGCCCGCCGATCCCCCTCGCCCCCACCGGCGCCACCCCACCGGCGATCCACGGCACCCACGCCGCCGCGCTGCCGCGCTCCCGCCCGCGCACCATCGTCCGACTGCCCCCGCCACCCCGCCGGCATCTTCGCCGACCTGGCCGGCAGCAGCGTCTCGTCCTCCCTCCGACGACGGCGGCCTTCCGCGATGCCACGCGGCCGCTGCGCCCAGCAGCTCATCTCGGCCGAGCCATCGGATGACCGCTGCTCGACCGCCGCCAACCACTCGCGGAACAAGGCGCGTTCGCCCTTCTTCTCCTCCCCCAGCATCCGTTCGCCCGAGCATCCTTCGAACAGCTCCCCTGGTCCGGACCGCCGCCACGCGGCCTCGCCCGCGCGGCGGAGACCCAACCGCCGCAAGGCGATCTCCGGTCCACCGTCGACCGTGGAGCCCACGGCCCGCCCCCGCCGCTTCCCGTCGAGCCGCCTTTGATCCCCGCGTGGTCGGCATGACAACACCGAACTGCACACTCTTGTTCATTACACCCTCTCTTCAAGCAGAATCAATCATCTACACTGACCGAAGTACGCGCACGACACCCGCCCGCGCACCACCGCGCCCCGCCCTGCCCGAGGAGCCCGCATGGCCGCCCCATCCCTGACCACCACCGAGATCACCACCCAGCCCGACTGCTGGCAGCGCGCGGCCGACCTCGCCCCGGGGCAGTCCGGCAAGCTGCCGGCCCGCGGCGAACGGGTCGCGGTCATCGGCTGCGGCACGTCCTGGTTCATGGCCCAGTCCTACGCCACCCTGCGCGAGAGCACCGGGCACGGCGAGACCGACGCCTTCGCCGCCTCCGAGTTCCCGCTCGGCCGCAGCTACGACCGGGTGCTCGCGATCACCCGCTCCGGCACGACCACCGAAGTACTCAGGGCCTGCGAGCAGTTGCTCGGCTCCACTCCGGTCACCGCCATCACCGCCGACCCGAAGACCCCGGTGATGCAGGCCGCCGACGAGATCGTCGTCCTCGACTTCGCCGACGAGCAGTCCGTGGTGCAGACCCGCTTCGCCACCACCGCACTGGCCCTGCTCCGCGCCCACCTCGGTGAGGACCTCACCACCGCGATCGCCGATGCCCGCACCGCCGTCAGCGACAAACTGGCATCCGAGGCACTCGCCGCCGAGCAGATCACCTTCCTCGGCACCGGTTGGACCTACGGCCTGGCCCAGGAGGCCGCGCTGAAGATGCGCGAGGCCGCCGGTGCCTGGACCGAGGCATACCCGGCCATGGAGTACCGCCACGGTCCGATCAGCATCACCGGCCCCGGCCGCGTCGCCTGGTCCTTCGGCCCGCTGCCCGAGGGCCTGGCCGCGAACGTCGCCGCCGTCGGCGGTCACCTCGAGCACCGGCCCGCCGCCGATCCTCTGGCCGACCTGATCCGCGCCCAGCGTCTCGCCGTCGCGATCGCCGAGGCCAAGGGCTACGACCCCGACCGCCCGCGCAACCTGACCCGCTCGGTCATCCTCTCGTGAGTCCCATCACCACCCACCTCCCTTCCACCGCTGACGATCCGTCCGATTCCGTCCGCACCCGCTCCGCACCTCCCGTCCGCCGCTCCCACGGCTGATCAACCCGCCCGAACCGTCGGCACGTTCCGTGCCGACCCACCGGTCCCCGCGCCGCCCAGGGGGACCCGGACCCCGAGGAAGCCCGCATGCCGACCGCCGCCACCGCCGAACTCGTCCTCGCCGCCCACGCGTCCGGTGGTGGCGTGGCCGCCTTCAACGTGATCACCCTGGAGCACGCCGAGGCGATCACCGCCGCCGCCGAGCAGACCGGCCTGCCCGTCATCCTCCAGATCAGCGAGAACGCCGTGAAGTTCCACGGCGGCCGCCTCGACGGTGTGCTCGCCGGCGCGGCTGCCGTCGCCGCAGCGGCATCCGTGCCCGTCTCCCTCCACCTGGACCACGTGGAGGACGAGGCGCTTCTCCGTGCCGGGGTCGCCGCCGGCGTGACCTCGGTGATGTTCGACGCGTCCGTCCTGCCCTACGAGCAGAACGTCAGCGCCACCGCCCGCATCACCGAGTTCGCCCACACCCACGGGGTGTGGGTGGAGGCCGAACTCGGCGAGGTCGGCGGCAAGGACGGCGCGCACGCCCCGGGAGTGCGCACCGACCCGGCGGAAGCGGCATCCTTCACCGCCGCCACTGGTGTGGACTCACTGGCCGTCGCGGTGGGCAGTTCGCACGCCATGACCGAGCGCACTGCCCACCTCGACCACGAACTCATCGGCCGGCTGCGCGAGTCCGTGGGCGTGCCGCTGGTCCTGCACGGCTCGTCCGGTGTGTCCGACGGCGAACTGCGGCGGGCGGTCGCCGCAGGAATGTCGAAGGTCAACATCGGCACGGCACTCAACATCGCCTTCACCACCGCCGTACGCGACCATCTCGCAGCCAACCCCACGGCGGTCGACCCGCGCCGCTACCTGCGCCCGGCACGCGACGCGATGACTGCCACCGCCGCCCACATGCTGCGAGTCGTGGCCGGCGAGCCCGAGCAGAAGGACTGAAGCGAACGAAGCGAGATCGTCCCGCACTCGAAGTCTCCCGCAACCTCGCCGACCCGAAACGATCCGCACCCGCGGTTGACTCGAACGAGTGACCGATAACAGTTCCGGTGTGATCAACACTTCAGTCGTACCTGCCGCGACCTGGGATGTCACCGTTACACGGGTTCCGTGTCACAGAAGATCAACAACCGCATGCGGTCGTCGCACCCCGTCGTTGACCGGACGAAGGTGCTGATCGACATCCCTGTCGCATGGAGGTTCTTCATGACCGATCGGACTCTGTGGTCGTACGCGGACATCGCAGCCCATATCCGCGTGCAGGTCGACACCGTGCGCTCCTACCGCAAACACGGGCACCTGCCGGACCCCGACGTGGTGCGGGGCGGGAAGCCCTTCTGGTACGCGGACACGATTCGGTCGTGGAGCGCCAGGCGCCCAGGCAACAGGGGACGCCGGGACCCCGGCTGAGCCCCATGGGACGGCCCGACCCGCGGCGGCAACAAGGACGCACCGCGCGCGGGCCGGGAAGAGGGCCGGGGGTGCGCCCCGGCCCGGACATGGCTACGTACCGCGCCCGGTCAGCGGACAGGAACTGTCATCCGCGTCATTGTCCGGGGGCGGCAGTGGGGAGGGCAGAATCTCCCTGCCCTCAGTCGGCACCGAGAGGGGCGGTGGTCGCTCGGGGGGGACGGGCACCGAGGAAGCCGCTGCGGCCGGTGTCGGGGGCGGGAGCGGGTTCGGGGCCAAGGTGCTGCCAGAACCACCGGCAGCCGTCGCGACGCCGGCCGCACCGCCACCCACGCCGGCCACGAGGGACGCCGCCACGACGGGCGAGGGCCGGGCGGTTTCACCGCGCCTGCGGTCCCGGCCGCGCGAGACCCACTGGACGATCGTGCCGACCCCCGCGACCAGCAGGGATATGCCGAGTCCCAGGGAGAGCGCGTAGAACGAGTTCGAGGCGGCCCGACCGCTGATGTATCCGGCCCCCACCGAATATGACGCCCACACCGCCTCCGCCACGCCCGCACCGATCGCGTACCGCCGAGCCGGATAGCGTACGACGCCCGCCGCCAGGCCGCCTATCACCCGGCCGCTGGGCAGGAAGCGGACGCCTATGACGAAGGGCACCCCGTGTCGCTGAATGCGCAGGGCCGCCCATTTGAGGAGGGCCGCCTGGCGGGGCCGGCGGCGCATGCGTTGCAGGACCCGGCCGCTGAGCGCGCGTCCGGCGCGGTGCAGCAGCATGTCGCCGAGGACGGCGCTGCCCGCCACCACGAGAAGCACGAGGGCGATGTCCAGGCGGCCCTCAGCTGCCATCACACCGCCGGTGACGAGCAACACGGCGTTGGGTACGAGCGGCGGAGCCGTCGTCGCGGCCAGCAGCGCGTACGCCCAGAAGACGTTGCCACCCCGCAGGTGCTCGGCGAGACCTGAGGTGAAGTCCAATGACGACACGTTCAGTGCAACGTCCATATCACCGCCCCTCTTCCCACCCCCTGGAATCAACGCTGACAGCGGTTCCGGGGGCACGGCAAGCGGGTTTGGCGGTGTAGGGGCACTTCTCCGCCGATTCCCCGGAAATCTCATCCTCGGGGCGCAGCGGTCCTACTCCTGTGGGTGGAGACGCTCGGTGAGGTGGCGGGATCGAGTTGGTGCGAGGAGCAGACCGCGCCGCCGAACACACCCGGGCGCCGGATACGAGGCGGGGCCAGGGGCCAGGGCGCGCCGGCCCGGCAGGGCCCAGACCCAGGGTCAGCGCCCGAGCAACTCGCCGCCGTTGCACTGGAGGATCTCCCCGGTGACGAAGCCCGCCTCCGGGGAGGCCAGGAAGAGCACTGCCGCCGCAACGTCCGCAGGCCGCCCGACCCGGCCGACCAGGGTGCGCCCGGCGCGCCGGGTCAGCTCGGCGTCGTTGAGCCGCGACCCGAAGAACTCGGTGCCCGCCACCGTCCCAGGAGCCACGATGTTGCACGTGACGCCCTGCGGACCGAGTTGGGCGGCCAGGGAGTGGTTCCAGGCGTGCAGAGCGGCCTTGGAGGCCCCGTAGGAGCCACCGCCGCGCAGTGCGGCGACCGAGGTCACCGTCACGACGCGGCCGCCGTCGGTGAAGCGGTCCCGCAACGACTCGGTGAGCAGCACCGCCGTCAGGACATTCCGCTCGAAGTCGCCGCGCCAGCGGGCCAGCAGCCCGTGCGGGCCGGCGCCGACCGCGAGCTCACGGCTGCCCGCACTGTTGACCAGGACGTCGACCCGCTCGGGAAGTTGCGACAGGACCGCCTCCACGTCGTCGGGATCGGCCAGATCGCAGACGACGGGGGTGACATCCAGGCCGCGTTCGGTACGCAACTCGTCCGCGGCGGCGTGCAGCACCTCGCGGCGGCGGCCGACGATCGTGACGCGGTGGCCGTCCTCCGCGAACCGGATCGCGATGGCCAGGCCGATGCCCGTGCCGCCACCGGTCACCACGATGTCCCGGACCGCTGTCCCGTTCTCTGCCATGTGCTCCGCCCCTCGAGGAGAAACAGCACGCTACGGGATCGCACTGGACCGGCAGCGCGCGGGGTAGCCTGCGAAAACACCTTCACCAAAGAGACGTAGATCACACCACTTGGAACGTAACCATTACGGTGTTTCGTGGGTCTTATGTCTTGAACACCGGCCCCCGGCGGAGCCGGTGCGGGGGGTTGAGGTACGGTCCGTCTTGGGGGATGGATCGAGTTGCGTCGCCGGGGCGACGCCGGGGAGCTTGAGCGGCCCTCCCGGCCCTATCGTCCCGGCTTGGCGCAGCCGCCGAAAAACGCCCGGTACGGACCCGTGGGGGGATCCGCTCCGGGAAACGGGAGCGCCCCGTGCCGGACCCGTGGGGGGATCCGTCGCGGGGCGCTCTCTTTGTGCGTGTGCCCAGGTCAGCGGGCCTCGACCGGGATGTAGTCGCGGGTGACGACACCGGTGTAGATCTGCCGCGGCCGACCGATGCGGGAGCCGGGCTCCTTGATCATCTCGTGCCACTGGGCGATCCAGCCGGGCAGCCGACCGAGCGCAAACAGCACGGTGAACATGCTGGTCGGGAAGCCCATCGCCCGGTAGATCAGGCCGGTGTAGAAGTCCACGTTGGGGTAGAGCTTGCGCGACACGAAGTAGTCGTCGCTGAGCGCGTGCTCTTCCAGCTTGAGCGCGATGTCCAGCAGCTCGTCGGACTTCCCGAGCGCCGAGAGGACGTCGTGCGCCGCCGCCTTGATGATCTTCGCCCGGGGGTCGAAGTTCTTGTAGACGCGGTGCCCGAAGCCCATCAGCTTCACGCCGTCTTCCTTGTTCTTCACCCGGCGGATGAAGGAGTCGACGTCGCCGCCCTCGGCCTTGATGCGCTCCAGCATCTCCAGCACCGACTGGTTCGCGCCACCGTGCAGCGGCCCCCACAGCGCGCTGATGCCGGCGGAGATCGAGGCGAACAGGTTGGCCTGCGAGGAGCCGACCAGCCGGACCGTGGACGTCGAGCAGTTCTGCTCGTGGTCGGCGTGGAGGATGAGCAGCTTGTCCAGGGCGCTGACCACGACCGGGTCGAGTTCGTACTCCTCGGCCGGGACGGAGAAGGTCATCCGCAGGAAGTTCTCGACGTAGCCCAGGTCGTTGCGCGGGTAGACCACCGGCTGGCCGACGGACTTCTTGTACGCGTACGCCGCGATGGTCGGCAGCTTGGCGAGCAGCCGGATCGTGGACAGGTCGCGCTGCTCGGGGTCGAACGGGTTGTGGCTGTCCTGGTAGAACGTCGACAGCGCGCTGACCACGGAGGACAGCATCGCCATCGGGTGGGCGTCCCTGGGGAAGCCGTCATAGAACCGTTTGACGTCCTCGTGCAGCAGGGTGTGCTGGGTGATCTGGCCCTGGAACTCCGAGAGCTGGTCGACGGTCGGCAGCTCACCGTTGATCAGCAGGTACGCGGTCTCCAGGAAGGAACCGCGTTCGGCGATCTGCTCGATCGGATACCCGCGGTAACGCAGGATGCCCTGCTCACCGTCGAGGAAGGTGATCGCGGACTTGTACGCCGCGGTGTTGCCGTAGCCGCTGTCCAGGGTGACCAGCCCGGTGTCGGCACGCAGCTTGCCGATGTCGAAGCCCTTGTCGCCGACGGTGCTGTCCACAACGGGGTAGCTGTATTCGCCGTCCCCGTACCGCAGTACTACAGAGTTGTCGCTCACGTCATTCCCTCACCGACGGTTTTGCCTCTTCTTCGAGGTGCCCTGACTAGGTCCACTGTCCCCCATTTGGCACTGGGGTGTGCACTCGGGGTCGGCCATCGGGCCGAAAAGTGGCACGGAGTGCCTATTTTGCGCCCAGATCAAGCCGATGGTCGAGAGCGGTGAAGCGGCGACCCGCGGAGACCGTGCGCACCGCCTGCCCGATCGCACGACGGGAGCCCACCAGCACGACCAGGCGTTTCGCCCGGGTGACGGCGGTGTAAAGCAGGTTGCGCTGGAGCATCATCCAGGCGCCGGTAGTGACGGGGATCACTACTGCCGGATACTCGCTGCCCTGCGAACGGTGGATCGTGACCGCGTAGGCATGCGTCAACTCGTCCAGCTCGTCGAAGTCGTAGCCGACCTCTTCGTCCTCGTCGGTCCGCACCGTCAGTCGCTGCTCGACCGCGTCGAGGCTGATGACGACCCCCACGGTGCCGTTGAAGACGCCGTTGGCGCCCTTGTCGTAGTTGTTTCTGATCTGGGTGACCTTGTCGCCGACCCGGAAGGTGCGCCCGCCGAACCGGCGCTCGGCCACATCGGGGCGAGCCGGCGTGACGGCCTGCTGGAGCAGTCCGTTGAGCACGCCCGCGCCGGCCGGGCCGCGGTGCATGGGAGTGAGCACCTGGACGTCGCGGCGCGGGTCGAGACCGAACCTGGCCGGAATTCGTCGGGCCACCACGTCCACTGTCAGCCTGGCCGCCTCCTCCGAGTCCTCTTCGGCGAAGAGGAAGAAATCGGCCAGCCCCTGGGTGACCGGTGGCACCCCGGAGTTGATCCGGTGCGCGTTCGTCACCACACCGGACTGCTGGGCCTGGCGGAAGATACGGGTGAGCCGCACTGCCGGGACCGGCCCGCCCGGTGCCAGCAGATCCCGCAGCACCTCCCCCGCGCCCACGCTCGGCAGCTGGTCCACATCGCCGACGAACAGCAGGTGCGCCCCCGGAGGCACCGCCTTCACCAGCTTGTTCGCCAGCAGCAGGTCCAGCATCGACGCCTCGTCGACCACCACCAGGTCCGCGTCGAGCGGCCGGTCGCGGTCGTAGGCCGCGTCGCCGCCCGGCTTGAGTTCCAGCAGGCGGTGCACGGTCGACGCGGCGGCTCCGGTCAGCTCGGCGAGCCGCTTGGCAGCCCTGCCGGTGGGCGCGGCAAGCACCACCTTGGCCTTCTTGGCCGTGGCGAGGGCGACCACTGAGCGCACCGTGAACGACTTGCCGCAGCCCGGACCGCCGGTGAGCACCGCCACTTTCTGCGTGAGCGCCAGTCGCACCGCTTCCTGCTGCTCGGGGGCGAGATCCGCACCGGTCTTGTCAGCGAGCCAGGACAGCGCCTTGTCCCAGGCCACGTCCTGGAAGGCCGGCATACGGTCCTCCGGGCCGCGCAGCAGCCTCAGCACCTGGGCGGCGAGCGCTATCTCCGCGCGATGGAACGGCACCAGGTACACCGCCTTGATCGGCTCGCCGTCGCCGTCGGGCGACGGCACGCGCTCACGCACCACCCCCTCCTCGTCGGCCAACTCCCCCAGGCACTCGATCACCAGGCCGATGTCCACCTGGAGCAGCTTCACCGCATCGGCTATCAGCCGCTCCTCGGGCAGGAAGCAGTTGCCGCCGTCGGTGGCCTGCGAAAGGGCGTACTGAAGACCGGCCTTGACCCGCTCAGGGCTGTCGTGCGGGATGCCCACCGCCTGGGCGAGCCGGTCTGCGGTCAGGAACCCGATGCCCCACACCTCGGAGGCAAGGCGATACGGCTGGTTCTTCACCACGGAGATCGAGGCGTCGCCGTAACTCTTGTAGATCCGCACGGCGATCGACGTGGACACCCCCACGCCCTGGAGGAACACCATCACCTCCTTGATCGCCTTCTGCTCCTCCCACGCGACGGCGATCAACTTCGTCCGCTTCGGCCCGAGTCCCGGCACCTCGACCAGGCGGGCCGCCTCGGTCTCGATGACCTCCAGGGTGTCGGTACCGAAGTGATCCACGATGCGCTCGGCGATGCGCGGCCCGATCCCCTTGATAAGCCCCGAGCCGAGGTAGCGGCGGATGCCCTGGATCGTGGCCGGCAGGACCGTCGTGTAGTTCTCCACGGTGAACTGCTTGCCGTACTGCGGGTGGGAGCCCCAACGGCCGTGCATCCGCAGGGACTCGCCGGGCTGTGCGCCGAGCAGGGCACCGACCACCGTGAGGAGATCGCCGGAACCGCGGCCGGTGTCGACGCGCGCGACCGTGTAGCCGTTGTCCTCGTTGGCGTACGTGATCCGCTCGAGGACGCCCTCCAGGACCGAAAGGTGCGGCGCCTCACCCATCTGCGGGCTCCCTTCGGGCCGGTCGGTGATCTGCTCCGAAGGTACTCGCAGTGACCGACACCGCGTCGTCGGTCACCCGTGCGGCTGTGGACAACCCCGATGGCAAGCAGGGACAAGCGGAGAGGAGCCCGGCCGAAGCCGGACCCCTCTTCCCTCCCCCTGTACTCCCGAAGCCCCCCTCGGGCGTACCAGCCGGGCTCCTTGAACCCCCTCCAGGAGCCCTGATGCCATGTACGACACGCCAGGTGGAGGAAGGGTTGTACCGCGGACGACAAAATTCCAAGATCTTCTCAGAGCACGTGCTGCCGATACCTTTCCGCGACCTCCGCAAGCACCTCCGTGCCCTTCCTGGCCCACAAGGCGGGGTTGAAGATCTCCACCTCCACCTGTCCCCGGTACCCGGCCTCGTCGACGCGCGCGCGGAATCCCCGCAGATCGACACAGCCGTCACCGAGTTGTCCGCGTCCGAGCAACACCCCTTCGGGCAGCGGCGTCACCCAGTCCGCGACCTGGAAGCACGCGATCCGGCCGCCCGCACCGGCCCGGGCGATCCCCCCCTCCGCACGGTCGTCCCACCACAGGTGGTAGGTGTCCACCACGACGCCGACGTGTTCGGGCGCGAAACGCTCCGCGATGTCCAGGGCCTGGCCCAGGGTCGAGACCACGCAGCGGTCCGAGGCGAACATCGGGTGCAAGGGCTCGATCGCCAGCCGCACACCACGTTCCGCCGCGTACGGCACGAGCGCGCCGATCGCGTCCGCGACCCGCTCCCTGGCGGCGGCGATGTCGCGGTCGCCCTCGGGCAGACCTCCGGAGACCAGCACCAGGGTGCCGGTGCCGAGCACGGCTGCCTCATCGATCGCCGCACGGTTGTCGTCCAGCGCCTCGGCCCGCTGTGCCGGGTCGGACGCGCTGAAGAAGCCGCCGCGGCACAGCGAGGTGACGTTGATCCCGTGGTCGCTCATCAGCGCGGCCGCGTCCCGCACGCCGAACTCCTGGACCGGCGCGCGCCACAACCCGACCGACGTGATGCCGAGAGCCGCACAGCCCTCGGCGAGTTCGGGCAGTGACCACTGCTTGAGGGTCTCCTGGTTGATGCTGAGGCGCTCAAGGCCCTGTGCGGCGGCCTGGGTCTCGGTCATGCGTCCACTCCGTATACGGCCAACAGCCCGCGCATCCGGGCTTCGGCGAGTGCGGGGTCGGGGAACAGCCCGACCCGGTCGGCGAGTTCGTACGCCCGCGCGAGGTGCGGGAGGGAGCGCGCGGACTGGAGGCCGCCGACCATGGTGAAGTGCTCCTGGTGTCCCGCCAGCCAGGCGAGCAGGACCACACCGGTCTTGTAGAAGCGGGTGGGCGCCTCGAAGAGGTGCCGGGACAGGCCGACGGTCGGGTCCAGCAGCCCTCGGAACCCTGCCACGTCCCCCGTGTCCAGTGCGCTGACCGCGGCGGCGGCCAGCGGTGCGAGCGGGTCGAAGATGCCGAGCAGGGCGTGGCTGAAGCCCTCGTCGTCGCCCTCGATCAGCTCGGGGTAGTTGAAGTCGTCGCCGGTGTAGCAGCGCACTCCTTCCGGCAGGCGGCGGCGCAGCGCGACCTCGCGGTCCGCGTCGAGCAGCGAGATCTTGATGCCGTCGACCTTGTCCGGATGGGCGGTGATCACCTCCAGGAACGTCTCGGTCGCGGCGTCGAGGTCGTCGCTCCCCCAGTAGCCGGCGAGCGCGGGGTCGAACATCGGGCCGAGCCAGTGCAGGATCACCGGTTCCGCGGACTGCCGCAGCAGGTGCCCGTAGACCTCCAGGTAGTCGTCCGGCCCCTTGGCGACGGCGGCCAGGGCACGCGAGGCCATGAGGATGGCCTGCGAGCCGGCCGCTTCCACCACCGCCAGCTGCTCCTCGTAGGCAGCCGTGACCTCGACCAGGGTCACCTCGGAGGCGGCAGGACCGGCGAGTTGGTCGGTGCCGACACCGCAGGCGATCCGGCCGCCCACCGCGCGCGCCTCGGCGGATGATCGTCGAATCAGCTCCGCCGCGACCGGCCAGTCCAGGCCCATCCCGCGCTGTGCGGTGTCCATCGCCTCGGCCACCCCGAGCCCATGGCTCCACAGGTGGCGGCGGAACGCGAGGGTCGCGTCCCAGTCGACGGCCGCGGGTGCGTCGGCGGCGGTGCGCAGCGGGTCGGCGACGACATGGGCCGCCGAGTACACCACCCTGCTGCGCAGCGGCAGGCCGGCGGAGTGGACGACCGACTCCGTCCTGGGCTGGTAGGCGCGTGGTTCGCCCGACACGTCGGGCAGCAGGATGGTCACAGCGACAGCTCCGGGACCTCGAAGCGGCGGCCTTCCGCGGAGGACTTCAGGCCGAGTTCGGCGAGTTGCACGCCTCGGGCGCCGGCCAGCAGGTCCCACCGCCACGGCTCGTCGAGCACCACGTGGCGCAGGAAGAGCTCCCACTGGGCCTTGAAGCCGTTGTCGAAGTCGGCGTTGTCGGGAACTTCCTGCCACTGGTCGCGGAAGGACTCCGTGGCGGGCAGGTCGGGGTTCCAGACCGGCTTGGGGGTGGCCGAGCGGTGCTGGGCGCGGCAGTTGCGCAGACCTGCGACGGCGGAGCCATGGGTGCCGTCCACCTGGAACTCGACGAGTTCGTCCCGGTTGACCCGCACCGCCCAGGAGGAGTTGATCTGCGCGATCGCACCGCCCTCCAGCTCGAAGACGCCGTAGGCGGCGTCGTCCGCGGTGGCGTCGTACGGCTTGCCCTGCTCGTCCCAGCGCTGCGGGATGTGCGTGGTGGCGAGCGCCTGCACGCTGCGCACCCGGCCGAACAACTCGTGCAGCACGTAGTCCCAGTGCGGGAACATGTCCGCCACGATGCCGCCGCCGTCCTCGGTGCGGTAGTTCCACGACGGACGCTGTGCGCTCTGCCAGTCGCCCTCGAAGACCCAGTAGCCGAACTCACCGCGGACGGAGAGGATCTGGCCGAAGAAGCCGCCTTCGACCAGGCGTCGGAGCTTGCGCAGGCCGGGCAGGAAGAGCTTGTCCTGCACCACTCCGTGCTTGACGCCGGCCTCGTTGGCGAGCCTGGCGAGTTCAAGAGCCCCGGCCAGCGTGGTGCTGGTCGGCTTTTCGCAGTAGATGTGTTTGCCCCCCGCGATGGCCTGCTTGACGGCCTCCTCACGGGCGGAGGTCACCTGCGCGTCGAAGTAGATCTCGACCGAGGGGTCGGTGAGCACGGCGTCGAGGTCGGTGGTCCAGTGCTCGATGCCGTGCTGCTCGGCGATCGCGCGCAGTGCGTGCTCTCGGCGGCCGACCAGGATCGGCTCCGGCCACAGAACGGTGCCGTCGCCGAGGTCGAGGCCGCCCTGCTCGCGCAGACTGAGGATGGATCGGACCAGGTGCTGCCGATAGCCCATGCGTCCGGTGACGCCGTTCATGGCGATCCGCACGGTCTTGCGTGTCATGGGGGCCTCTCCTGAGCGGTTGGGGGTGGGGCGCGAAGGCCGGCTGTGAGGTACTCACGTATAGCAAGCGCTTTCTTCCGCGTCACGCTAGCTTGCAAGGGTGGCGATGGACAACCCTCTCCTGGATGCGGATGTAAGCGCTTGCTGGCATGGTGGACCATTCGAGGATGGTGCCGCTGCCGCGCGCGCCATCGAGGTGAGAGCATGTGCCGCGGTGGTCGGCGGCCGTACGACGCCGGTCCGGGTGGTCACGATCCCGGCCGCCGCACAAGGAGGTCAGGACCGATATGGCAGTGACACTGGCCGACGTCGCGGCGCGCGCGGGAGTGTCGTCGGCGACCGTCTCCCGAGTGCTCAACGGAAACTACCCTGTGGCCGGCAGCACCCGGGAACGGGTGCGGCGGGCCGTGGCGGAGCTGGACTACGTCGTCAACGGGCAGGCGAGAGCACTCGCGGCGGCCAGCTCCGATCTCGTCGGCGTCCTCGTCAACGACGTGGCAGACCCCTTCTTCGGCCTGATCGCCAGCGCCTTGCAACGCGAGATCGCCGCCGGTCCCGGCAACCCCCCGAGCGGCGGCAAGCTCGCGGTCGTCTGCAACACCGGTGGATCACCCGAGTCCGAACTCACCTATCTCACCCTGCTCGAACGCCAGCGCGCAGCCGGCGTGGTGCTGACCGGCGGCGCGGTCGAGGATGAGCGGCACACCGCCGCGGTGGCCACCCGGCTGGCCCGGCTGGCGTCCTCCGGCACCCGGATCGTGCTGTGCGGTCGCCCCCCGCTGCCCGAAACCGCGCCGGGCATCATGACCATCGCCTTCGACAACCGGGGCGGGGCGCGGCGACTGACCGAGCACCTGCTGTCACTGGGACACCGCCGGATCGGCTGCGTCGCCGGCCCGGTCGAGCGCAGCACGACACGGCACCGGCTCGAAGGCCACCGCGCGGCCCTGGCCGCTTACGGGCTCGCGCCGCAGACCTCGAACGGGGCAGACCCCGGCGAGATCCCGGGCCAACCCGTCGTACACGGCGGATACGACCGCTCCTCCGGTTACGACGGCGCGTTGGAACTCCTGCGCAAGGACCCCACGGTGACCGCGATCGTGGCCGCCAACGACACGGCGGCGCTCGGAGTGTGCGCCGCCCTGCGCGACCGCGGGCTGAGCGTGCCCGGCGACATTTCGGTGGCGGGTTTCGACGACCTGCCGTTCTCTGCGGACGCCTCGCCGGCGCTGACCACGGTCCGCATCCCGCTCCATGAGGCCGGCGCGCGGGCCGGCCGGTTGGTACTGGGGCGGTCGGCCCCGCCGCCCGGCTCGGTCGCCACCGTGACCACCGAGCTGATGGTCCGCAGCTCCACCGCGCCGCCGGCGGCCACCGCTCGCTGAAAGTTATCCACAGGCTGGAAAAAGGGACTTCCACACAGCCTCGGCACGGGCATACCTTTGACTCAGGCAAAGGAATAACGGAAGGCCGAGGTCGTCATGGCAGTTCAGGAGATCCGCGAGTTCAACCGGTTCTACACCAACCTCATCGGCGCGCTCGACTACAGCCGCCACCTGCACACACCGTTCACGCTCACCGAGGCTCGCGTGCTGTACGAACTCGCGCACGCGCGGCGCACCGACGCTGCTGACCTGCGGATGGAGTTGTCGCTCGACGCGGGCCATCTCAGCCGAATGCTGTCGAAGTTCGAGGAGCGGCAGCTCGTCACCCGCAGGCCCTCCGAGCAGGACGCGAGAAGGCAGCGGATAGAGCTGACCGCACGGGGGAAGGAAGCGGCCTCGCTGCTGGAGGAGCGTTCCCAGGAGGCCGTGGGCTCCCTGGTCGGCCGGATAGCTCCGGAGGACCGGCCACGGCTGACCGATGCGATGAGCACGGTTCGCGAGATCCTGCACGACGACCACCGGATCACCACCGGCCCGCGCGTGACCCTGCGTGCCCCCCGCCCGGGCGATCTTGGGTGGGCGATCGAGCGCAACGCCGCGGTGTACGCGGCGGAATACGGCTGGGACGAGGACTACGAAACCCTCGTCGCGCGCATCGTCGCGGACTACGCGTCGGACCACGATCCGCAGCGCGAGGCGATGTGGGTGGCCGAACTCGACGGCGAGCGGGCGGGATGTGTGTTCTGCATGCGGGACGACGCGCCCGATACCGCGCGGCTGCGACTGCTGCTGGTCGATCCGGCAGCGCGTGGCCACGGGATAGGTGGGCGGTTGGTGGACACGTGCATCGCCTTCGCCCGCCAGGCCGCCTACACCGAACTCGTCCTGTGGACCAATGACGTGCTGGCCGGCGCCCGAAGGATCTACGAGCGGGCCGGGTTCGAACTGGTCGCCCAGAAACCGCACCGCAGCTTCGGCCGGGAGCTGATGGGCCAGGACTGGCGTCTGGCCCTGTAGCCGAATCCGGAAGCCGCTCCGAAGCCGAGGCCACAGCCGAAAGGAGGTCGTATCAGGCGTGATACGCAGGCGGCACGGCAGCTCAGGGATACCTGACCCCGGTTGACCGCGGGCGGGCCCGTGCCTAGTGTCCGGCGAATGAAACTCGCCTTCTCCACCCTCGGACTTCCCGCGTTGCCCATCGAGCAGGTCGTGCGGCTCGCGGCAGAGCACGGCTACCACGGCGTCGAGTTGCGCGCGAGCGAGGAGGAACCGGTCCACCCGGGGATTTCCGCAGGTGAACGTGCCCGCGTGGTCGAGCAGTTCGCGGCGTCCGACATCGCCGTTCTCACTGTCGCCGCCTACGCGAAAATGGCGGCACCCGGCGAGGACGGTCCGGTGCTGGCCGAGGTAGAGGCCGCGGTGGATCTGGCCGCGGACCTGGGCGCGTCCTTCGTCCGGGTCTTCCCGGGTGGCGGCGACCTGGCCGCCGCCGAGGCGGACGCCCTCGCAGAACGGCGGCTGGCCGCGGTGGCGCCGCTCGCGGCCGACCGAGGGGTCCGAGTGCTGTTGGAGACACACGACTCGCATCGGTCCGGCGCCGACGTGGCGAGGGTGTTGGGCACCGTCGGGCACCACGCCGTGGGCGCGATCTGGGACGTGATGCACACGTGGCTCGCCGGGGAGCAGCCGTCCTCGACGTACCCGGCGCTGGCGCCCTACCTGGGCTATGTACAGGTCAAGGACATCTCCTCGACGGAGGATCGGACGCCGCTGCCGCTCGGCAAGGGGGCGCTGCCGCTGGCCGAGACGGTCGAGGTGCTCAGCCGCGCCGAGTGGGACGGCTGGCTGTGCTGGGAGTACGAGAAGAGGTGGTATCCGCAGGCGGAGGAGTTGCCGGGTCTGCTGGAGGCCGGGCGGGAGCATCTGGTTCGGCTGCTGTCGGAGTCGGCCTGAGCGGCCCGAGGAGTACGGGCGCGCTGGAGCGCCGGTCGGCGACGGGCCCGGCCCGGACGGGCGTCGGCCAGGAGAGGGAAGGGAGAACGCGGGCGTGCTCGATCTGGGACGGCTGAGAGCGCTGCACGCGGTGCACACGCACGGCTCGATCGGTGCTGCGGCCGCGGCGCTGGGGTACACACCGTCGGCGGTGTCCCAGCAGATCGCGAAGCTGGAGCGCGAGGCCGGGTCGGTACTGCTGGAGCGGCAGGGCCGCGGGGTGGCGCTGACTGATGCGGCGCGGCTGCTGGTGGCCGCGGCGCAGGAGTTGATGCGGGTGGTGGAGTCGGCCGAGGTCGCGCTGGAGGAGCAGCGCGGCCGGCCGAGCGGGCGGCTGACGGTGGCGGCGTTCCCGACCGCGGCCTGTGGGCTGCTGCCGCCGGTGCTGGCCGAGTTGGCCGCCGCGCACCCGGTGCTGGATCTGCGGCTGGTGGAGGTGGACGCTCACCTGTCGGTCGATCTGGTGCTGCGGGGCGCGGTGGACCTGGCGGTGGCGCACGACTGGGACATCGCGCCGCTCCCCGTGCCGGACGGGCTGGGGCGAGCGGTCATCGGTGATGACCGGTGCGACGTGCTGGTGCCCGCCGAACACCCTTTGGCGGCAAGGGGGTCCGTGCTGCGGACGGACATCGCGCGGGAGCGGTGGATCTGCCAGCCGCCGGGCTCGGTGTGCCACGACTGGCTGGTGCGGACGCTGCGGGAGTCCGGTACCGAACCGGACATGGCGTACCAGGTCGGGGAGTACGGCACGCAGGTCGCACTGGTGGCGGCCGGGCTGGGCATCGCGCTGGTGCCTCGGCTGGGCCGGGGGCCGCTGCCCGAGGGGGTGCGGGTGCTGCGGCTGGAGCCCGCGCCGGTGCGGCGGTTGTACGCGCTGTGGCGGAAGGGCGCGGCACGGCGGCCGTCGATCACGGCCGCCGTCGACACGCTCCGGGCGCACTGGCAGCAGGCCGCGTAGCCCGGCCCGTCACCCGGACTGGGTGACGGCTGGGTGACGGGCCGGGTGACGGGTTCGCGGCGGCGGAGGTCAGGCCGCCGAACGGACCTCGCCGGTGAAAGTGCGCCAGAGCCCGGCGTACCGACCGTCGCGGGCGAGGAGTTCCTCGTGGGTGCCGTCCTCGACGACACGGCCGTGGTCGAGGACCACGACCCGGTCGGCCCGGGCCGCGGTGCTGAGCCGGTGCGCGACCACGAGGGTGGTGCGGCGGACGGACAGCCGGTCGGCGGCCTGGTTGACCAGGGCCTCGGTGGCGAGGTCGAGTGCCGCGGTGGCCTCGTCGAGCAGCAGGACGGCGGGGTCGACGAGTTCGGCGCGGGCCAGGGCGATGAGCTGGCGCTGGCCCGCGGACAGGTTCCGGCCGCGTTCGGCGACGTGGTGGAGGTAGCCGCCTTCGAGGGAGGCGATCATCCCGTCGGCGCCCACCGCGCGGGCGGCGGCCTCCACCTCGGCGTCGGTCGCGTCCATCCGCCCGTAGGCGATGGCGTCGCGGATGGTGCCCGCGAACAGGTACGGCTCCTGGGGGACGACGCCCAACTGCTGCCGATAGCCGGTCAGATCGAACTCGCGGATGTCGGTGCCGTCGACGAGGACGGCACCGCCGGTCGGGTCGTAGTACCGAGCGGCGAGTTTGACCAGCGTGGACTTGCCCGCGCCGGTCTCGCCGACGAAGGCGACGGTCTGGCCGGCGGGCACCCGCAGGTCGATGCCGGCCAGGGCGTCGGTTCCTTCGGCGTCGGCGCCGCCGTAGCGGAAGAAGACGTCCTGGAAGGTGATCTCGCCGCGCAGGCGGTGCACCGGCCGCGGGTCCCGGGCCTGCGGTGTGGTGGTGGGCCGGCGCAGCAGTTCACGGATGCGGCCGAGTGAGACCGAGGCCTGCTGGAAGCCGTCGAAGACCTGGGAGAGCTGCTGCACCGGGGAGAAGAACAGGTCGATGTAGAGCAGGTAGGCGACCAGGGCGCCCGCGGTCAGGGTGCCCGCGTTGACCCGGTGGGCGCCGACGATCAGCACGAGCGCGGCCGCTACGCTGGACAGCAGCTGTACGAACGGGAAGTACACCGAGATCAGGAACTGGCCGCGGACCCGGGCCGTGCGGTATTCGTCGCTGCGGCTGAGGAAGCGCCGGGCGCCGTGCTGCTCACCGCGGAACGCCTGGACCACGCGCAGACCGGCCACGTGTTCCTGCAGGTCGGCGTTGACAACGGCGATCCGCTCGCGGGCGGACTCGTACGCGCGCACGGACTTGCGGCGGAAGACCCAGGTGGCGATCACCAGCAGGGGCAGGGTGGCGAAGACCAGCAGAGCGAGCTGCACGTCGATGGCGAGCAGGGCCACCAGGATGCCGACGAAGGTCAGCACGCTGACCAGCGCCGTGACCAGACCGGTCTGCAGGAAGGTGGACAGGGCGTCCACGTCCGTGGTCATCCGGGTCATGATGCGGCCGGACAGCTCCCGCTCGTAGAAGTCCAGTCCGAGCCGGTGCAGGTGGGCGAAGATCTTCACGCGCAGGGTGTACAGGACGCGTTCGCCGGTGCGGCCGGTGAGCAGGGTCGAACCCCACTCCACCACCCACTGCAGCAGGACCAGTGCCAGGCCGAGCAGGGAGGCCACCCAGACCGCGTCCAGCGCCTGCCTGCGCACGCCCGCGTCGATGCCGTGCCGGATCAGGACCGGCAGCAGCAGTCCGGCGATCGCGTCGATCGCGACGAGCAGCAGGCTGAGCAGCAGAGGGGTGCGAAAACCGCGGAGCATGCTGCCGAGCCCGAATGTCTGGTCGGCGGAGCGAGCGCGCTCCTCGTCGATGTCGGGGGTGTCGAGGGCGGGCGGCAAGGCGGCGACCTTGGCGAGGAGTTCCGGAGTGGCGGGCATCCCCGCGAGCGCGCCGGCCATTCCGCCCGGGCCCGCCGCGGTCCTGCGCGCGGCCGCCGGCGCCGATGTGCCGCCGCCGGACGGATCGTCGTCCTCGTCCACCCGGAGGTGCTCGGGCCACAGCTCCGGGGTGATGCCCGCGGCCGCGTCCCGCACCGATTC
Source organism: Streptomyces sp. NPDC087270 (assembly GCF_044744625.1). Lineage (NCBI taxonomy): Bacteria > Bacillati > Actinomycetota > Actinomycetes > Kitasatosporales > Streptomycetaceae > Streptomyces > Streptomyces sp. NPDC087270. Next base: position 538,757 of record NZ_JBIUYR010000002.1, read on the forward strand.
GGCCTCGGCCACCGCTTCTTCCTCGGCCAGCAGCAGGCACTCCGGGTCGGCGCAGGTGCCGTCCGCGGCCATCTCGTGTCCGCACCGCTCGACGGTCCGCGACACAGCGGCGCCGGCCGGGTCGAGGTCGACCACGTCGGCGCCGAGCGCCTCGGGGTCGGTGAGCAACGCACGGTAGAGCGGGCTGCGCGCCTGCAGTTCGTCGTGGGTGCCCAGGTCGGCCAGGCGCCCCGCGTCCAGGACGGCGATCCGGTCGGCGAGGGACAGGGTGGAGCGGCGGTGGGCGATCAGCAGCGTCGTACGGCCGCGCATCACCTGGCGCAGGGCGTCGAAGATCTCCGCCTCGACCCGGGCGTCCACCGCGGACGTGGCGTCGTCCAGGAGCAGCAGCCTCGGGTCGGTGAGGATCGCGCGGGCCAGGGCGACGCGCTGCCGCTGGCCGCCGGAGAGGGTCAGGCCCTGCTCGCCGACGACCGTGTCGTAGCCGTCGGGCAGGGCGGTGATGAAGTCGTGGGCCTGGGAGGCGCGGGTGGCCGCCAGGACCTCCTCGTCGGTCGCGTCGGGCTTGCCGTAGGCGATGTTGGCCCGCACGGTGTCGGAGAACAGGAAGCTGTCCTCGGGCACCAGCCCGATCGCGGAGCGCAGCGACTCGAAGGTCAGCTCGCGGACGTCCACACCGCCGATCCGCACGGCGCCGCCGGTCACGTCGTACATCCGGGGCAGCAGCAGGGAGACGGTCGACTTGCCGGAGCCGGAGGCGCCGACGACGGCGACCGTCTCGCCGGGCTCGATGCTCAGGTCGAAGCCGTCGAGGACCGGGCGCTGGGCGCTGTAGCCGAAGGAGACGTTGTCGAAGTCGACGGTGGCGGGGGCGCCCGGCGGGAGAGTCTTGGTGCCCTCGTCGAGGGTGGGGCGGGTGTCGATGAGTTCGAGGACGCGCTCGACTCCGGCGCGGGCCTGCTGGCCGACGGTCAGCATCATGGTGAGCATCCGGACCGGGCCGGTGAGCTGGGCGAGGTAGGTGGAGAAGGCGACGAAGGTGCCCAGGGTGATCTGGCCGCGGGTGGCCATCCAGCCGCCGAGCGCGAGCATGCCGATCTGGCCGAGCGAGGGGACCGCCTGGAGCGCCGGCGTGTAGCGGGCGCTGAGCCGGACGGTGCGCAGCCGGCCCGCGAAGAGGCGGCGGCTGACCTTCTGCAGCTTGCCCATCTCCTGCTGTTCCTGGCCGAAGCCCTTGACCACCCGCACCCCGGTGACCGACCCGTCGACGACGCCGGCGACTGCCGCCGCCTGGCCCTGGGCGTACCAGGTGGCGGGGAAGAGCCGCTTGCGGGAGCGGTCGGCGATGAACCACAGCGCGGGGGCGACGGCCAGCGCGACCAGGGTCAGCACCGGGGAGAGGACGAGCATCACCACGAGGGAGAGCAGGAAGAGCAGCAGGTTGCCGATCATGACGGGCAGCATGAACAGCAGCCCCTGGATCAGTTGGAGGTCGCTGGTGGCGCGGCCGACGACCTGCCCGGTGCTCAGCTCGTCCTGGCGGCGGCCGTCGAGCCGCATGATCGACCGGAACATCTCGTCCCGCAGGTCGTGCTGGACGTCGAGGGCGAGGCGCCCGCCGTAGAACCGCCGCAGGTACGTCAGCACGTAGACGACGACGGCGGCGACCACCAGGGCGATGGCCCACGGCGCGAGCGGCCTGTCGTGCTTGACGATGACGTCGTCGATGATCAGCTTGGGAACCAGCGGGACCAGGGCGGTGACGCCCATGCCCGCGAGGGACGCGCCGAGCGACAGCAGCACGCTGCGCTTGTACCGCCAGGCATAGCCGCTCAGCCTCCGGAGCCAGCCCTGCTCGGGGCCGTCCTCAGCCGCTGCCCCCGGTCTCGCCTTCGCCACGCCGTCCTCCACCACGTTCGTCCCGCGACCCGCCGCCGCTTGTCCTGCCGACGCTCCCAACGCGCCGCACCGCGCGTTTCATCCTCCCGCAACAAAACCAACGACCAAGGTCGCACATGAGTGCGACCTTGGTCGTAATCACTTCGAGTGATTCGGACGGCTCAGCGGGCTGCCGCGATCTGCCGGGCCATGATCGTCGTGAGCTCGTAGGCGGTGTGGGAAGCGGCGACCGAGGTGATCTCCGCGTGGTCGTAGGCCGGGGCGACCTCCACCACGTCGGCCGACACCAGATGGCAGCCGGACAGGCCGCGCAGGATCTCCAGGAGCTCGCGTGAGGTGAGGCCGCCGGCTTCCGGGGTCCCGGTGCCGGGGGCGTGCGCGGGGTCGAGGACGTCGATGTCCACCGAGATGTACAGCGGCCGGTCACCGATCCGCTCCCGCAGCTGCTGGGCGACCTCGTCGACGCCGCGGCGCATCACGTCGGCGGAGGTGACGATGCCGAAGCCCATCTTCTCGTCGTCGTCGAGGTCCTTCCTGCCGTACAGCGGGCCGCGGGTTCCGACGTGGGAGAGCGCCGAGGTGTCGAGGATGCCCTCCTCGACCGCGCGGCGGAACGGCGTCCCGTGGGTGTACGCGGCGCCGAAGTACGTGTCCCAGGTGTCGAGGTGCGCGTCGAAGTGGAGCAGGGCCACCGGCCCGTGCCGGCGCGCGACCGCGCGCAGCAGCGGCAGGGCGACGGTGTGGTCGCCGCCGAGCGTCATGAGGCGGGCACCGGTCGCCAGCAGGTCGTCTGCGGCGGTCTGGATGGTCTCGACCGCCTCACCGATGTCGAACGGGTTGGCGGCGATGTCGCCCGCGTCGGCCACCTGGGCAAGCGCGAAGGGGGCGGCGTCCTGCGCCGGGTTGTACGGGCGCAGCAGCCGGGACGCCTCGCGGATGGCGTTGCCGCCGAACCGCGCGCCGGGGCGGTAGGACACCCCGGTGTCGAAGGGCACGCCGACGACCGCGACGTCCGCACTGCCCACCTCGTCGAGCCGGGGCAGACGGGCGAAGGTCGCGGGGCCCGCGTAGCGCGGGACACGCGAGGAGTCGACGGGGCCGCGCGGCTGGGCGCTGCTCATGTGGCTGCCTCTTCTCGGTGTGGCGGTTCGGTACGGCGCTTCTCGGTACGGCCGGTGCCCGCCGACCCTACGGTCCCCCATCGGCCCCCGAAATGTACGTTTCCTCCAATCGGCGACGGTGATTACGCCTCGGCGTCGATCCAGGGCACGTCGCATACCGGGACGCGGGGGCGGGAGAATGTCTCCATGCCCATGGACCCGCTGCCTGCCACCCCCACCCGCCAGGCCCTCGTCTCGCACCTGATACGCACCCGGATCGCCGGAGACGTCGCGACCACGCGCGAGAACAACCTCGACCACTACCGGGAGCTCGCCGAGGGCAACCGCTACTTCTGGTTCGGGTTGGACCTCGGTGACCGGTGGACCGAGGAGTCGGCGGTGCTGGAGTTGATGGCGGAGCGCTGCGGGGTGGTCGCCGACCCCGAGCACGTGCACGGGCAGGACACCATCGATCCTGAGCTGACCGTCGAGGGCCTGGACCGTATGGCGGAGGTGCTGAAGAAGGCGGCGGAGAGCCGCTCCACGGTCCTGCTGGCCAGCGGGCATCCCGCGGGATTGTTCGCGGTGCACAACGTACTTGCCGGGGCCTTGCGGGCGGTCGGCTGCCAGGTGGTCGGACCGGCGGAGAACCTGTACGCGGACGGCGGCGAGATCCGCTACCTCGGCGGTGTCTTCATGCTGCACCGGGGTGGCGGCCTGGTGCACACCCACTCACCGGAACCGATGACCGAGGTGCTCAACGCCCTGGAGCGCGACGGGCGGGGGCTGCCCGACCTGGTGGTGGCCGACCACGGCTGGGCGGGCTGCGCGGGGGCGCGCGGTATCGACACGGTCGGCTTCGCGGACTCCAACGACCCGGCGCTGTTCGTCGGCGAGTCCGAGGGCAGCGTCCTGGTGAGCGTGCCGCTCGACGACAACGTGCAGCCGCACTTCTACGCGCCGATGGCCTCCTACCTGCTGGACGCGGCCGACCTGCGGCGCCGCCCGGCGGCGCCCCGGCCGGGCGGTGGCGGCCGGCACCGCCCGGACCCCCGGACCCGAAGGACCAGAACCCGCAAGACCCGCGACTAGGAACCGGGGACCAGGGAGCGTCGGAGCCCGGACACCGACCCCGATCGCCGACCCCGCCCCCCTATCGCCGACCGGGACCCTCTGCGGGGCGTGCCGGCCTCAGTCCCACGGCACCCGGACCAGGCCCTCCTGGATCACCGACACGGCCAGCGCGCCGTCCTGCGTGTAGATGCGCGCGGTGCCCAGTCCGCGTCCGCCCGAGGCGGACGGGCTCTGCTGGTCGTACAGCAGCCACTCGTCGGCGCGGAAAGGGCGGTGGAACCACATGGCGTGGTCGAGGCTGGCGCCCACCACGTCGCCGACCGCCCAGCCGCCGCGCCCGTGCGCGAGGAGCACCGAGTCGAGCAGCGTCATGTCCGACACATAGGTGGCCAGGCAGACGTGCAGCAAGGGGTCGTCGGCGAGCTTGCCACGGGTGCGGAACCACACCTGGGAGCGGGGTTCGCGGCGCACGCCCGCGGTGAGGAAGGGCGGGTCCTCGACATAGCGCAGGTCGACGGCGGCCCGCGCTTCGAGCAGCCGGTCGATGACCGTCGGATCGGGGAACTTGTCGGCGTGGGCCGGCAGCAGTTCGTCGGCGCTGGGGAGCGTCTCGGGGTCGGGCGCCGGCGGCATCGCCTCCTGGTGCTCCAGGCCGTCCTCATGGATCTGGAAGGACGCCGACAGGTGGAAGATCGGCTGGCCGTGCTGGATCGCGACGACCCGCCGGGTGGTGAAGGACCGGCCGTCGCGAATCCGGTCCACCTGGTAGACGATCGGCGCGCCCGGGTCGCCGGGGCGCAGGAAGTACGCGTGCAGGGAGTGTGCGGCGCGCTCCTCGGGCACGGTGCGGCCGGCGGCGACCAGCGCCTGCGCGGCGACCTGCCCGCCGAAGACGCGCGGCACCACGGCCGAGCGGCTGAAGCCGCGGAAGATGTCCTGCTCGATCCGCTCCAGGTCGAGGAGGCCGAGCAGGGACTGCAGGGGTGTCGGTTTCTCGTTCACAGGCCCATCGACTTGGCAATGATCGACTTCATGACCTCACTGGTTCCGCCGTAGATCCGGTTGACCCGGTTGTCCGCGTAGAGGCGGGCGATCGGGTACTCGTTCATGTAACCGTATCCGCCGTGCAGCTGGAGGCAGCGGTCGATGACACGGGCGGCGACCTCGGTGCAGAAGAGCTTGGCCGAGGCGGCGTCGGCGGCGGACAGCTCGCGCCGGTCGTGGGCTTCGAGCGCGCGGTCCACGACGGCCTCGGCGGCGTCGACCTCGGCCTTGCAGGCGGCGAGTTCGAACTTGGTGTTCTGGAACGACGCGACGGTCTTGCCGAAGACGGTGCGGTCCTGGACGTACGCCTGCGCGAAGCGGATCGCGGCCGCGGCCTGGGCGTGGGCGCCGGCCGCGATGGCGAGTCGCTCCTGCGGCAGGTTCTGACCGAGGTAGGAGAAGCCCTTGCCCTCCTCACCCAGCAGGTCCTCCACCGGCACGCGGACGTCGGTGAAGGACAGCTCCGCGGTGTCGGAGGTCTTCAGGCCGAGCTTGTCCAGCTTGCGGCCGACCGCGTAGCCGTCGGACTTGGTGTCGACGACGAAGAGCGAGATGCCGGCGCGGCGGTCCTCGGGAGTGGGCGGGGCGGTGCGGGCGCAGACGATCACGCGGTCGGCGTGGACGCCGCCGGTGATGAAGGTCTTCGCGCCGTTGAGGACGTAGTGGCTGCGGTCGTCGGCGAGTTTCGCGGTGGTCTTCATGCCGGCCAGGTCGGAGCCGGTGCCGGGCTCGGTCATCGCGATGGCGAACATGGTCTCGCCGCTGACGAAGCCGGGCAGCCAGCGCTTCTTCTGCTCCTGGGTGCCGTACGCCATCACGTACGGCAGGCAGAGGCCGACGTGCACGCTGCTGCCGCCGAAGCTGACACCGGCGCGGGCCAGCTCCTCGCCGATCACGGCCTGGAACTTGAAGCTGCGCTCGCCCGCGCCGCCGAACTCCTCGGGCACCTCGATGCCGAACACACCGAGCTCACCGAGCTTGTAGTAGAACTCCCGCGGTACCTGCCCGGCCGCCAGCCACTCGTCGTAGACGGGGACGACCTCGGCCTCGATGAAGGCGCGTATCGTCTCGCGGAACGCCTCGTGGTCCTCGTTGAACACCGTACGACGCACAGCGCGCCTCCCATCCGAGAATTAAGCAAGCGCTCAGAAAGTTACCCGCCGGTCGTCACCGCTGTCCAGGGCAGGGCCGCCGCCGAGGGCGTCCAGCGCGCTGAGCGCGAGGCGGTGCAGAAGAGCGGCCATCCCGGCGCGGTCGGGCAGGCCGGACTGCGCGCCGAGGTGGGGCGTGGAGTTGAGCAGGCCGAACACGGCGTGGACAGCGGCTCGGGCCTCCAGTTCGGTGGCGCCGGGGTACACCCGGCGGACCACCGCCACCCATTCCTCCACATACTGCCGCTGGAGCTGGCGGACGAGTTTGCGGTCGGATTCGCGCAGCCGGTCCAGCTCGCGGTCGTGCAGGGTGATGAGCGGCCGGTCGTCGATGGCGAAGTCGATGTGGCCGCGGATCAGCGCGTCCAGCGTCTCGGCGGGCTCCGTGGTCTCCGCGACCCGCATCCGGCCCGCGGCCAGCAAACGCCCGCTGATCCCGACCAGCAACTCGGCGAGCATCGCGTCCTTCCCGGCGAAGTGCCGGTACAGCCCGGGGCCGCTGATGCCGACCGCGGCCCCTATCTCGTCCACGCCGACTCCGTGGAACCCGCGCTCGGCGAAGAGCCGCGCGGCCTCTCGGAGGATCTGCTCGCGCCGGTTTTCCACAGCCTTGGTCGGACTCATGAAATCGAGTCTAGACAATCCCGTTAGCGAGCGTTAACGTGGAGTCATCAGGTTAACGCTCGCTAACACCCGGGGGGCCGACCCATGGCAGCACCCGCCCTGTCCAGTGCCGCAGATCCGGCATCGAAGGCATTTCGCGCCAACGCGCAGGCGCACACCGCACTCACGGCGACTCTGCGTGACAAGCTTGCCGCCGCGCGGCTCGGCGGCGGAGAGAAGGCGCGCGCACGGCACACCTCCCGGGGAAAACTGCTGCCGCGGGACCGCGTGGACGGACTGCTCGACCCCGGCTCCCCCTTCCTCGAACTTGCTCCGCTCGCCGCCGACGGGATGTACGACGGCCAGGCCCCCGCGGCGGGGGTGATCGCCGGCATCGGCCGGGTCTCGGGCCGCGAGGTCGTGGTGGTGGCCAACGACGCCACCGTCAAGGGCGGCACCTATTACCCGATGACCGTCAAGAAGCACCTGCGGGCCCAGGAGGTCGCGCTCGACAACCGGCTGCCCTGCGTCTACCTGGTGGACTCCGGCGGCGCCTTCCTCCCCCGGCAGGACGAGGTCTTCCCCGACCGCGACCACTTCGGCCGGATCTTCTACAACCAGGCCACCATGTCGGCCCGCGGCATCCCGCAGATCGCCGCGGTGATGGGTTCGTGCACCGCCGGCGGTGCCTATGTCCCGGCGATGAGCGACGAGGCCGTGATCGTGCGGAACCAGGGCACGATCTTCCTCGGCGGCCCGCCCCTGGTGAAGGCCGCCACCGGAGAGGTGGTCACCGCGGAGGAACTCGGCGGCGGCGAGGTGCACTCCCGGACGTCCGGTGTCACCGACCATCTCGCCGAGGACGACGCGCACGCGTTGAGCATCGTCCGCGACATCGTGGCCACCCTGCCGGCCCGGGGCGCGCCGCCGTGGACGGTGCGGCCCGCGGAACCACCCGCGGTGGACCCGGCGGGGCTGTACGGCGCGGTGCCGGCGGACTCCCGTACGCCGTACGACGTGCGGGAGGTGATCGCCCGGCTGGTCGACGGCAGCCGCTTCGCGGAGTTCAAGGCGGAGTACGGCACCACGCTGGTCACCGGATTCGCCCACCTCCAGGGCCATCCGGTCGGCATCGTGGCGAACAACGGCATCCTGTTCGCCGAATCCGCCCTCAAGGGCGCGCACTTCATCGAACTCTGCGACCAGCGCGGCATCCCGCTGCTCTTCCTCCAGAACATCTCGGGCTTCATGGTGGGCCGGCAGTACGAAGCGGGCGGCATCGCCAAACACGGCGCGAAGATGGTGACGGCGGTGGCGTGCGCCCGGGTGCCGAAGCTGACGGTGGTGATCGGCGGCTCCTACGGCGCCGGGAACTACTCCATGTGCGGCCGGGCCTACAGCCCCCGCTTCCTGTGGATGTGGCCCAACGCCAAGATCTCCGTGATGGGCGGCGAGCAGGCCGCCTCGGTGCTGGCGACGGTGAAGCGGGACCAGTTGGCCGCGGCCGGCGAGAAGTGGAGCGAGCAGGCGGAGGAGGACTTCAAGGCTCCGATCCGCGAGCAGTACGAGACCCAGGGCAACGCCTACTACGCGACGGCCCGGCTGTGGGACGACGGGGTGATCGACCCGCTGGAGACCCGCACCGTACTGGGTCTGGCGCTGACCGCCTGTGCCAACGCGCCACTGCCCGAAGCCGATCCGACCGCGCCGGGCTACGGCGTCTTCCGGATGTGAGGGCCGAGATGAGCAGCAACACCACCCCGAGCCGGCCGGCGATGTTCGACACCGTGCTGGTGGCCAACCGGGGAGAGATCGCGGTGCGGGTCATGCGCACCCTGCGGGAGTCAGGAGTGCGGTCGGCGGCCGTGTTCACCGAGGCGGACGCCGGCGCCCGGCATGTGCGGGAGGCCGACACCGCGGTGCGGGTGGACAGTTACCTGTCGGCGTCCGAGCTGGTGCGGGCGGCGGGCGCGGCCGGTGCTCAGGCCGTCCACCCCGGATACGGATTCCTCGCCGAGAACGCGGGCTTCGCCCGGGCCTGCGCACAGGCCGGGCTGGTCTTCATCGGGCCGCCGGCCGACGCGATCGAGCTGATGGGCGACAAGATCCGGGCCAAGCAGACCGTGCAGGCCGCCGGGGTGCCGGTGGTGCCCGGCAGCAGCGGCAGCGGGTTGACCGACAACGAACTGGCCGAGGCGGCGCGGGAGATCGGCATGCCGGTGCTGCTCAAGCCGTCCGCGGGCGGCGGTGGCAAGGGCATGCGGCTGGTACGGGACACGGCGCGGCTGCCAGAGGAGATCGCGGCGGCCCGCCGGGAGGCGCGCGGTTCGTTCGGGGACGACACGCTGCTGGTGGAGCGGTGGATCGACCGGCCGCGCCATATCGAGATCCAGGTGCTGGCCGACGCGCACGGCAATGTGGTGCACCTCGGCGAGCGGGAGTGCTCGTTGCAGCGCCGGCACCAGAAGGTGATCGAGGAGGCGCCGTCGGTGCTGCTGGACCCGGCCACCCGGGCGGCGATGGGCGAGGCGGCGGTGCAGGCGGCGCGTTCGTGCGGGTACACCGGCGCGGGCACGGTGGAGTTCATCGTGCCCGGCGCGGACCCGGCCGCGTACTACTTCATGGAGATGAACACCCGGCTCCAGGTGGAGCACCCGGTGACGGAGTTGGTGACCGGGCTGGACCTGGTGGAGTGGCAGCTGCGGGTGGCCTGCGGGGAACCGCTGGACTTCGGCCAGGAGGACGTGACGCTGACCGGGCACGCGATCGAGGCGCGGATCTGCGCGGAGACGGCCCGGCCGGGCGACGGCTCGGTGGACTTCCTGCCGTCGGCGGGCACCGTGCTGGAGTTGCGTGACCCGGCCGGGCCCGGGGTGCGGGTGGACTCCGGTCTGGCGGCGGGCACCGAGGTCGGCACCGCCTATGACCCGATGCTCGCCAAGGTGATCGCGCACGGCCCGGACCGGGCGACAGCGCTGCGCAGGCTGCGGGCGGCGCTGGCCGGCACGGTGGTGCTGGGCCTGGAGACGAACACCGGGTTCCTGCGGCGGCTGCTCGCGCATCCGGCCGTGGTGGCGGGCGAGTTGGACACCGGGCTGATCGACCGGGACGCGGCCGGGCTGCTGCCGGACGGGGTGCCGGACGAGGTGTACGAGGCGGCGGCGCTGCTGCGGCAGCGCGAGTTGGCAGCGCCGGCGGAGGACGGCGGGTGGGTCGACCCGTTCTCGGTGCCGAGCGGGTGGCGGCTGGGCGGGGAGCCGGCCTGGACGGTGCACCATCTGCGGGTGCCGGGCCGGGAGCCGGTGCGGGTGGGAGTGCGCGACGGCCGGGTGCGGATCGGCGACGGTCCGCCGGTGCGGGCACGCATCGATGTGACCGGCTCGCGGGTGGTGCTGTACCGCGAGGACAGGGCGTCGGCTTTCGACCGGGCGGGCGAGTGGCTCGGCCGGGACGGCGACAGTTGGCGGGTGCAGTCGTACGACCCGGTGGCGGCGGCGCTGCGGGGTGCGGCGGCGGGCGCCGGGGGTGGTGCGCTGACCGCGCCGATGCCGGGCACGGTCACGGTGGTGAAGGTCGCCAAGGGCGAGCAGGTGGTGGCGGGGCAGAGTCTGCTGGTGGTGGAGGCCATGAAGATGGAGCACGTGATCGCCGCGCCGCATGACGGCACGGTGACGGAGATCGACGTCACCGCGGGCAGCACGGTGGCGATGGACCAGGTGCTGGCGGTGGTGGCGCCGGACGGCGACCCGGACGCTTCGGCCCTCGGCTCCGGGGAGGCGTCATGACGGCCGGCGACGGATCGGCGGTGCGCGGCACCGGGACCGGCGGTGCCGGCAGGACTGACGGGACTGACGGAAGCAGCGGGAGCAGCGGGAGCAGCGGCAGCAGCCCGGAAGCGGGCACGAGCAGTCGCACGGAGGGGCTGCCCGCGGGCCTGCCGATGGCGGTGCCGATGCCGGGACTGCCGGAGTACGTCCGCATCCATGAAGTCGGCGCCCGTGACGGCCTGCAGAACGAGAAGTCGACGGTGCCGACGGAGGTGAAGGCGCGGTTCGTGCACCGGCTGGCGGAAGCGGGGCTGACCACGATCGAGGCGACCAGCTTCGTCCACCCCACGTGGGTGCCGCAGTTGGCGGACGCGGCCGAGCTGATGCCGCTCCTGGCCGACCTGGCCCGGGACCCGGAGCTGCGGCTGCCGGTGCTGGTGCCGAACGCACGGGGGCTGGAGCGGGCGCTGGAGCTGGGGGTGCGGGAGATCGCGGTGTTCGGCAGCGCCACCGAGTCCTTCGCCCGGGCGAACCTGAACCGGACGGTGGCGGAGTCGCTGGCGATGTTCGAGCCGGTGGTGGCGCGGGCCCGGGCCGAGGGAGTACGGGTGCGCGGCTATCTGTCGATGTGCTTCGGCGACCCCTGGGAGGGCCCGGTACCGGTCGGGCAGGTGGCGGGGGTGGCCAGGCGGCTGTACGAGCTGGGCTGCACCGAGTTGAGCCTCGGCGACACCATCGGGGTGGCGACGCCGGGCCATGTGGTGGCGCTGCTGGACGAGTTGACCGCCGGCGGGGTCCCGATCGGACACCTCGCGGTGCACTTCCACGACACCTACGGTCAGGCCCTGTCGAACACGCTGGCCGCACTCCGGCGGGGCGTCGGCGTCGTCGACGCTTCGGCCGGCGGCCTGGGCGGCTGCCCCTACGCCAAGAGCGCCACCGGAAACCTCGCCACCGAAGACCTCGTCTGGATGCTGCACGGACTCGGCATCAGGACCGGGGTCGACCTCGACCGCCTCAGCGCCACAAGCGTCTGGATGGCGGAGCAGTTGGGACGGCCGAGCCCGTCCCGTACCGTCCGCGCCCTCACCCACCGGGAGCCGTAGCCATGTCGATCGACCACCGTCTGTCCGAGGAGCACGAGTCGCTGCGGGCGACCGTGGCGGAGTTCGCCCGCGATGTGATCGCACCGAAGATCGGCGACTTCTACGAGCGGGAGGAGTTCCCGTACGAGATCGTGCGGGAGATGGGGCGGATGGGCCTGTTCGGGCTGCCGTTCCCGGAGGAGTACGGCGGGATGGGCGGGGACTACTTCGCGCTGGGGCTGGTGCTGGAGGAGTTGGCGCGGGTCGACTCGTCGGTGGCGATCACCCTGGAGGCGGGGGTGTCGCTGGGCGCGATGCCGGTGTTCCGGTTCGGCACGGAGGAGCAGAAGCGGACCTGGCTGCCGCGGCTGTGCTCGGGCGAGATGCTGGGTGCTTTCGGGCTGACCGAGCCGGAGTGCGGTTCGGACGCGGGCGGCACCAGGACCACCGCGCGGCTGGACGAGTCGAGCGGCGAGTGGGTGATCAACGGCACGAAGTGCTTCATCACCAACTCCGGCACCGACATCACCGGCCTGGTCACGGTGACCGCGGTGACCGGTCGCAAGGAGGACGGCCGGCCGCGGATCTCCTCGATCATCGTGCCGTCCGGCACCCCGGGGTTCACGGTGTCGAAGAAGTACAGCAAGGTCGGGTGGAACGCCTCGGACACCCGGGAGTTGTCGTTCGCGGACTGCCGGGTGCCGGCGGCGAACCTGCTGGGTGCGGAGGGCCGGGGATACGCCCAGTTCCTGCGGATTCTGGACGAGGGGCGGATCGCGATCTCCGCGCTGGCCACCGGGTTGGCGCAGGGGTGCCTGGACGAGTCCCTGGCCTACGCGCGGCAGCGGAAGGCGTTCGGGCGGCCGATCGGCGCCAACCAGGCGATCCAGTTCAAGCTCGCGGACATGGAGATGCGCGCCCACACCGCTCGACTGGCCTGGCGGGACGCGGCGTCGCGGCTGGTGAGCGGGGAGAAGTTCAAGAAGGAGGCGGCGCTGGCGAAGCTCTACAGCTCGGAGATCGCGGTGACCAACGCCCGCGAGGCCACCCAGATCCACGGCGGATACGGCTTCATGAACGAGTATCCGGTGGCCCGGATGTGGCGGGACGCCAAAATCCTGGAGATCGGCGAGGGCACCAGCGAGGTCCAGCGGATGCTGATCGCAAGGGAGTTGGGATTGTCCGAATAACGCGGCAGAGGTAGCCGGCGAAAGGGGCAGAAGTGCTGGGGTGGGCCCACCGGGGCCGGTGAGTTAGGTTAGGCTAACCTAACTCATCCCCCCAGTGAGAGGTCCACCCATGCGCTCACACCTGCTCAGTGACGCCACGACGGAGCAGTACCGGCGCTCCGTCGCCGAGGGAGTCGAGCGGGTGGCGGCCACCCTGGCCGCGACCGACCGGCCGTTCACCGGCATCAGCCCCGACGCCCTCGCTCCCCGGGTCGACGCCGTCGACCTCGACCAGCCCCTCGGCGACACCGCCGCCGCCCTGGAGGAGCTGGAGTCGGTCTATCTGCGCGACGCCGTCTACTTCCACCATCCCCGTTATCTCGCCCATCTCAACTGCCCGGTGGCGATCCCCGCGATCGCCGCCGAGGCCGTGCTCAGCGCGGTCAACTCCTCGCTGGACACCTGGGATCAGAGCGCCGGCGCCACCTTGATCGAGCGCCGGCTGATCGACTGGACGGCGGCCCGGATCGGCCTCGGCCCGGCCGCCGACGGGGTGTTCACCAGCGGCGGCACCCAGTCCAACCTCCAGGCGCTGCTGCTGGCCCGGGAGGAGGCGGTCGGTCACGGCGCCGATCCGGCCCGGCTGCGCATCCTGACCTCCGAGTGCGGCCACTTCAGCGTCCGCAAGTCCGCGAAGCTCCTCGGCCTGTCCGCGGACGCGGTCATCACGCTGCCCTGCGACCGCGACCGCCGGATGCAACCCGCGGCGCTCGCACGTGAGTTGGAGCAGTGCGCCCGCGACGGGCTGGTCCCGATGGCCGTGGTGGCCACCGCCGGCACCACCGACTTCGGCTCCATCGACCCGCTCCCCGCCCTCGCCGCGCTCTGCGCCCGGCACGGCGTCTGGCTGCATGTGGACGCCGCCTACGGCTGCGGGCTGCTCGCCTCCACCACCCGCCGGCACCTGCTCGACGGCATCGAGGCCGCCGACTCCGTGACCGTCGACTATCACAAGTCCTTTTTCCAGCCAGTCAGTTCGAGTGCCGTGCTGGTGCGCGACCGCGGCACGCTGCGGCACGCCACCTACCACTCCGACTACCTCAACCCCCGCCGAGCGGCGGCCGAGCGCATCCCCAACCAGGTGGACAAGTCGCTCCAGACCACCCGCCGTTTCGACGCGCTCAAGCTGTGGATGACGCTGCGGGTGATGGGCGCCGACGGGGTGGGCGCGCTCTTCGACGAGGTGCTGGACCTGGCCGACGCGGCCTGGACGGCGCTGGACGCCGACCCCCGTTTCGAGGTCGTCGTCCGCCCCACGCTGTCCACCCTGGTCTTCCGCTGGCTGCCGTCCGGCATCGCGACCCCGTCCGACATCGACCGCGCCAACCTGCACGCCCGCCAGGCGGTGTCCGCCGCCGGCCAGGCCGTGGTCGCCGCCACGAAGGTCCGCGGCAGCCACTACCTGAAGTTCACCCTGCTCAACCCGAACACCACGCTCGCCGACATCACCGCGGTCCTCGACCTGCTCGCCGGGCACGCCGACCGCCACCTCGCCACCACGACCACGGGAGAGACGCTTGTCCACGCCTCGTGACCCCCGCAACGCCGCGGCCACGGCTACGGAACCGGCCGGCTCCGGCGACGCGCTCGACTTCATCGGCATCGGCCTCGGTCCCTTCAACCTCGGCCTCGCCTGCCTCACCGCCCCGCTCCCCCACCCCCGCGGCGTGTTCCTGGAGAGCAAGCCCGACTTCGACTGGCACTCCGGCATGTTCCTGGAGGGCAGCAGCCTCCAGACCCCGTTCATGTCCGACCTGGTGACCCTCGCCGACCCCACGTCGCCGTTCAGCTTCCTCAACTACCTCAAGCAGTCCGGCCGGCTGTACCCCTTCTACATCCGCGAGAACTTCCACCCGCTGCGCGAGGAGTTCAACGACTACTGCCGGTGGGCCGCCGCCCGCCTGTCCTCGGTGCGCTTCGAGCGCACCGTGACCGAGGTGGTCTACGACGAGCGCCACGCGGAATACGAGGTGCGGACGGCGAACGGTGAGACGTACCACGCGCCCCGCCTGGTGCTGGGCACCGGCACCCCGCCCCACCTGCCCTCCGCGGTGGACGGCCTCGGCGGCGACCTCCTGCACAACTCCCGCTACCTGGCGGCGAAACCCGGGCTCCAGGAGAAGCGGAGCATCACCATCGTCGGCAGCGGGCAGAGCGCCGCCGAGATCTATCACGACCTGCTCCAGGACATCGACGCCCTCGGCTACCACCTCACCTGGGTGACCCGCTCCCCCCGCTTCTTCCCGCTCGAATACACCAAGCTCACCCTGGAGATGACCTCACCGGAGTACATCGACTACTTCCACGCGCTGCCCGCCCCGGTCCGCGACTCGCTCAACAGCACGCAGAAGAGCCTGTACAAGGGCATCGACTCCGACCTGATCAACGCGATCTTCGACCTGCTCTACGCCAAGAGCCGCCGCGGCAAGGTCCCCACCCGCCTGCTCACCAACACCTCGCTGGACAGCGCCGATCACGATCCGGCCACCGGCACGTACACCCTCGGGCTGCGCCAGCACGAGCAGGACCGCACGCACACCCTCACCACCGAGGGCCTGGTGCTGGCCACCGGCTACCGCTACCAGGTGCCGGACTTCCTCGACCCGGTCCGCGACCGCATCCGCTGGGACGACCAGGGCCGTTACGACGTCAGCCGGGACTACGCGATCGACGTCACCGGCCGCGGCATCTACGTCCAGAACGCCGAGCTGCACACCCACGGTTTCGCCGCCCCCGACCTCGGCATGGCCGCCTACCGCAACTCCCGCATCATCCGCCACCTGCTCGACGGCGAGGAGCCGTACCGGGTGGAAACGGCCATCGCCTTCCAGGAGTTCACCGTATGACCGCCCCCGCCCGCTTCACCTTCCGCCCGGTCGACCCGCCCGCCGACGCCGGCCTGCTGCACACCTGGGTCACCCACCCCAAGGCGTCGTTCTGGCTGATGTCCGACGCGAGCCGGTACGACGTCGAGCGCGCCTACGCGGACATCGCGCAGGCGCCGTACCAGGACGCGTTCATCGGGTCGTCCGACGGCGAACCCGTCTGCCTGCTGGAGC
This sequence comes from Streptomyces sp. NPDC087270, assembly GCF_044744625.1. Lineage (NCBI taxonomy): Bacteria > Bacillati > Actinomycetota > Actinomycetes > Kitasatosporales > Streptomycetaceae > Streptomyces > Streptomyces sp. NPDC087270. Next base: position 554,768 of record NZ_JBIUYR010000002.1, read on the forward strand.
GGTACGACCCCGCGCGGGTGGAACTGCCCGGGCTGTACGACGCCGAGCCCGGCGACGTCGGGATGCACTTCCTGGTCGCGCCGGCCGACCGGCCCGTGCACGGCTTCACCCGGGCGGTCATCGCCGCGGTGATGGGCGAACTGTTCGCCGACCCCTCGGTACGCCGCGTCGTGGTCGAGCCGGACGTCCGCAACACCGCGGTCCACGCGCTCAACAAGACGGTCGGCTTCGAGGTGATACGCCGGATACGCAAGCCGGAGAAGGAGGCGCTGCTGAGCATCTGCACCCGCGCGGGGTACGAAGCGGCGCTCGACGGGGGGCGGGTGCGATGACGACCTCCGTCCGCTCGGGCCTGGAACCGGCCCTGGACCCGGCCACCGCCCACCTGAACCCGGAACTGTGGGCGCGCGCGACCCGCCACCTGGTCCGCAAGGCGCTCGCGGAGTTCGCGCACGAGAAGCTGCTGACGCCGGCCCGCGACGAGGAGCGCGGCAGCGGGTGGTACACGGTCCGCAGCGACGACGGCGGCACGGCGTACCGTTTCCGCGCCGACCGGCTGGCGCTCGACCACTGGCACCTCGACCCGGCCTCCCTCACCCGGACCCGCGAGAGTGCCCAGAGCCCGGCCGCCCCGGACCCCATCGGCGAGGACCTGCCGCTGGACGCGCTCGCCTTCTTCGCGGAGTTCCGCACCTCCCTCGCACTCGGCGACGACGTCCTGCCGCTGTACCTGGAGGAGATCACCTCCACCCTCGCGTCGCTCGCGTACAAGTACGGCAAGCACACCGGCGACGGCACGACCGCCGGCCCTGGCACCCCTGGCGCGGACGGCACCCGGCACGCACCCGGCGCCCCCGCCACCCCTGCCACTCCCAGCGCCGCCGCCCTCAGCCGCGCCCCCTTCCAGACCGTCGAAGCCGCCATGCTCGAAGGGCACCCCTGCTTCGTGGCCAACAGTGGCCGCATCGGCTTCGGCGCCCACGACCTGGCCGTGTACACCCCGGAGGCCGCCACCCCCGTCCGGCTGACCTGGCTGGCCGCCCACCGCGACCGCGCCCGCTTCAGCGTGGGCGCCGGCCTCAGCTACGACGACCTGATCGCGGGCGAGCTGGACGCCTCCACCCGGGAGCGCTTCGCGCGGACCCTCCGCGACCTCGGCCTCGACCCCGCCGACTACCTCCTGATCCCCGCCCACCCCTGGCAGTGGGAGCACCGCCTCGCCACCACCTTCGCCGGCGAGGTCGCCCAGCGGCACCTCGTCCACCTCGGCCCGGGCGACGACACGCACCTCGCCCAGCAGTCGGTCCGCACCTTCTTCAACGCCGACCACCCCGAACGCCACTACGTGAAGACCGCGCTGTCCGTCCTCAACATGGGGTTCCTGCGCGGCCTGTCCGCCGCGTACATGGCCGGCACCCCCGCGATCAACGACTGGGTCGCCGACCTGGTCGCCGCCGACCCGACCCTGACCGCCGCCCGCTTCTCGATCCTGCGCGAGCGCGCCGCCGTCGGCTACCACCCGCTGCCGTACGAGGCCGCCACCGAGCCGGGCTCGCCGTACCGCAAGATGCTGGCCGCACTGTGGCGGGAGAGCCCGGTGCCCGGGCTGGGCCCGGGGCGGTCGGCGGCGACGATGGCCTCGCTGCTGCACGTCGATCCCGACGACGGCTCCTTCGCCGCCGCGCTGATCGCCCGCTCCGGCGAGCCGCCCGAGCGCTGGCTGCGCGGCTACCTGGACGCGTACCTGGTGCCGGTCGTGCACTGCATGTACGCCCACCGCCTGGCCTTCATGCCGCACGGCGAGAACGTCATCCTCGTGCTCGACGCCGACGGCCGGGTGGAGCGGGTGGTCTTCAAGGACATCGCCGAGGAGATCGTGGTGATGGACCCGGAGGCGGATCTGCCGCCGGAGGTGCGGCGGGTCCGCGCCGCCATCCCGGACGACGAGCAGGCGCTGTGCGTGTTCACGGACGTCTTCGACTGCTTCCTCCGCTTCCTGTCCGCGATCCTGCACACCGGCCGGGTCCTGGACCAGGACGCCTTCTGGCGGACGGTCGCCGAGTGCGTCGCGGACTACCAGCGGGCCCACCCCGAGCTGGCCGGGCGCTTCCGCCGCCACGACCTGTTCGCGCCGAGCTTCGCCCGGTCCTGCCTGAACCGGCTCCAGCTCCGGAACAACCGCAGCATGGTCGACCTCGCCGACCCCTCGGCGGCACTCCAGTTCGTCGGAATACTGGACAATCCGCTCGCCGCTCACCCGTTCGGCCCTCACTAATCGCGCAGGGGTGCCCGAAAACGGGCAGGATTCTTGCAAAGCAGGGATGATCTGATGAGTATCAACGGGTGCCCGAACACCGGACGTCCTACGAAGACCTCATCGACCACCTGGTCCGCACCACGTCGCTGCACCGCGGCGAGGCGTCCCGGGTGGTGCTGGACGTCCTGGCCTACTTCGACGAGACGACCGAGGAGTACGTCCGCCGCAGGCACCGCGAGCTCCAGGCGAAGGGGCTGGTCAACACGGAGATCTTCGAGCGGATCGGCGAGGAGCTGCCGCACCGGGCGGTCGCCCCGGCCGCGCTCTCCCAGCGCCAGCTGCGCCGGATCGTCTACGGCTGACCGGGCACCCCCACCCGACCGGGCGCTCAGGGGCGCACCGGGCACCCCCGACAGGTACGACCGAGAGGGACGGCACATGTGCGGAATTGTCGGCTACATCGGCAGGCGTGACGTGGCACCACTGCTGCTGGAGGGCCTGCAGCGGCTGGAGTACCGAGGCTACGACTCGGCCGGCATCGTGATCACCGGCAGGTCCGGCGAGCTGCGGACCGTCAAGGCCAAGGGCCGGGTGCGCGACCTGGAGGCGCGCGTGCCCAAGCGCTTCGCCGGCACCACCGGCATCGCCCACACCCGCTGGGCCACCCATGGCGCGCCCAGCGACGCCAACGCGCACCCGCACCTCGACGCGGACAGCGCCGTCGCCATCGTGCACAACGGCATCATCGACAACGCCTCGGAGCTGCGCGCCCGGCTCACCGCCGAGGGCACCGTCTTCGCCTCGGAGACCGACACCGAGGTACTGGTCCACCTCATCGCCCGCTCGCAGGCCGACACGCTGGAGCAGCGGGTCAGCGAGGCGCTGCGCGCGGTCGAGGGCACCTACGGCCTCGCGGTGCTGCACCGCGACTTCCCGGACCGGATCGTGGTGGCCCGCAACGGCTCCCCGGTGGTGCTCGGCATCGGCGAGAAGGAGATGTTCGTCGCCTCCGACGTGGCCGCGCTCGTCGCCCACACCCGCCAGGTCGTCACGCTCGCGGACGGCGAGATGGCCACCCTCAAGGCCGACGACTTCCGCACGTACACCACCGAGGGCTCACGGACCACCGCCACGCCGACCACCGTGGAGTGGGAGGCCGAGTCGTACGACATGGGTGGTCACGACACCTACATGCACAAGGAGATCGCCGAGCAGGCCGAGGCGGTGGACCGGGTGCTGCGCGGACGGATCGACGACAAGTTCGCCACGGTGCACCTGGGCGGCCTCAACCTGGACCCGCGCGAGGCGCGCGGGGTGCGGCGGATCAAGATCCTCGGCTGCGGCACCAGCTACCACGCGGGCCAGATCGGCGCGCAGCTCATCGAGGAGCTGGCCCGTATCCCCGCGGACGCCGAGCCCGCCTCGGAGTTCCGCTACCGCAACCCGGTGGTCGACCCGGACACGCTGTACGTGGCGGTGTCGCAGTCCGGCGAGACGTACGACGTGCTGGCGGCCGTGCAGGAGCTGAAGCGCAAGGGCGCGCGGGTGCTCGGCGTGGTCAACGTGGTGGGTTCGGCGATCGCCCGGGAGGCGGACGGCGGCACCTACGTGCACGCCGGGCCCGAGGTGTGCGTGGTGTCCACGAAGTGCTTCACCAACACGGTGGTGGCCTTCGCGCTGCTCGCGCTGCACCTGGGCCGGATCAGGGACCTGTCGGTCGCCGACGGCCGGCGGATCATCGAGGGGCTGCGGCGGCTGCCCGGCCAGATCGACGAGATCCTCAAGGCCGAGCCGGAGATCAAGCGGCTGGCACTGCACTTCGCGGACGCGAAGTCGATGCTGTTCATCGGCCGGGTGCGGGGCTACCCGGTGGCCCGGGAGGCGTCGCTGAAGCTGAAGGAGGTCAGCTACATCCACGCCGAGGCGTACCCGGCCTCCGAGTTGAAGCACGGCCCGCTGGCGCTGGTGGAGCCGGCGATGCCGACGGTGGCGATCGTGCCCGACGACGACCTGCTGGAGAAGAACCGGGCCGCGCTGGAGGAGATCAAGGCCCGCAGCGGCCGCATCCTGGCCGTGGCCCACCAGGAGCAGGAGAAGGCCGACCACACGATCATCGTGCCGAAGAACGAGGACGAGCTGGACCCGATCCTGATGGGCATCCCGCTGCAGCTCTTCGCCTACCACACCGCTCTCGCGCTCGGCCGGGACATCGACAAGCCGCGCAACCTGGCGAAGTCGGTCACCGTGGAGTGAGTCGCGGCCCCTGGAACACCCGTGGTGGGCCCGGACCGCACCCCGGCCGGGCCCGCCGCACGGGCCGAACCGACCGCGCCCGCACCGGCCGGGCCGCTACGGAATGACCACCACCGGCCGCTGCGCCCGGCGAGCCAGCCGTCCGGCCACCGAACCGAAGATCCGGCCGACCATGCCGTGCGTGCCGCCGACCACGATCGCGTCGGCTTCGTACTCCTTGCCGACCTCCTCCAGCTCGTGGCAGATGTCGCCGCCGCGCTCCACCAGCACCCAGGAGATCTCGGCGAGGTGGTCGGCGCAGGCCAGCTCCAGACCGAGCACCTCGGTGCGGTGGTCGGGCACGTCGACGAAGACGGGTGGCTCGCAGCCGGCCCAGACGGTGGCGGGCAGCCGGTTGGCGACATGCACGATGATCAGTGCGGAGTGCGTTCTGCGGGCCATCCCGATCGCGTACGACAGGGCCCGCTCGCTGGAGAGGGACCCGTCGAAGCCGACGACGACGCCGTGCCGGAAGGCCGGGTCGCAGGAGTGGTGCCGCGCGGTGGCCAGCTCGGGGACCGCCGCGGAGTCGGCAAGCGGCCTGCCGTCGGCGGGCTCGGGAATCTCATGAGCGGCCATGATGCGGATTCTCGGCGAGGGCGGCGCTGACGCGCCGAGCAGCGGACAAGACGTTTCTCGCGGGGCGGGCCGCCGCAGCGGCCGGTTTCGGCCAGTTCACCACTTCCCGTCCCACTCCCTCCAGGGTACGGCCGGCGCAAGCGCCTGCACAGAGCTAACGTGCCCTTCACAGGCTCTTCCGTACGTCTTCCGTACCCGGAGTTCCCAGGAGAATGCCGGAGGGAAGCCAAGAGCGCAACGGCACCGCGCCAATGAGTGCGACGCCATCGCGCCAACCGGCTGCACGGTTCGGCGCACGGGCGCACCGCGGGGGCGCATTGCGGCCACCTCCCCGACAACTCCCGTCACCACCTTCCGCCCAGCCCGACCAGCACCGCGTGCACCGCGCCGGCGGCGGTCACACAGGTGCAAGTTCACCCCGGAATACCCGCGAAAGCCGTACGCGCATTCCGCGCCGGAGCAGCGATTTTCGGCCAACTTGGCGCCGTTACGCATTCGTTGGCGGCCGTGCGCACTAACACCTGCGCCACCAGCGGTTCTACGATGCGGCAGGACGCGGACGGCGCGGTCCGGGGTCCCGGCGACATGAGGCGTACTTCCCAGCGGGCCGCCTGGGTGAAACGCTTCGTGATCGAATGCTTTACGCCACGTTGCCTTGTCGACTTAGCGTCAGATGGTGAACTTGTCACTAACGCCCCACCTGACACAGTAGATTTGATCATGGGTGACTGCGCTGGACAGCGGGGGATTACGTGCAGGACCGAGGGGACGACGCGTCGATACGAGGGGGGCTTGAGCTCCATGAGCCAGGAGTCCAGTTCCGGTACGGCGGCGGACACTCCGTCGCAAGCACCATCGGCATCGCCTCGCGCCATCCGCAAGCTCTCCGCGCGCCGCCGGCCCGAGGTCGTCGCGGTGCTGCTCTTCAGCGGTGGTCCGATCTTCGAGAGTTCCATACCCCTGTCCGTCTTCGGCATCGACCGGCAGGACGCGGGCGTGCCCCGCTACCGGCTGCTGGTCTGCGCCGGCGAGGAGGGTGCGCTGCGCACCACCGGCGGGCTCGAACTGACCGCGCCCTACGGCCTTGAGGCGCTCGCCCGGGCCGGCACCGTGGTGGTGCCGACCTGGCGCTCGATATCCCAGGCCCCGCCGCCCGAGGCGCTGGACGCGATCCGTCGCGCGCACGAGGAGGGTGCCCGGATCATCGGCCTGTGCACCGGCGCCTTCGTGCTCGCCGCCGCCGGCCTGCTGGACGGCCGCCCGGCCACCACGCACTGGATGTACGCGCCGACGCTGGCCAAGCGCTATCCGTCGGTGCACGTGGACCCGCGCGAGCTGTTCGTGGACGACGGCGACGTGCTCACCTCCGCCGGGACCGCGGCCGGCATCGACCTGTGCCTGCACGTGGTGCGCACCGACCACGGCACGGACGCGGCCGCCGCGCTCGCCCGCCGGCTGGTCGTGCCGCCGCGCCGGGCGGACTGGCAGACCGGGCAGCGGCACATGGACCGGTCTTTACCAGAGGAGATCGGCGCGGACCCGCTGGCCGAGGTCGTCGCGTGGGCGCTGGAGCATCTTCACGAGCAGTTCGACGTCGAGGCGCTGGCCGCGCGCGCGTACATGAGCCGGCGCACCTTCGACCGCCGGTTCCGGTCGCTGACCGGCAGCGCGCCGTTGCAGTGGCTGATCACGCAGCGGGTGCTCCAGGCGCAGCGGCTGCTGGAGACATCGGACTACTCGGTCGACGAGGTGGCCGGGCGGTGCGGCTTCCGCTCGCCGGTGGCGCTGCGCGGGCACTTCCGGCGGCAGCTCGGCTCGTCCCCCGCGTCGTACCGCGCCGCGTACCGGGCCCGCAGGCCGCAGGACGACAGCGACCGCGCCGTGCCGCCTCCCGAGGTGCCACCTGCGCGCAGGGGCGGTCCGGGCGGCGGGTCCGCGGCCGGGGCCGGGGCCGCACACGGTCACGGCCACGGGAACGGGAACGCCCACGGGAGTGGGAGCGGGCACGGCGGCGGGCACGGCTCCGCGACCGGAGCGGGGGCCGGAGCCGGAGCCGGCGCCGGTGGCAGTCCCGGCGCCGGTCCTGGTGGCGGCTCGCAGGTGCTGGCCGCTCCGGCCAAGGGCGACCCGGACGCGTACACCACGTCCGCACGGGTCCCGGAGCAGTCCGGGCGGCCCGATCCGGCCGACGGGCCGGCCCGCGGGCGGCTGCGTGCCGGGCGCGGGCTGGGAGCCGCCCTCCCGGGACCGCGTGATCGCCCGTAGGGTGAGACACATGAACGACCGGATGGTGTGGATCGACTGTGAGATGACCGGCCTCTCGCTGGCGCATGACGCGCTGATCGAGGTGGCCGCGCTCGTCACCGACTCCGAGCTCAACGTCCTCGGCGAGGGGGTGGACATCGTGATCCGCCCGCCCGCCGAGGCGCTGGAGACCATGCCGGAGATCGTCCGGCAGATGCACACCACCTCCGGACTGCTGGAGGAACTGCCCGACGGGGTCGGCATGGCCGAGGCGGAGAAGGCCGTCCTGGACTACATCCGCGAGCATGTCGCCGAGCCGCGCAAGGCCCCGCTGTGCGGCAACTCCGTCTCCACCGACCGCGGCTTCCTCGCCCGGGACATGCCGACGCTGGAGCAGCACCTGCACTACCGCATCGTGGACGTCTCCTCGGTGAAGGAACTGGCCCGCCGCTGGTACCCGCGGGCGTACTTCAACAGCCCCGAGAAGAACGGCAACCACCGCGCGCTCGCCGACATCCGCGAGTCCATCGCCGAGCTGCGCTACTACCGCGAGGCCGTCTTCGTGCCCGCCCCCGGCCCCGACACGGACACCGCCCGCGCGATCGCCGCCAAGCACGTCCTTCCGCCGGCTCCGCACCCCGCCGGATAAGCGGGCGCGACCACCCCTCCCCACCCTGTACACTTTTCCAGGCGGCGCCACCCCGGTAGGGAAAAGCGCCGCTCATGGTGGGTGTAGCTCAGATGGTAGAGCACCTGGTTGTGGTCCAGGATGTCGCGGGTTCGAGTCCCGTCACTCACCCTCACGCGAGGCGGCCGCTGATCTGCTCCGGCAGAACAGCGGCCGCTTTCGTCTGCCCGGGCCACCGCGTCAACCGTGTCACCGGGCAGCCAGGCCGCCACGTCACCGCGCCACCACGTCACCAGGCCGGCGGGCCGGCGGGCCAGCTGGGCACCCTCACCGCGCACGGACGGGAAGCGGCATGATGATCGCGTGATCACTCGATACGAACGGCCCGAGGGCAGCGCGCCCGTCAACGGATACAGCCACGCGGTCGCCTTCACCGGCACGACCGTCGTCGTCTCGGGGCAGGTGCCCGTGGACGCGGACGGGACGCTGGTCGGCGAGGGCGACACCGAGGCGCAGGTCCGGCAGGTGTTCGCGAACCTGGCGACCGTCCTGGACGCCGCGGGCGCGGACCTCGCGGACGTCGTGAAGATCACCGTCTTCCTCACCGACATCGGCTCCGACCTGCCCGCCTTCCGCCGGGTGCGGGACGAGCACTTCGACCCGGCCCGGCTGCCCGCCAGTTCGCTGGTCCAGGTCTCGGCCCTGGTCCATCCGGCGTTCCGGGTGGAGATCGAGGCGATGGCCGTGGTCGACGGCGCGAAGGCGTAGGGCGCGGCACCCGAGACCGGCCCCCGGCACGCAGCCCCCGGCACCCGGCACACGGACACGGGCCCCGGTACCCAGGCGCCGAGCCGCAGCACACCGGCACGGGCGCGCGATACGGCGCCGGCGGCCCGCCCCCGCACTCTCGGCGAGGGGCGGGCCCCGGCGCCCGGGCCGGGGACGGGCGGCGGCGGGCCGGGAGCGGTCAGGCCGCCCGGGTCATCTCCCGCCGCCCCCGCCTCCGGGGGCCTGGTGGCGCTATTCCTCGAAGAGCAGGGCGTACGTGCCCATCGCCATCGCGATGTCCGCCTCCGCCCAGAACCGGTGGTAGGTGAAGGTCGGCACGGCCCCGCCGTTCAGGTAGTCCGCGACCTTCGACCAGTTCGGGTCGTCCTTGTAGAAGGACCGCAGCTCCAGGAAGGTGGAGCTGGAGTCGATCTTGTCGCCGTTCGGCATCGTCCCGGTCCAGCCGGACGGCACGTACACCGGGTCGGAGAACCGCGAGTAGTCCGCGCGGGTCTCCGGGGCCGCGATGCCCAGCGGGTCCTGGTAGTGGTCCCACATGCCGTCGAGCAGGGCCTTCGACTCCGCCTGGGCCGCGGTGTCACCGGACTTGGCGGCGTAGTAGGCGAGCGTCTTGGCGTAGGCCGCCGTGACGCCCAGGTCGTCGCCGTAGGACGTGACCGTCACGTGCAGGCCGGAGTTGGCGCCCGGACTGGCCGGGTTCCAGGTGTCCGGTGCGCCGGACCACGCGAGGTCGGACGGGATCTGGAAGGTGCCGTCCGCGTTCACCGTGGTCTCGGACATCGCCCAGCTCACCCACTTGGCCAGGATCGCCTTGGCCTTCGCGTCACCGGTCTGCTGGTAGTACTCCGCGACCCGCTCCATCGACCACGCCTGCATGCCGAACCACTGGTTCGACGGCGGGTCGTGGTAGACGGGCTCCCAGTCGTACGCCATCCCGTAGAAGGTGGGCGTGCCGGCCGGGGGCTGGGCGTAGGCGCCGTCCCAACTGTTCGTGGCGCCACCGGCGATGGCTCCCTCGTCGGACTGGAGCCACTGGTAGAAATCCAGCTGCCGGCCCAGGCTGGTGGTCCAGTCCTGCTTGCCGGTGGCCGACTTGGGCGCCATGTTGGCGTCGGTGGTCAACGCGTAGGCCGCCAGCGGGTTCTGGTAGCCGAAGTGCGAGGCGCCGTCGCCGATCCGCCAGGCCCAGCCGCCGCCGGAGCCGGTCGAGCCGCCCCAGGCGTAGTACCAGGACAGCAGGTAGTGCTCGCTGTCCTTGCCGGTGCCGGCCGGGCACGAGGTGGGGCTCGTGCAACCGCCGATCTTCTTGAAGTACTTGTCGAAGAACGAGTAGCGCAGGTAGTCGCCCATCTCGCCGGCCTTCGCGACGGTGGCCTTCACGTCGGCCTCCTTGCCCTGCTCCTGCGCCCAGGTGTCCGCCCAGTAGGCGGCCTGGATCGCCCGCGCGTCGGCGTCCGGCGCGTCCGTGTACTTCCACTGCGTGGCGTAGTTGGAGTCGCCGGTGAACAGGTCCAGATATCCGTTCTTGCCGCCGTACTTGAAGTCGTCGCAGGTCGGCTGGGGCACGGTCTCCCAGACCGACTCCTGCGAGCCGCGCTGGAAGGTGTTGATGTACGACGGCCCCTTCGCCGTCGGGCCCAGCTCGCAGCCGCCACCGGGCGTGTCACCGTAGCCGTAGACGTTGTCGACGTCCTCCAGCCAGTGCATGCCGTAGATGTCGTCGGTGCCGTACGCCGACTTCAGCTCACCCGCGATCGGGTCCTGACCGACCGGCACGCTGCCGTCGAGCTGCGACGGGTACTCCGAGGGCAGGTCGTGCTCCGGCGCGTAGGTCGCCGGTGAACTCGCGTTGTAGTAGCTGTTCGTGGGCTGGTCGGCGTGGGTGGGGATCATGTACTTCTCCATGGTCGCCCAGGCCGCGTTGAACTTGCTCCAGTCCTGGGTGACCTGGCCGTACATCGCCTGCAGCCAGATCATGTACGAGTACGCCTCGGAGGTCGTCTCGTGGCCGTAGTCCGGGGCCTCCACGATCAGCGTCTCCACCGAGTGGTACGGAATCCCCTCGGGTGAGAAGTAGCCGGAGGCCGGGTCGGTGATCTTGCCGTACAGCGACAGGAAGCGCGCGTCGTAGTCGCTGGTGGCGCCGATCTCCGTGGCGGTCACGCTCGCCTTGAGATAGCCGTCGGCCGTCGCGGTGAAGGTCGCCGCGCCGGTGCCGCCGCTGTCGGCCGCGAGGGTGACCTGCTGCGCGGTGCTCCAGTTCGACGGGGTGAAGGTCAGGCTCGCGCCGGACGTGACGCTCAGCCCGGTGTTGCCCGCGGAACGCGCCACCGCCACCGTGACATCGGAGGTCGGAGCGCTGGACAGCTTCACCGCGAAGCCGCCGGTGCCGCCCTGCTGGACGGAGACCTGCGCCGGGGTGGCCACGATCGACGGCCCGGCCACCACGTGCAGGCCCACCGGCGTGGACTCGGCGCTCGCGCCGAGACTGTCGTACGCCTTGGCGTACACCGAGTAGTCCCCGGCCGGAACCGACGACCAGTCCGTGGTGTAGGGCGCGGTGGTGTCGGTCCCCAGCAGCACGTCGTCGCTGTAGAACTCGACCTTGGTGATCGTCGCGCCGTCCGCGGCCACGGCGGTGGCCGCCAGCGGGATGTCGGCGCCCGCGTTGTACGTGGCGCCGGCCGCGGGGCTGGTCAGCACCGGCAGCGGCGGCTGGTGCGCGCCGCCGCAGGCCGTGCCGTTGACGGCGAACGCGGTGGGTGCCGCGTTGCTGCCCGTGTAGGTGAAATTGGCACTCGCGGTGACGCTGCCGCCGGCCGCGATTGTCTTGTTCCAGTCCAGCGACTTGACAGTCACGGTCTTGCCGGCCTGCGACCAGTCGCCGTTCCAGCCGCTCTGCAGCGTCTGGTCACCGGAGTACGCGTAGGTCAGCGTCCAGCCGTCGATCGGGGCGTCGCCGAGGTCGGTGATCTCGGCGTTGGCGGTGAAGCCGCCGCCCCAGTCGTTGGTCGTGTAGTCGACGGCGCACCGGATGTCCGCCGCGTGCGCGGCCGTACCGCCCGCCACCGTCATGGCGAGCGGCACGGCGAGCGCGGCCGTGAAGGCCGTCACCAGCCTTCTCAGCCGCTTTCTGAAAGGTTTTCCTCTGGGCATGCGAGAGGTCCTCCTCGCGGTTCGTTGTGGGGGGAACGTGGGGGGAAGTGCAACTGAACCAGTGGGAGCGCTCCCACCATCGGGGTGCCACGAAGCGCTGTCAAGAGGCCGATCGTAACGTCATGCCCATGCCGTATCACCCGTCAATTGCTCCTGAAAACCGCCCACTTCATCACGGTCGAGCCGACCGGAAACCGACCCGGCCTTTACTTCACCCCTACCGGGACGGACGGTGACCCGCTAGGGTCTCCGGCGGACCAGTGGGAGCGCGTCCATGTTCCATCCCCGTTTGCGCACCACCCGGGCCACGAGGCGGCCCGCACCGCCGGGCCCGCCCGGCGCGGGCCGCCTCGTCCGCGCCCGCCCCGGGCCCCACGCCCACCCCCACAGCACATCGGCACGTCCGGCACCTCGCACGTCCGGCATCTCGCACCATCCCCCCACCACCCCCCACACTCCCAGGAGTCGCACATGCGACGACCAACACGTACCGCGGCGCTCTCCGTCGCCGCCGTCACCACGGCGGCGGCCGCCGCCGCGCTGCTGCCCGCGCTCGGCGCCGGCGCCGCGGCCGGCGCCACCCCGGCCTGCACGGTGGCCTACTCGGTGACCAACCAGTGGGACGCCGGCTTCCAGGGCGACGTCGTGATCACCAACAACTCCGCCGCCACCACCAGTTGGCGGCTCACCTTCGACTTCCCCAGCGGCCAGCACGTCACCCAGGGCTGGAACGGCACCTGGTCGCAGGCCGGCAGCACCGTGAGCGTGGCGTCCGAGTCGTACAACGGCGTGATCCCCAGCGGCGGCAGCATCAGCGCCGGGTTCCTCGGCGACTGGTCCGGCGGCAACCCGAGCCCGACCGCGTTCACGCTCAACGGCACCACCTGCAACGAGGACGACGGCACCGCTCCCCCGACCACTCCGCCCACCACGCCCCCGACCACCCCGCCGGGCGACGGCGGCGGCGACCCGGCCCCGCCGAAACTGCACGTCTCCGGCAACGAGTTGGTGGACTCCACCGGGAAGCAGGTGGTGCTGCACGGCGTGAACCGCTCCGGCACCGAGTTCGCCTGCGCGCAGGGCAACGGCATCTTCGACGGCCCGGTCGACGACACGGCGATCGACGCGATCACCAGCTGGAAGGGCGTCAACGCGGTCCGCGTCCCGCTCAACGAGGACTGCTGGGAGGGACTTTCGTACGTGCCGGCGGAAGACGGCGGCGCCGCCTACATCGCGGCGATCACCGACTGGGTGAACCGGCTGGTCGCGCACGGCATCACGCCCATCCTCGACCTGCACTGGACGCACGGCCTGTACACCGGCAACTCGGCGGGCTGCTCGGACGTCAACGCCACCTGCCAGAAACCGATGCCGGACGCGCAGTACGCCATCCCGTTCTGGCAGAGCGTCGCGGACACCTTCAAGTCCGACACCTCGGTCGTCTTCGACCTGTTCAACGAGCCCTACCCGGACCGCGCCACCTCCACCTCGGAGCAGGCGTGGACCTGCTGGCGGGACGGCGGCACCTGCCCGGGCATCGGCTACCAGGTGGCCGGCATGCAGGACCTGGTCGACGCGGTACGCGGCACCGGCGCGCAGAACGTGATCATGCTCGGCGGCCTGGCGTACTCCAACGACGAGACCGGCTGGCTGGCCCACGAGCCGACCGACCCGACCGGCAACCTCGCCGCCTCCCTGCACGTCTACAACTTCAACTCGTGCGCCAACCAGTCCTGCTGGGACTCGCAGATCGCCCCGGTCGCCGCCCAGGTGCCGCTGGTGGCGGGCGAGATCGGTGAGAACACCTGCGCCCACGCCTTCACCGACACCTTCATGAACTGGCTGGACGCGCACCACCTGTCCTACCTGGGCTGGACCTGGAACACCTGGGACTGCTCCTCCGGCCCGTCGCTGATCTCCTCTTACGACGGAACGCCCACCGCCTACGGGCAGGGCCTCAAGGACCATCTGGCCGCGCTGGGCTGAGTTCGGCCGGTCTCCCGGCGCCCCCGGACAGGGCGGTCCCGTACACGGATGGCGTGTACGGGGCCGCCCCCTTCACGCATGTCCGGGTTGTCCGGCGATTCCCGCGTGAGCAGCGGGTTGTCCGTTCGGGACTCGAAACGGCGACAGTGCTCAACAGGCCAGTATTGAACAACTTATTGACGCCGATGTACGGGCCTTGTAAACATCACCTCGCCAGAGAGCGCTCTCTCACACGCGTCCCCCTGGCCTCCATCACGGACCCCCACCCGGTTGAGGAGATACCAAATGTCAGGCAGCACTTCGCTGTTGGTGCGGCCACGGCCCGGACGGCACGACAGATCCCGGCCGTATCTCATCCTTGCCCTCCTGCTCGCGCTGACGGCGGGCCTCGCCCTCGTCGTCACCTCGCAGTCGCCGGCCCGCGCGGCCGGCGCCCTCCTGTCGCAGGGGCGACCCGCCACCGCCTCGTCGGTCGAGAACGCGGGCACCCCGGCCTCCGCCGCCGTCGACGGCGACACCGGCACCCGCTGGTCCAGCGCCGCGGCCGATCCCCAGTGGCTCCGCGTCGACCTGGGCAGCAACCAGTCGATCAGCCAGGTGACCCTCAACTGGGAGACGGCGTACGCGAAGGCGTTCAAGATCCAGACCTCGGTCAACGGCACCGACTGGACCGACGTCTACTCCACCACCACCGGGACCGGCGGCAACCAGACCCTGTCCGTAAACGGTTCCGGCCGCTATGTCCGCATGTACGGCAGCCAGCGCGCCACCCCGTACGGCTACTCGCTCTGGGAGTTCCAGGTCTACGGCGGCGGCGGCGTCACCCCGACCGCGTGCGCCACCGACAACGCGGCGCAGGGCAGGACGGCCGCGGCGTCCTCCACCGAGAACGCGGCCTCCCCGGCCTCCGCCGCGGTCGACGGCGACACCGGCACCCGCTGGTCCAGCGCGTTCAGCGACCCGCAGTGGCTGCGGGTGGACCTCGGCGCCTCGGTGCCGCTCTGCAGCGTCGGCCTCAACTGGGAGACCGCGTACGCCACCGCGTACCAGATCCAGGTCTCGGACGACGCCACCAACTGGACCACGGTGTACTCCACCACGACCGGCACCGGCGGCATCCAGAACATCGACGTCACCGGCACCGGCCGCTACGTCCGCGTCTACACCACCGCGCGGGCCACGGCGTACGGCGTGTCGCTGTGGGAGTTCTCGGTGCACCTGGCCGCGGGCACCACCACACCCCCCACCAGCCCTCCGCCCACCGGCGGTGACGACTCCTTCTGGGGCGACACCAGCCAGATCCCGGCCGCGAACAACGTGATGGAGGTCGCGATACTCAACCGGACCAACGGTGCGTATCCCGACAGCCAGGTCTACTGGAGCTTCGACGGCCAGGAGCACTCGATCGCCGAGCAGCCGTACTTCGACATGCCGGCCAACTCCTCGGGACGGATGTACTTCTACGTCGGCTCGCCGAACAGCCAGTACAACGACTTCATCGAGTTCACGATCGGCCCGGACGTCTTCAACGGCAACACCACCCGGGTGGACGCCTGGGCGCTGCCGCTGGCCATCCGGCTGCACTCGCACACCGGTCAGGACATCCAACTCGGCGACAACCAGGACCTCTTCACCACCAGCCGCGACCAGGTCTTCCAGGAGTTCCAGGACGCCGTGCCGCAGCAGTTCAAGGTGCTGGCGCAGACCCAGGCGCCGTACCGGATCATCGCCCCGGGCAGTGACCCGAGCTTCCGGGCCGGCGGCGCCAACGAGAACTACTTCACCTCCTACGCCCAGTCGGTCGGCGTGAACGCGGCGACCTCGGACATCTTCGGCTGCGCGGGCTCGCTGGCCGGCGACCCGAGCATGTGCGCCGCGCTCAACCGGCACACCGCCACCCTCCCGGCCGACCAGCAGCAGGACCCGACGAAGTTCTACTCGGGCGACCCGGCCAACTGGTACGCCAAGTTCTGGCACGACCACGCCATCAACGGGCTGGCCTACGGCTTCCCGTACGACGACGTGGCCGGGCAGGCGGCGTACGCCTCGATGCAGAACCCGCAGTGGATGGAGGTCGCGGTCGGCTTCTAGCCCCGCGACCGGCGCGGTCCGCACGGCCCCCCACATCTTCCCCACGCCGTGCGGACCGCGCTCCCCCCGAGAACCGTTTCCCGCAGATCCCCCCACAGGAGCCGCCGGGGGCGGGCCGGGCACACGAATCCGCGTGTGCCCCGGCTCGCCCCCGGCGGTGCTTCCGCGTCCGGCCCAACCCGACTACCTATACGTGACAGATTCGCCGCCCGCTCCCGCTCCGTACCGTCGTGACCAGCGACGACACGGCACACCGGTGCCGGTCACGACACATGGGAGAACGCCATGAGCGACATCCAGCACCTGGTCGAGCAGTACATCGGCATCTGGAACGAGGCGGACCCGGCCCTGCGCACCTGGAAGATCGCCGAGGTGTTCGCCGAGAACGGCAGCTACACCGACCCGCTCGCGGACGTCACGGGCCGGGCCGCCTTCGGCGAGGTGGTCGCCGGGGCCCAGGCCCAGTTCGCGGGCCTGGTCTTCACCCTCGGCCCGGTCGACGCCCACCACAACATCGCCCGCTTCACCTGGGAGTTGGGCCCCGCGGGCGGCGAGTCGCTGGTGGTCGGCTTCGACGTGGTGTCGGTCGGCACGGACGGCCTGATCCACAGCGTCCACGGCTTCCTCGACAAGGTCCCGGCCGGCGCCTGACCCGCGTCCGACCTCAGCGGGTACCCAGATAGATCAGGAACGCGACCACCACGACGGCCACCGCGACAGCGAAGACCGCAGCACCGCCCTCCTTCCCCCCGGTCCCGCGAACGGGACCCTGGCCGGCCGAACCCCCCACGCCAGGGTCCCCGTCATACCCGCTGTGGTGAACGTGGTGGCCGTGATGCCCACCGTGATGCCCGCTGTGCCCGAAGTCGCTGTGCCCGGAGTCGCCGTGCCCGCCGCCGCCGTCCATGGGTGCCTCCCGGGAGCCGGGCCACGCGCGGACAACGCGTGACCGTGTGCGAACTACGACGGTCCGGCACCCGACTCCGGTTCCTCGCCGTCACTACGCTGGGCCGTATGGGTGATCTCATCAGCGATCGGGAACGACTCCGCCACGTCGAGCAGTTGTACGAAGCAGCGACGTTCGGTGGCGACCGGACAGCACCCGCGCGGGCCGAGCGGGTGCTCGACGGACTGGCGGCGGACCTGGCGCTCGCCCGCGGCAAAACCCTGCACGCACGCTATCTGACAGACCGAAAGGAGGTGGTCGAAGGGCAAGAAGGAGAGCTGTTCCAGCAGGCGGTGACCCTCTACCGCGCGCTCGGCGACATCCGCGGCGAAGGCGAGGCCCTCTTCTGGCTCGGCGCCTGGCACCAAGTGGTCCGGGAGGCATACGGCGAGGCGGTGCCGTGCTTCCAACGGTCCTACGACCTGGCCGAGTCGACCGGCGACCGACTCACCCAGTCATACGCCACACGCCACCTGGGGTTCGCAGCGGAGGCAGCCGGCCACCTGGACGAGGCCCGCGCACGCTTCGAACAGTCAGTCCGACTACGCGAGGACCTGGGCCTCCCCGCCGCCGCAGCCGCGGCCCAACTCGCCCTCGCCGAGTTCCTCTGGCACTCCTGCGGCGACCACGACTCGGCACAACGTCTACTGGACCAGGCCCACACAACGGCCACGCAGTGCGCCGCGGCCGGCGTTCTCCAGTGGATAGCCGACGCGCGCACCCGCATGTAGCGAAACCCCGTACCACCGCCCCACCACAAACACCCCCCCACCGAGCAGCCACCCACCCACCACAATCACCCCAACCGATTAGGAGCCCACACCACAATCACCCCCCACCGAGGAGAAGCCCACCCACCACCAGACGGCCAAGCGCCCCCACCGAGCAGCCACCCACTCACCACAAACACCCCAACCGATTAGGAGCCCACACCACAATCACCCCCACCGGGGAGAAGCCGACACCCCTCACCCAATCAACCGATCCAGCAACTCGAAGGTCTCGTAAGGCTGGTCGTAGTCCCCGAAGTGCCCGTCATCGCGCACGATCTGGGTGCCGCCCAGCCGCTCGAACATCGCGCGGCCCTGACGGTCGTCGCAACCGTACGGGTCCACGCGGGAGTTGATGAAGTACAAGTCCCGAACATGCGACCTGATCGCCGCCCAGTCGTACGCGTCCTGGAGCACCGGCTCCTCCGACTCGTTCGGCCGCGTGGCGTACCCCGCCACGAGCACCGCCTGCGCCACCTCCACCTCGATGTGCTCCAGCACCGCCAGCAGCAGCGCGGCACCACCGGAGTGCCCTACCAGCACCGTCTCCTCATCGAACCGCTGCTCGGCCAGCACCTTCGGCAGAAACGTCCCGATCGGCTCCACATTCAGCTCCGGATAGTGCGGAACCTCCACGGAGTACCCCCGCTCCGCCAACCGCCGCCCCAGCCACGGATACCAGGCCACCCCCGGGTTCGCCCCGGTCCCGTGAAACACCACCGCATTCCGCGCCATGCCCCCGCTCCCTCCTCGCCTCACACGTCAGCCCACCGTACCGGCGCCCACGACCAGAACGGCGCCCTCATCCCCCAATCCGGCGCGCCCTCAAGCCGAGCGCGCACCAACCCCGGCGCCCCGCACACCCGGACCGGAGCGGGGGCGAAGGTGGCGGGGTTCGAGACGTTCGTATATTTGTGGCGCGCGGAAGAGGGCAGCGCTACGAAATGACCCGCAGGCGCCGTAAATATGCAGTCTCGAACCCCGCCGCCGGCGCCCCCGCGACCGCAACCACCCACCGCAGCACCCCCGTTACGGACAACGGCGCCCCCGCAGCGGCGCCGCTACCCGCACCTGCACCCGCACCCACCCCTCACACGGACTCGCGCCGCACCAATTCCGTCGCGAGCACCACATGCCGCCGCACCGACTCCCGCTCCGCGATCTCCTCCAGCAGCACCCGCGCCATCGTCCGCCCCATCTCCTCCGTCGGCTGCCGCACCGACGTCAACGCCGGGTCCATATGCCGCGCGATAGCCGAATCCTCGAACCCCACCAGCGCCACATCATCCGGCACCCTCCGCCCCTCCTCCCGCAGCACCGCCCGCGCCCCGGCCGCCATCACATCCGACGCCGCGAACACCCCGTCCACATCAGGCCGCCGCGCCAGCAACTCCCGCATGGCCCGCCGCCCACCTTCCTCGGTGAAGTCCCCGGCGGCGATGAGTTCCTCGGAGGAGCCCCCGGAAGACCCGGACGACCCGGACGATCCGAACGGCCCGGAAAACCCAGGCGAAGAAGCCCCGCCCCCGCCCCCCAACCCCGCCTCGGCCACCGCCTGCCGATACCCGTCCAACCGCGACCGCGCCACATACATGTCCAGCGGCCCGGTGATCGTCGCGACCCGCCGCCGCCCCCGCTCGATGAGATGCGCGACAGCCGCCCGCGCCCCACCCACATTGTCGGCGTCCACATACGACACCGACTCCAGATCCGACCGCCGCCCGTTGAGCACCGCGGGCATGTCGAGCTGTTCCAGCAGATCCGGCAGCGGATCATCCTCGTGCACGGACACCAGCAGCACCCCGTCCACCCGATGCGCCGCCAGATACTGCGCGAAGCGCGCCCGCTCCTTCGGCGTCCGAATCAACGTCAGCAGCAACTGCATGTCCGTGTCGGCCAGTTCCGCCCCGATCCCCCGGATGATGTCCGAGAAGTACGGCTCCGCGAACAACCGCGTCTCCGGCTCGGGAATGACCAGCGCGATCGCGTCCGTACGGTTTCCGGCCAGCGCCCGGGCCGCCCGGTTCGGCACGTAACCGAGCTCGGCGATCGCCGCCTCCACCGCCGCCTTCGCCCGCTCACTGACCCGCGGTGACCCGTTGATCACCCGGGAGACCGTGCCGCGCCCCACCCCCGCGCGCACGGCGACCTCCTCAAGGGTGGGCCGTCCGCTGTGCCGCCCGTTCATGGCCACTGGAGCCTCCTGTACTCATTGCGCGCCACCTTAGCGCGAGGTCCATCCGCTGAGGCGCAGCTCGTGAGAGCGCTCCCACGTTACAAGCACCCACGCCGGCCTCCGGCGATGCCCGCGCGAGGCCATCCGTTCAAGAAGTGACCATCCGTCCGCCCCGGACACGTTCCGGCAACGAAATCGACTTCACATCTTGACACTGACCCCTCCCAGGCGTGAGTGTTCCGGCAAGCCTAGTGGGAGCGCTCCCACACAGCGCTCCCACACATTGCGCTCGACGATCGAAGATCACCCGGGGACAAGCTCCACCGCATCACCCGCACCACCGCACCGCACGACCCACCCTGACAAGGAGAGTGGAATGCGCACTTCCGGCAGAACCCGCAAGGCCGCCGTCATCGCGGTCGCGGGTCTCGCAGCCTGCGCGACCCTGATCACCGGCTGCAGCAGCAACAGCAAGGACGACAGCAAGGGGAGCTCGTCCAACGAGAAGATCACCCTGCGCATCGGTGACTACGGCGCGTTCGGCTACGACGACAAGACGGGCGCGAAGCTCTTCGCCGAGTACCACAAGCTGCACCCGAACATCACCGTCAAGGAAGACAACGTCTCCGACAGCGGCGTGTACTGGAACTCCCTGAAGCTGCACCTCAACCAGACCAGCGGCCTCGACGACATCCAGGCGATCGAGATCGGCTTCGTGGCGAACGCGACCCAGCCGCAGTACGCGAACAAGTTCGTGGACTTCAAGTCGGTCAAGGGCTTCAACGCCGGTGACTGGCTGGACTACAAGGAGAAGGAGGCCACCACCTCCGACGGCAAGATCATCGGTGTCGGCACCGACGTCGGCCCGACCGCGATCTGCTACCGCAAGGACATGTTCAAGGCGGCCGGGCTGCCGACCGACCGGAACGAGGTCGCCGCGCTGTGGGCGGGCGACTGGCAGAAGTTCGTGGACGCCGGCAAGAAGTTCCAGGCGAAGGCCCCCAAGGGCGTGGCCTTCACCGACTCCGCCGGTGGCCTGTTCAACGCGGTGCTGTCCAGCCAGACCACGCAGTACTCCGACCAGAGCGGCAAGCTGGTCTACGCCTCCAGCCCCGGTGTGCAGACCGCCTGGAACCTGTCCGCCGAAGCGGTGCAGGACGGGCTGACCGCCAAGCTCCAGCAGTTCGACACCACCTGGACCTCCGCGTTCAAGACCAACAAGTTCGCCACCGTGGCCTGCCCGAGCTGGATGATCGGCCAGGTCGCCTCGAACTCCGGTCCCGCCAACAAGGGCAACTGGGACATCGCCCAGCCGCCGCAGGCCGGCAACTGGGGCGGTTCGTTCCTCGGCGTCCCGAAGTCGGGCAAGCACCTGGCCGAGGCCGAGGCGCTGGCCCAGTGGCTGACCGCCCCGGCGCAGCAGGTCAAGGTCTTCCAGAAGTTCGGCAACATCCCGTCGACGAAGGCCGGTCTTGACGACCCGGCGGTGGCGAACACCACCAACCCGTACTTCCCGGGCACCCCGGTCGGCAAGATCTTCTCGGACACCGCGCACAACATCCAGCCGGCCCCGATCGGTCCGAACGACGGCACCGTGAAGGACATCATCACGAAGAACGGCCTGCTCGACATGGAGCAGCGCCACACGTCCAAGGACGCGGCCTGGAAGAAGGTCCAGGCCACGGTGAAGGACCAGGTCACCACGAGCTGACCGGAGTTCGGGGCCGCCCGGCAGTGACTCCCACCTGCCGGGCGGCCCGCGTCCGGCCCCCGCTCCCCCTTCTTCCCGCTCCCGCTCCGCCCGCTCCCCCGTCGACATCCGTCGACACCCGCTGATCCCCTACCGGAAGGACGCCACTCGTGGCCACCTCCGTCAGGGCGACGTCCGACGGCAGCCCCCGGTCGTCCCGGACCGACCCCAGCACGAACCGCAAGAGCGGTGACAACGGCCCGCCCGGCGGCTGGCGCGCCAAGGCGTACCGGCTGGACACCAAGGCGTCGCCGTACGCGTACATCGCCCCCTTCTTCCTCTGCTTCGCCGCGTTCGGCCTCTTCCCGCTGATCTACACCGGCTGGCTCTCCTTCCACCAGGTGGAACTCGGCACGCACGCCAACTGGGTGGGCCTGCGCAACTACACCGCGCTGTGGGACAACAGCTTCTTCTGGACCGCGCTGCGCAACACCTTCACCCTCGGGGTGATCTCCACGGTGCCGCAGCTGATGATGGCGCTCGGCCTGGCCCACCTGCTCAACTACCAGATGCGGGCGCGCGGGTTCTTCCGGGTCGCGATCCTGGCGCCGTACGCGACCTCGATCGCGGCGGCCACCCTGGTCTTCATCCAGCTCTTCAACCCCGACTACGGGATGATCAACCAGGTCCTCGACCACGTCGGGATCGGGGACGTGCAGTGGGCGTCGTCCAAGTGGCCCGCGCAGATCGCGATCTCCTCGATCGTGACGTGGCGCTGGACCGGGTACAACGCGCTGATCTACCTGGCCGCGATGCAGGCCGTGCCCGCCGACCTGTACGAGGCGGCCGCACTCGACGGTGCCTCGCGCTGGCGGCAGTTCATCAGCGTGACCATCCCGTCGATCCGGCCGACGATCTTCTTCACGATCATCGTCTCCACCATCGGCGCCACCCAGCTCTTCGGTGAGCCGCTGATGTTCGGCGGCAACGTGGGCGTCTCCGGCGGCTCCGACCACCAGTACCAGACCCTCAGCCTGTACATGTACGACAAGGGCTGGCAGGTCGGCGAGCTGGGTCAGGCGTCCGCCGTGGCCTGGGTGATGCTGCTGATCCTGCTGCTCATCGGCGCGTTCCAGCTCCTCGTCATACGCAGCAACCGCCGGAAGCTTGGGAGCTGACGATGGCACAACTCACCCAGCCGATCCCGTCAGCCGGGCCCCGGCACTCCACCACCAGCCCGCGAACCACCCGCCGCTGGCGGCGTTCGGGAAGCGCCGGCGGGCAGCAGAAGGCCGGCCCGATCGCGTATGTCCTGCTGATCCTGGCCACGTTGGTCTCGCTGTTCCCGCTGTACTGGACGGTGGTGGCGGCCTCGCGCACCGGCACCGAAGTGATCACCCCGCCGACGCCGTTGCTGCCCGGCAGCCATCTCGTCGACAACCTGAAGATCGTGTGGAACCAGGTCGACATGACCAAGGCCCTGATCAACTCCACCATCGTGGCGGGTTGCGTGGCCGTGAGCACCGTGCTGTTCGCGACCCTGGCCGGATTCGCCTTCGCCAAGCTGGAGTTCCGCGGCCGCAACGCGCTGCTGACCCTTGTGGTGGCGACGATGACCATCCCGCCGCAGCTCACCGTGATCCCGCTCTACCAGATCATCACGAAGGTGGGTTGGGTCGGGCACATCCAGTCGGTGATCCTGCCGTCGCTGGTGGCCGCGTTCGGCGTGTTCTTCATGCGGCAGTTCCTCTCCGAGGCGCTGCCGGTCGAACTGGTCGAGGCGGCGCGGGTGGACGGGGCGCACAGCCTGCGGATCATCTGGCACGTGGTGTTCCCGATCGCCCGGCCGGGGATGGCCGTGCTCGGGATGCTCGTCTTCGTCCAGTCCTGGAACGACTTCTTCTGGCCGTTCATCGCGCTGAACCAGCAGAACCCGACCGTGCAGGTCGCCCTGCAGGGGCTCGGTTCCGGCGACCACACGATCAACCAGGCCGTGGTGGTGTGCGGGGCGCTGGTCGCGACGCTGCCGCTGCTGCTGGTCTTCGCGGTCCTCGGCCGGCAGATCGTCGGCGGGATCACCGCCGGCGCGGTCAAGAACTGACGCCGCCCCGCTCCCCCTTCCCTGCCCGCACCCTCACCTCCGCGGCCCGCCCTCGGCACCCCCCACCCTCCCCCGACGACCCCTGATTCCCCTGGAGTCCCCCGTTATGACTGCTGTCCGTTCAGAGAGTCCCGAACTCTCGGCGAACCCGGCCTCGCTCCGGTTCCCCCCCGGTTTCGTCTGGGGGGCGGCCACCGCCGCCTACCAGATCGAGGGCGCCGCGGCCGAGGACGGCCGTACCCCGTCGATCTGGGACACCTTCAGCCACACCCCCGGCCGGGTCCTCAACGGGGACACGGGGGACATCGCGGCCGACCACTACCACCGGTTCCGTGACGACGTCGCGCTGATGCGGGACCTCAACCTCGGCGCCTACCGCTTCTCGATCTCCTGGTCGCGGGTGCAGCCCACCGGCCGCGGCCCCGCGGTCCAGCGCGGCCTGGACTTCTACCGCCGGCTGGTCGACGAGCTGCTCGACAAGGGCATCACCCCGGTCGCCACGCTCTACCACTGGGACCTGCCGCAGGAGTTGGAGGACATCGGCGGCTGGACGGCGCGGGAGACGCCCGAGCGGTTCGCGGAGTACGCGGCGATCATGGCGCAGGCGCTCGGCGACCGGGTGCCGTACTGGACCACGCTCAACGAGCCGTGGTGCTCGGCGTATCTCGGCTACGGCTCGGGGGTGCACGCTCCCGGCCGCACCGAGCCGGAGTCGGCGCTGAAGGCCGTGCACCACCTCAACCTCGCCCATGGCCGGGCGATCGGGGTTCTGCGTTCCGTTCTCCCCGCTACCGCGCAGACCTCGATCACCCTCAACCTGCACCAGGTGCGCGCGTACAGCCAGTCGGCCGCCGACCTGGACGCCGCCCGCCGGATCGACGCGGTCGGCAACCGGGTCTTCCTCGGCCCGATCCTCGGCGACGGCTACCCGGAGGACCTGCTCACCGACACCGGCCATCTGGTCGACTGGGACACGCTGGTCAAGCCGGGCGACCTGGCGGAGATCTCCCGCCCGATCGACCTGCTCGGCATCAACTACTACACGCCGACGCTGGTCTCCGACGGCCGGGAGAACCCCGACCTGCCGCGCAACGACGGCCACGGCGCGAGCGACTACTCGCCCTGGCCCGGCTCCGAGCACGTCGCCTTCCACCAGCCGCCCGGCGAGACCACCGCGATGCGGTGGGCAGTCGACGCGAGCGGCCTGTACGACCTGCTGATGCGCGTCCACCACGAGCACCCCGACCTGCCGATGATGGTCACCGAGAACGGTGCCGCCTTCGACGACTACATCTCGCCCGAGGGCGCCATCAATGACCCGCAGCGGATCGCGTACCTGCGCGGCCACCTCTCCGCGGTGCACCGCGCGCTGACCGACGGCGCCGACGTCCGGGGCTACTTCCTGTGGTCGCTGCTGGACAACTTCGAGTGGTCCTACGGCTACAGCAAGCGCTTCGGCGCGGTGTACGTCGACTTCGGCACCCAGCGCCGAATCCCCAAGCAGAGCGCCCACTGGTACGCCGAGGTGGCGCGCGCCAACGTCCTTCCGGACTCCCCGGAGGAGGCCGGGAGGTCCTGAGGGGACGAAGAAGGGCTCCGGTCGCCGCGAACGAGGGTGCGCGACGACCGGAGCCCGCCGCCGTCCTGCCCCGTGGGGGTGGGACAGGAGAGCGGCCGGAGCGGGATGTCCGGGGGGGTCAGCCGGTGGCGCCGCCCAGGGCCCGCGCGAACGCGCCGTCGGACTGGGTGACGGAGCTGCAGGTGGCGTCGGCGTAGCTCTGGGCGCCGCCGGGGCACTGCTTGTCGCGCGTCGCGGACCACATCGACAGCCAGGCCAGGCCCTTGGACGTGGCGAAGTCGGCGAGCGTGCTCGCGTCCGCGAGGGTGAAGGTCTCGCTGCTCACGTCGTTGACGCCGATCATCGGCGTGACGGCGACGGCGTGCCAGGCGGCGGTGTCGGAGAGCCCGAGCACGCTCTTGACCTGGGCCTGCGTGGCGGTGGCGGCATCGACGGCGTACTGCCCCATGTCGCCGCTGTAGGAGGCGCCGTAGTCCATCGCCATGATGTTGACCGCGTGCACCGCGACGCCGTTGCTCTTGGCGTTCGCCAGCAGGTCGATGCCGTCCTGGGTGAGCCCGCTCGGCATCGCGGGCAGCGTGTAGGACACCTCCAGGCCGCTGTGGCTCGCCTGGAGCTGCGCGATCGCCTGCGCCCTGCGGGTGTCGGCCGCGGTGTCGGCCAGCGCGCCGCCCTCCACGTCGAAGTCGACCTTGGTGAGCCGGTACGCGTCGACGACCTTGCCGTACGCGGCCGCGAGGTCGCTCACCGAGGAGCACGCGGAGGCCAGTTCGGTGCCGTTGGCGCCGCCGAAGGAGACGCGTACGTCGCCGCCCGCCGCGCGCACGGCGCCGATCTGGGCGGCCACCGCGTCGCTGTCGAGGTCGGTGACGCCACCCCACTTCGGGGTGCAGCCGCCGCCGGAGACGACGAAGGCGAGGTTGAACTGCTTCACCCCGTCGGCCTTCATCGCCCCCGTCAGGTCGTACGCGGGATAGAGCGAGGTGTCGACGTAGGGGGCGAACCCGCCGGAGGCCGCCGAGCCGGCACCGGTGCCCGCGGTCGGGGTCGCGGTCGCGGTCGGGCTCGCGGTCGGGGCCGCGGTGGGCGTGGCGGTCTCGGTGGGGCGGCCGGTCGGCGCGGTGGTCGGGTCGTCGTCGACCGAGCACTTCGCGCCGTTGATCGTGCAGCCGGCCGGCGCGGCGGCGGGTCCGGTGCCGCCGGGCACGTTCGCGGTGAAGCCGATGTCCGCCGTCGCGCCGGGGGCGAGCGTGCGGTTCCAGCTGTCCGGGGTGACCGTCACCGTCTGCCCGGACACGGTGTACGCGCCGTTCCACAGCGAGCCGATGGTGCTGCCGGCCGGCAGGCGGAAGGAGAGCGTCCAGCCGTCCAGCGGGCTGTCGCTCGCGTTGCTGATCTCGTACTGCCCGGTGTAGCCGGTGGTCCAGTCGCTGGTCGTGCGGTACGCCGCCGCGACCGTGGCGGCGCTCGCGGAGCCGGCGAAGGCGAACGCGCCGCCGGCGGCGGCCGCCGCCGCGGTGATCCCGCAGAGCACCTGCGTCCTGCGGCCGGGACGCCGGCGGTGGGTGGTGGCTGCCATGGCTGCCTGCCTTGTTGTACTCGGAGGTGGGGGCGGGCAGCACGCTAGCGGGCACGGATCGGACAAAAGCCCAGTTCAGGGCGGTTGATCGGGTTCTTAGGACGGGCTTAAGGAAGCGGAAGGGGCGGCTTAACGATCGGCGCCGGAGCCCTGCGCGATCACGCGTTCCCCGACGAGGTCAGGTGCGCGAAGACGACCACGTTGGACTCGTAGTCGCGCTTCTTGTGGTCGAACACGCCGCCGCAGGTGATGATCCGCAGTTGCGCGTCGGGGGTGTCGCCGTAGACCCGCTGGTCGGGGAAGTCCCCCTTGGCGAAGGTGTCGACCTCGTCGACGGTGAAGGTGGCGACGGTGCCGTCGGCGCGGGTGATGTCGATCGGGTCGCCCTTCTTGAGGTAGGAGAGCAGGTAGAAGACCGCCGGGCCGCTCGTGGTGTCCACATGGCCGGCCACGATCGCGTTGCCGCGTTCACCGGGGCTGGCGCCGCCCTGGTACCAGCCGGCGAGGTTGCGGTCGGTGTCGGGCGGCGGCTGGAGCACTCCGGTGGCGTCCATCGACAGCATGGTGAAGGGCGCGTTCACCCCGATGCTCGGGATGGAGATCTTCGTCGGCGTGGCGCGCGGCAGCGACGGTGCGGCGGTCGGCTCCATCGTCACCACCGGATCGGCCGACGGCGCCGAGGCGGCACTGGCCGCGGGCGGCGTCGGCGCCCCGACGGCGGTGTCCGCGCCGGAGGAGTCGAAGGAGCGGAAGACCAGGAACGCGCCGACCAGGGTCGCGGCGACGGCCCAGCGCAGGACCCGGGTGCCGCTGTCCCGCGCCGGCGGCGGCGCGTCCGCCGTCCTGGGGTCGCGCTGCGGCGGCTGCGTGCTCATACGGTGCTGCCTTTCTGACGACCTGCGAGATACGAGGGGCCGGGGCCGGCCACTGACCGCCAACCGGGCGAACGGCAACGGGCGGGCGGCCGGGCGCGTTGCAGGACGGCACGCACCCGGCCGCCGGAGAAGGGGCCTCCCGGGACGAGGCTCCGGGCAGTGGCCACCGCCGTACCGCGGCGGTGGCCACTGCGGTCCGGCCGGCGAGGGCCGGACGGTGGGACGGGTCAGGCGAGGGCGCCGGCCCCGGCCGTACCGCGACGGCGGCGCAGGACGTACGCGCCGGCGCCCAGGCCGCCGAGCAGCAGCACCGAACCGGCCGCCAGGCTGCTGCCGCCGGCCAGCGACATGCCGCCACCACCGGTGTGCATGCCGCCGTGCGGCTTGTGCCACTGGCCGCCGTCCGAGCCCTGGCCGGTCCAGTCCTGCGAACCGTCGCTGTCGGACGAGTGCGAGTACTTACCGGAATCCGACGCGGAGGAGGAAGAGGAGGAAGAGGACGACGACGAGCCCTGACCGCTCGGGTCGTAGATGTTGACGGCACCCGCGGCGTGAGCGGCCGGAGCGGCGAGGGCGAGGCAGGCGGTGAGTGCGGCTCCGGCCACGAGGGTGCGGGCAGTACGCATGGGGACGATTCCTTCCGCCGACGACGTGCGCCGGCTGACAACGTGTCAGCCCGACAAGCGCAGTGACGGCAAGCTCACCGTCAGCCAGCCCTGGCGGGACCGCCACCGGAGAGAGCCGCACGAGGGTGAACGCGTCCGCTCTTCGGGTGGCCGGCACCGCCACCTGCCTGTTTCGGTCACCCTCCCGGGGCGGGGCGCACAGGCGCCGCCACCGGCACCCCGCACAGTGGGAACGCGGCGGCGAGCCCGCAGGCCGCGCCCGGCGGCCCTCCTGAGTGCCCTTCAGGAACGCCGGACACCCGACCACCACCCCCGAGCGAGAGGACGTCCATGTCACCGGAGCCGGTACGTGAACCGCGCCGAGACGGCGGCCGCCGCAACCTGCTGCGTGCGCTGACCGGCGGCGGTGCGGCCGCCGCGCTGGCGATGGCCGCCGCGCCCGCCACACCCGCCGAGGCCGCCACCGGAAGCGGGACCGGCGCCGACCCCTTCGCCGCGGAAGCCTTCCGGGCCACCGCCGGCGGGCGCGTCCGCGAGTACTGGGTCCAGGCCGACTCCTTCGCGCACAACGCCGTGCCGAACGGGCGCGACGGCATGACCGGCATGACCTTCACCGCCGACCAGACGACGTATCAGGCGATCGGCTACCGCGCCTACACCCCGAACTGGGAGCAGCCGCTGCCCGCCGAATTCGGCCCGCACGGCATCGGCGCGAACAGCGGCATCCCCGGTCCCGTGCTGCGCGCCGAGGTCGGCGACGTCATCAAGGTGCACTTCCGCAACAACGACGCGCACTACAAGTGGCCGCACACCATGCACCCGCACGGCGTGCGGTACAGCCCGTCAAGTGACGGTGCCTGGATGGCAGATACGCCCGACGCGGAGGGAACCGCCGTTCCCTACCAGGGCACTTACACCTACACGTGGACCTGCGTGCCCAGCTCCGTGGGGAGTTGGCCGTACCACGACCACGCGGCGCCGCAGATCCCGCCGCGCCCCGCCACCGGGTCGGGCGGCACCGCCGATCAATCCCCGTCGCCCGCGCCCGGCTCGATGGACTCGCGCGCGCTCGTCGGCGGCGGACCGGTCATGGAGATCGGCGCGGAGCTGGGGCTCTTCGGGATGATCGCGGTCACCGACGCCCGGACCCCCGAGGTGGACCGGGAGTTCGTGCTCTTCTTCCACGACCTCGCCGCGCCCGACGCGTCCCCGCTCAAGCAGGACCTCTCGCTCTGCAACGGAGGGGCGTTCGTCGACAACGCCCCCACGTTCAGCGCGCGCAGCGGCGACCGGGTGCGGTGGCGGGTCGCCACGCTCGGCAACTCCTTCCACGTCTTCCACATCCACGGCCACCGCTGGCCCGGCCCGTCCGGCTGGACCGACGCGCAGGTGCTCGGGCCGGCCACGACCCTCACCGTCGAGTACCGCGAGGACAACCCGGGTGACTGGCTCTACCACTGCCACGTGGCCGCCCACATGATGCACGGGATGGCCGGGAGGTACCGCGTCACGCGGTGACGGGACCCCCCGGGCCGCCCGGCGCTGCCGGTTCCGGGCCCACCTGCCGGGGGTGGGCCGGTCCCGCGAGGCCCCGCGAGGCCCCCGAGATTCCGCGCGGCCCCCGAGGTCCCGCGCACCGCGGGCGGGGGCACCCTGGCGGGTCAGCCCCGGCAGAACACCTCGTCCAGGGCCGCGCGGAGCACCCCCTCCGGGTCGGGGCGGGCACCCTCGCAGCGCCAGGCCACGAACCCGTCGGGCCGCACCAGCACGGCACCCTCCTCCCCGATGCCGTGCAACCCGCAGAAGTCGGGCGGCCCGGCCGGTGCGCCGCCGGGGGCTCCCCCGGGCGGCCCGCTCGGCGCAGGTCCGCCCGAGCCCGCAGGTCGGCCCGGGCCCGCAGGTCCGCCCGGGCCCGCAGGTCCGCCCGAGGCGCCCGGGCCGTCCGGGTCGGCCTCCAGCTCCTGGCCGAACCGGTAGCACGCGAGGGGCACCCCGGTCCGTTCCGCGGCGAGCCGCGCGACATCGTGCCAGGCGCCGCCGGCCGGCCCGGTGAGGAGGACCGGCGTGCGCTCGTAGAGGTCGAGCGTGGAGATCCGCTCGCCGCCGCGGCGCACCCACAGGTGGGGCGCGCGCCCGCCGGGCACCGCCCGCGGGCTGAAGTCGTCCGGAACGGCGGCCTCCTGGGGATCGGCGCCGAGCACCGCGCCGAGCGGGTAGCGGTAGCCGAGGACGGCCGGAAGCAGGCCGGCCCGCGGCCCGGCCATGACCGGCGCCGCTTCGTATCCGGGGTGGCTGTGCTCGGCGGAACGGGCCGACGCCCGAGCGGCGGTGGCCAGCGCGACCGGGCGCCGCTCGGCGTCGTAGCTGTCCACCAGGCCGGGCCCGGCCCATCCTTCGAGGACGGCGGCGATCTTCCACGCGAGGTTGTGCGCGTCCTGGATACCGGTGTTGGAGCCGAACGCCCCGGTGGGCGACATCTCGTGCGCGGAGTCCCCGGCGAGCAGGACGCGGCCGCGCCCGTACCGCTCGGCGACACGTTCCGCCGCGTGCCAGGGCGCCTTCCCGGTGATCTCGACCTCCAGGTCGGGCACGCCGACCGCGGTGCGGATGAGGTGGGTGCACCGCTCGTCGGTGAAGTCCTCCAGGCGCTCGCCGTCGCCGGGGCGCCAGGGCGCGTGGAAGACCCAGTCCTGGGCGTTGTCGACGGGCAGCAGCGCGCCGGGGCTTTCGGGGTTGGTGAGGTAGCAGACGATGAAGCGGCGGTCGCCGACCGCGTCGGCCAGCCGCTTGGCGCGGAAGGTGACGCTGACGTTGTGGAAGAGGTCGCCGGGCCCGGTCATGGGGATGGCCAGGCGCTCGCGGACGGGGCTGCGCGGGCCGTCCGCGGCGATCAGGTAGTCGGCGCGCACGGTGCGGACCCGGCCGGAGGCGCGGTCGGCGATCTCGGCGGTGACGCCGTCCGCGTCCTGCGCGAACGACACCAGTTCGGTGCCGAAGCGGATGTCGCCGCCCGCCTCGCGGGCGGCCGCCAGCAGCACGGGCTCCAGGTCGTTCTGGCTGCACAGGCACCAGCCGGACGGGCTGATCCGGGAGAGCCCGCCGCCGGGGTCGATCGTGCGGAACAGCCACTCCTGCTCGGAGCCGGTGAGGGTGTCGGCCTGGAGGATGCCGTGGTTCTCGGCGAGCACGGACGCGGCGGCGCGGATACGGTCCTCGACGCCCGCGACGCGCATCAGTTCCATGGTGCGGACGTTGTTGCCGCGCCCGCGCGGGTGGTGCGAGGTGCGGGCATGCCGCTCGACCAGCAGGTGCGGCACGCCGAGGCGGCCGAGGAAGAGCGACGCGGACAGGCCGACGAGGGAGCCGCCCACGATCAGGACGGGCACCCGGTCGTCGGTGTGCCCGTCGGCGCCGGCCGAGCCGGCCGAGGTGGCCGAGGTGGCCGAGGTGGCCGAGGTGGCGGGGGCGGCTGGGCCGGGCTGCGGGGAGCCGGGCGGCGGCGCGGGGTGCGGGGCGTTCGTCATGGGGTTCTCCGGAGTGGGAGTGGGGGTGCGCACGGCAGTGGGGCCCGGGCCCGCCGCGCGGATGCTTCCCGGCGGTAGCTCCTTTCCCTGCCGAGGCGTTCCGCGGGCCGGGTCGGGCGGTGCTTCACTCGGCCGCCTCACGTGCCGCGCACGATTCCCGCCCGGGGCTGAGCATCGGAAACAGGCGGTCCCGCCGCGCGCATACGGCCTGACGCATATGCGGAAGGCATCACCGCCCGGCGGCGGCCCCGCGGCTCAGGGCCCTCCGGCCGCGCCCCGGCAACGGCACCACCACGGGGCTCCCCACCACGCGGCTCGGCCCGCGGCCGTCCGCACCCCGCCCCACCCGAGAGGAACGATCTTCCATGACGACTCTGGACGACCGGCTCGCCCCGCCCTCCTCCTCCGCCGTACCCGGCACCGCCCGGCTGCGCGTCGTACTGCTGCTGGACGTGCTCGACGGCAGGCAGCAGCGCTTCCTGGAGGCGTACGAGCAGATACGCCACCAGGTGGCGGCCGTGCCCGGACACATCAGCGACCAGCTGTGCCAGTCGCTCGGGAACTCCTCGCAGTGGCTGATCACCAGCGAGTGGGAGGGCAGCGAGCCGTTCCTGGAGTGGGTGGAGAGCGCCGCGCACCGCGCGATGGTCGAGCCGCTGCACGGGTGCGTGCGGGACACCAGGTCGCTGCGGTTCCTGGTGGCGCGCGAGACACCGGAGCAGGGCGCGCCGGGCGCACAGGGCGCGCGGACCGCCCGGGCCGCGGCGAAGCCGCCCGCGGCGCCCGCCGCCGGGCTCGACCCGGTGCCCGCGCCGCCGCTGTGCTCGGGCGGGGTGGTGCGGCACGCGATCACCTTCACGGTGAAGCCGGGCAGCGAGGAAGCGGTGGCGAAGCTGCTGTCCGACTACCGCGCGCCGCGGGCCCAGGTGGACGACACCACACGGCTGCTGCGCACGTCGCTCTTCATGTACGGCAACCGAGTGGTCCGGGCGGTCGAGGTGGCGGGAGACCTCGGCAACGCGCTGCGGCACGTGGCGGCGCAGCCGGAGGTAAGGGCCGTCGAGGAGGCGATCAACCCTTACCTGGAAGAGGACCGCGACCTCACCGCCGCCGCCTCGGCGCGGGCCTTCTTCGCCCGGGCGGCCCTGCCCGCGGTCGGCCACGAGACGGACCCGGCCCCCGCCCTCGGCGCCGGCGAGCCGCTGACCCGGCAGGCGTTCCTCTACCCGGTACGGCCCGGCCGCGGCGCCGACGCGGCCCGGCTGCTCGGCACCCTCGACGCCGCGGCCGCCACCGACCCGACGCACCCGCTGGCCGCCTCCACGGTCTTCCAGCGCGACGACACGGTGGTCCGCGTCATCGACGTCCGCGGGCTCCCCTCCGACGGCCCGGCCGCGCCGGTCCCCTCGGACGGCCCGACCGACGTGCTGCGCGAACTCCTCGTGCCGGGCGAGCCCGCCGACCCCACCGGGCTCGGCCACGGCGGCCACCCCATGACCCCCGTCACGGACCGCGCCTCGCGGTGACCCGGCAGCCCCGCGACACCGGCCCGCCACCCACATCCCCGCCCACACCCGCAGGACACCCCGCCCCGAAGGAGCCGCAATGACGAACGAAGTGCGCCTCGTGCACCTGGACGACACCAGCCCGAACCGCCGGCGCGGCGGCGACCTGAGGGCCCTGCTGACGCCCGCGTCGGTCGGCGCGACCAGCGGCTTCATGGGCGTGGCGATCGTGCAGCCGGGCGAGCGGATCGGCGAGCACTACCACCCGTACTCCGAGGAGTTCGTCTACGTGCTGAGCGGGGAGCTGGAGGTGGACCTGGACGGCGTGAGCCACCCGCTGCGGCCGGAGCAGGGCCTGATGATCCCGGTGGACATGCGGCACCGGTTCCGGAACGTGGGTGACAGCGAGGCGCGGATGGTCTTCCACCTGGGCCCGCTCGCGCCCCGCCCGGAGCTGGGCCACGTGGACACCGAGGAGACCGAGGGCGTGGCGGAGGTGGCCGGCGAGGCTGCCTCGGCGCCTCCCGACCCGACCAAGGCGCGGGCGTGAACCGCCCTGGCGGGGACCGCCGGGTCGCGGTCACCGGCCTCGGGGTGGTCGCCCCCGGCGGCATCGGGGTACCGGCCTTCTGGGACCTGCTGACCTCCGGTCGTACGGCCACCCGCGGCATCAGCCTCTTCGACCCGGCCGGCTTCCGCTCCCGGATCGCCGCGGAGTGCGACTTCGACCCGAAGAGGGCAGGGCTCGGCGCCGAGCTGGCCGAACGCGCCGACCGGTACGCCCAGTTCGCGCTGACCGCGGCGCGCGAGGCGATCCGGGACAGCGGTCTCGACCTCGCCGCGCAGGACCCGTGGCGGGTCGGGGTGTGCCTGGGCTCGGCCGTCGGCGGCACCACCCGGCTGGAGCGCGACTACGTCAAGGTCAGTGCGTCGGGGAGCCGTTGGGACGTGTCGCCGCAGGAGGCGGGCGCCCATCTGCACCGGGCGTTCCAACCCAGCGCGCTCGCCTCGGAGGTGGCCGAGGACATCGGCGCGCACGGCCCGGTGCAGACGGTCTCCACCGGCTGCACCTCGGGTCTCGACGCGGTCGGCCACGCCTTCCACGCCGTGCAGGAGGGCAAGGCCGACATCATCGTGGCCGGGGCGGCGGACTCGCCGATCTCGCCGATCACGGTCGCCTGCTTCGACGCGATCAAGGCCACCTCGACCCGCAACGACGACCCGGCGCACGCCTCGCGCCCGTTCGACGCGGACCGGGACGGCTTCGTGCTCGGCGAGGGCTCGGCGGTGCTGCTGCTGGAGGAGTGGGAGCACGCCCGGCGGCGCGGCGCCCGCATCCTCTGCGAGCTGCGCGGCTTCGCGACCTTCGGGAACGCCTACCACATGACCGGACTGACCACCGAGGGCCGGGAGATGTCCGAGGCGATCGACCAGGCACTGGCCGACGCGCGGATCGACCGGACCGGCGTGGACTACGTCAACGCGCACGGCTCCGGCACCAAGCAGAACGACCGGCACGAGACGGCGGCGGTCAAGCGCTCGCTCGGCGAGCACGCGCGCACGGTGCCGATGAGTTCGATCAAGTCGATGGTCGGGCACTCGCTCGGCGCGATCGGCGCGATCGAACTCGCCGCGTGCGCACTGGCGTTGACCCACGACGTGGTGCCGCCGACCGCCAACTACGAGACCCCGGACCCGGATTGCGACCTGGACTACGTGCCGCGCACCGCGCGGCCGGTCCGGCTGCGGTCCGTGCTTTCGGTCGGCAGCGGCTTCGGCGGCTTCCAGTCCGCGGTGGTGCTCGCGCACGCCGAGAGGAGCACGTCATGAGCGGGACCGACAGCGGCCGCGGGCAGACCGTGGTCACCGGGATCGGCGTCGTCGCGCCGAACGGCGTGGGCACCGAGGCGTTCTGGAAGGCGGTGCAGCTGGGCGGTTCGGTGCTCGGCCCGGTCCGCCGGGAGGGCTGCGAGCGGCTGCCGCTGAAGGTCGCGGGCCAGGTCGAGGACGGCTTCGACCCGGCCGGGCTGGTCGAGGACCGCTTCCTCGTACAGACCGACCGGTTCAGCCACTTCGCCATGGCGGCCGCGGAACTCGCGCTGTCCGAAGCCCACTTGGCGGCGGACCCGGACTCGCCGTTCGCGATCGGCGTGGTCACCGCGGCCGGCTCGGGCGGCGGCGAGTTCGGCCAGCGCGAGTTGCAGCAACTGTGGGGCAGCGGGCCGCAGTTCGTCGGCCCGTACCAGTCCATCGCCTGGTTCTACGCGGCCAGCACCGGCCAGGTCTCGATCCGCGGCGGCTTCCGGGGCCCGTGCGGGGTGCTCGCCGACGACGAGGCCGGCGGCCTGGACGTGTTCGCGCACGCCGGCCGGGCCATCCGGCGCGGTACCGACGCGATGGTGGTCGGCGCCACCGAGGCCCCGCTCGCGCCGTACTCCGTGGTGTGCCAGCTCGGCTACGACGAGCTGAGCCTGGCCACCGACCCGCGGCACGCCTACCTGCCGTTCACCGACGACGCCTGCGGCTACTCCCCCGCCGAGGGCGGCGCGATGTTCGTGGTCGAGGAGGAGTCCGCGGCCCGGCGGCGCGGCGCGCGGGTACGGGCGGTGGTCGCCGGGCACGCGGCCACCTTCACCGGCACCGGCGGCTGGCGGCACTCCCGGGAGGGCCTGGCGCGGGCGGCGCGGGGCGCGCTGGCGGAGGCCGGCTGCGCGCCCGAGGAGGTGGACGTGGTCTTCGCCGACGCGCTCGGCGTGCCCGAGGCCGACCAGGCCGAGGCCCTCGCCATCGCCGACGCGCTCGGGCCGCGCGCCGCGACCGTCCCCGTCACCGCCCCCAAGACCGGCTTCGGCCGCGCCTACGCGGCCGCCTCGGCGCTGGACGCCGCCGCGGCCGTGCTCGCCCTCGAACACGGCGTGGTGCCGCCCACCCCGAACGTGACCGAGGTCCGGCACGACCTCGACGTGGTCACCGGCGAGGCCCGCATCACGCCGCTGCGCACCGCGCTGGTGCTCAGCCGCGGGCTGATGGGCTGCAACGCGGCGCTGGTGCTGCGCGCGCCCGAGTCCCCCCTTTCCCCCCACTGAGGTTCCCCCCGAAGTTCCCCACCGAAGTTCCCCCCACCGAAGGAGAAGGACCCATGAACGACCCGACGAACACGACCGCGGACGGCCCCGTCACCTTCGACGAGCTGTCCGACCTGATGAAGAACCGGGCCGGGCTGTCGGTGGACCCGTCGGCGATGGCGTCCAGCCCGGCGACGACGTTCGAGGAGTTCAACCTCGACTCGCTGGGCCTGCTGGGCATCGTGGCCGAGCTGGAGAAGCGCTACAGCCGCAAGATCGGCGACGACGCGGAGACCTGCAAGACCCCGCACGAGTTCCTGGCGAGCGTCAACTCCCAGCTCAACGCCGCCGCGGCCTGACCCGTACCCGACGAGAAGGAGTTCAGCTCATGGCAGCATCGACCGCAGGGCACACCGAGAACGAGATCATCATCGCCGCCCCGGTGGACCTCACCTGGGACCTCACCAACGACCTGGAGAGCTGGCCGCAGCTGTTCAGCGAGTACGCCGCCGTCGAGATCATGGCGCGCGAGGGCGACAAGGTCACCTTCCGGCTCACCATGCACCCCGACGAGAACGGCACCGTGTGGAGCTGGGTCTCCGAGCGGGTGACCGACCGCCGCAACCTGACCGTGCGCGCCCGGCGGGTGGAGACCGGCCCGTTCGCGCACATGGACATCCACTGGGAGTACGCCGAGGTGCCCGGCGGCACCTCCATGCGGTGGGTGCAGGACTTCGCGATGAAGCCGACCGCGCCCGTGGACGACGCGGCCATGACCGACCGGATCAACCGCAACTCCGTGGTCCAGATGGAGCGCATCCGCGAGCGCGTCGAGAAGCAGGCCGCCGAGCGCGGGCTGTCCGCGATGCCGCCCCGCACCGCCGAGGGGGCGTGAGCGCGCATGCACCGCAGCCTGATCGTGGCCCGGATGAAGCCGGACGCCGCGGCCGCCATCGCCGAGGAGTTCGCCGCGTCGGACCGCGGTGAACTGCCCGGGCTGATCGGCGTCACCGGGCGCAGCCTCTTCCGGTTCCACGACGACCTCTACCTGCACCTGATCGAGGCCGACCGGCCGCCGGGACCCGAGGTCGCCAAGCACACCGGGCACCCCGAGTTCCGCCGCATCAGCGAGGCCCTCGCGCCCTACGTGTCGGCGTACGACCCGGTCAACTGGCGCGAGCCGAAGGACGCGATGGCCCAGGAGTTCTACCGCTGGGAACGCGACTAGCCGTTCCGCCAGGTCTCCCCGCGCCCCTGAGACCAGGGGCGCGGGGAGCCGCGCTCTCCCGGAACTCCGCCTGGGAGGTACCCCGGCCCTCCACCGGGGGGTGGTCCTGGAACCGACAGGACCACCCGCCCCGGAGGGTCAGTTCACCCGGGACTCGAACGCGAACAGGTGGGGGTTGACCGGTCGTACCGCACTCACGGGGAGCCCGGCCTCGGCCATGAGCGCGGTCATGCTCGCCCGGGAGTGCTTCGCGCCGCCGACGTTGAGCAGGAGCAGCAGGTCCATCGCGGTGGTGAACCGCATGGAGGGGCTGTCGTCGACGAGGTTCTCGATCACCAGGACCCGGGCGCCGGGCTCCGCGGCGGCCACGACGTTGCGCAGGGTGGCACGGGTGCTGGCGTCGTCCCATTCGAGGATGTTCTTCAGCACGTAGAGGTCGGCCCGGACCGGGATCTCGGTGCGGCAGTCGCCGGGCACGAGCCGGACCCGGCCGGCGAGCGCCCCGCCGTCCCGCAGCCGCGGGTCGGCGTGGGCGACGACGTCGGGCAGGTCCAGCAGGGTTCCGTGCAGGCCGGGTTCCTTCTCCAGCAGCCCGGCGAGCGCGAGCCCCTGGCCGCCGCCGATGTCGGCGACGCTGCGGACGCCGGTCAGGTCGACATACGCGGCGAGGTCGCGGGCCGCCTGCCGGCTGGAGGAGGTCATCGCGCGGTCGAAGACGCGGGCGGAGTCGGCCGCGTCGGCGTGCAGGTACTCGAAGAAGCTCTTGCCGTAGAGGTCGGCGAAGACGTCGCGGCCGGACCTGACCGCCTCGTCCAGGCGCGGCCAGGCGTCCCAGGTCCACGGCTCGGTGCACCACAGCGCGATGTGGTGCAGGCTGCCGGGCGCGTCCTCGCACAGCAGCCGTGACATCTCGGTGTGCGTGAAGCGGCCGTCCGCCTCCTCGGTGAAGACCCCGTAGCAGGCGAGCGCGCGCAGCAGCCGGCGCAGCGGCTCCGGCCGCACGTCGAGGTCGGCGGCCAACTCCTCCGCGGTGCGCGGGGATTCACCGAGGGCGTCGGGAAGTCCCAGCCGGGCGGCGGCGCGTACGGACGCGGCGCAGGCGGCGCCGAAGACGATCTCGCGCAGCCGCATCGAGGCGGCTCCCGCGGCGGCTCCGGGGTTTCCGGCCGAGCCTTCGGCCGCGGCGGGGTCGGACGGGGGCGGCTGGGCCCCCCGTTGGGCCTCGGTGTCCGGGGTGGTCGTCATGGTGCCGCCCTTTCTCATGGCGTCATGGCGGTTTCGGGCACCGCAGGTCAGCAGTGGCCCGCGGGCAGGGAGACCTGGCATTCGTTCGCGGTGAAGGTGTTGCCGGTGCCGTGGTCACGGTCGGCGAGGTCGGCCGGGCCGTTGTGCAGCAGCGTGTTGTTCCGCACGGTGTTGCCGGAGTCGGGCTTGCCGGTGAAGCTCGGGAAGAGCACGACGCCGCCGGACAGCGGGGAGGCGCCGACGTTGCCGGTGACCTCGTTGCCGCTCACCAGGGTGTTCTCCACGCCGGTCAGCACGATGCCGGAGCCCTGGACGTAGGGCAGGCGGGCGGTGGCCGCGCAGTAGGCGTTGTTCGCGTCGACCGAGTTGCCGGTGACCGTCATCTCGCCCGCGCGCGGGGTGTTCTCGTCGCCGACGAGGAAGACGCCGGCGCAGTTGCCGGAGATCGTGTTGGCGTCGACCGTGACGCGGCGCAGCCGGCGGACGACCAGGCCCATGTGGTTGCCGGTGAGGGCGTTCCCGCGGATCTCGGTGCCCTGCGTGTCGGTGGCGCCGCCCTCCTCGGAGACGGCGTTCGCCACGAACAGGCCCGCCTCGCCGTTGCCGCTCGCCTCGTTGGAGGTGAACCGCGAACGGATCGACTTCTCCTGGCCGATGCCGTACTGGCCGTTGGCGTCGGCCCGCACGTGGTCGACGGTGAGGCGGTCGGCGGAGGTGGCCCAGATGCCGTACTTCGCGAAGCCGGTGACCGTCAGGGACTCGACGCGCACGCCGTCCGCGCCCGTGACGCACAGGCCGTCACCGGCCGCGGCACAGGCGACGGCGCTGGTGCTGGTGCTTGTCGCGTTCCCGGTGTCGGGGTTCGTCGCGGGGTTGGTCGCGGGATTCGTCGCAGGATTCGTCGCGGGGTTCGCCGGACCGGTCGTGCTCTGCGGGTCGGACGCCGTCGTGGCCGGGGCCAGTACGGTGATGCCCGCGCCGGTGCCGCGCAGCGTCACCCGCGGCTTGCTGATCTGCACGCTGCCCCGGTACGTGCCCGGCAGCACCAGTACGGTGTCGCCCGGCGCGGCCGCGTCCACCGCCGCCTGGATCGACTCCCCCGGGTGCACCACCCGCACGGAGGCCGCCTGTGCGGGTGCTCCCCCGGCTCCCACCGCCGCCACCGCCGCTGCTGCCACCGACGTCCCCGCTACCACGCGCTTCACCATCGCCCGACCCATCGCCCGACCCGCTTCCGTTCGGCCCCGCGCAGGGGCATCGACGTAAAAACGGCGGCTCGGGCCGCCGACTCGACGCTATGGACGCCCCACCCGCACCGCCACTCACACAAGTCACTGGGGTGATACGCACTCCGGCGGCGGTCCGCCGTACGAGGTGAAGCTAGCCGCGGGCGGCCGGCGTCCCGGCGGTGCGGCCGGGTGCCGGGAGGACGTCGGCGGGCAGGCCGAGCAGGTCGTGCAGGGCGTGCCGGCCCGCCGGGGTGACCGCCACCGCGCGGGTGGTGCCGATCCGGGTGATCCACCCCGCGTCGAAGGCGTGCCGGCACAGCGCGGCGCCGACGCTGCCCGCGAGGTGCGGACGGCGCTCGGTCCAGTCCAGGCACGAGCGCACCGCGGGCCGGCGGCTGCCCGCGGGCACGGCGATGCCCAGGCCGGTGAGCCAGGCGGCCCCCTCAGCGGTCAGCCCGAGGCCGTGGGCGTCGCTCAACAGGCCGCGCGCGGCCATCGCGTCGGTGATCGCGACGCCGAGGGTCCCGGCGAGGTGGTCGTAGCAGGTGCGGGCGTGGGCAAGGGCCTGGCGGCGGCCGGACGCCGACAGCGACGGTGGCGGGGGCGGCGGGGTGCGGGCCGGGGCGAGCGCCGCGAGGCCCTCGATCAGCTCGGCCACCTGCGGGCCCGCCAACCGTACGTACCGATGGCGCCCTTGCCGCGCCTCCGCGAGCAGGCCACCCGCCACCAGCGCGTTGAGGTGCCCGGTCGCGGTCGAGGCGGCGACGCCCATGTGGCGGGCCAGTTCGCTCGCCGTCCAGGCCCGGCCGTCGAGCAGCGCCAGGCAGAAGCCCGCCCGGGTGCCGTCGGCGATCAGCCCGGCCACGCGGGCGAGGTCCGGGCCCGCGTCGCGTGCGCCGTGCGTGTGCATACGGTCCATTGTCGCGCCGGACGCTTCGGCGGCCGCCGAAGCGTCCGGTTCGTAGGGTCCGGGCCATGAACAGCGCATCCACGAGTGCCGGGCCCGGGGCGACCGCACCACCGACGGCACCCGCCCCGGTATCGGCACAGGCACAGGGACAGGCACAGGGACAGGGACAGGCACCGTCGCACCAGGTCATCGAGCCCAGCGTGCTGTACTTCGGCACGCCGGTGGTGCTCCTCAGCACCGAGAACGCGGACGGCTCGTTCAACCTCGCTCCGATGTCCTCGGCGTGGGCGCTCGGCCGGACGATCGTGCTCGGCCTCGGCGGGGAGGGGCAGACCGCGCGCAACCTCGCGGTCCGGCCCGAACTGGTGATCAGCCTGCCCGCGCCCGCGCAGTGGCCCGCGGTGGAGCGGCTGGCGCCGCTGACCGGGCGGAATCCGGTGCCCGAGGGCAAGGCCGCGGGCTGCCGGTTCGAGCCGGACAAGTTCGGCGCGGCCGGGCTGCGCGGCGAACCCTCCGACCTGGTCCGGCCGCCTCGCGTCGCGACCTGCCCGCTCCAGTTCGAGGCCCGCGCCGAACGGGTGCGGGCGGACGTCTCCGGTGACTTCGTCATCGTGGAAGCAGCGGTCCTCCGGGTGCACGCCGATCCCCGGATCGTCGTGCCCGGTACCCACCATGTCGATCCGGCCGCCTGGAGCCCTCTCGTCTACAACTTCCGCCACTACTTCGGGCTCGGCCCGGAACTCGGCCACACCTACCGCTCCGAAACCCCGCGGTCGCCTGCCGGCGGCTGAGCCGCACCCGCCTCCCCGGGTCAACACGGCTGGTGCCTGCCGGGTGGATCTCCGTGGGTGAAGGAGCGGCGTCCGGTGGCCCCCGCCCCCAAGCTGCAAGGCGGAAGAGGGAGTCGACGCGGTGGGGCGCCCTCACGCCCCAGGCCGTGGGGGAGCCGGCAACCGACGAGAACGCGGCGGATGCGCGTGCCGGACGCCGCGACACCGCGGAGATCCACCCGACAGACCCCAGGCCGTGCTGTGGACGTAGCGCCGTCCGCCCGAAGGGCGGGGCCCGTGGCGTCCGGTGCTCCCCCACAGCCTTCGGCGTGGGAGGTGCCACCAGATCGCACGGCGGAGGGTTGCCCTCGTGGTGGGCCTGCTCGGACCAGCCCGACAACGCCGGGGGCACTCCCCCTGGCTTCGCCGGAGGCACCCCCACCCGCCGAAGGCAGGGGGAGAGCGTGCGGGCCAAGCGCCACGGGATGGGGGCACCTCCCCCGCCGAAGTCAGGAGGCTTCCCAAAGACGACCTAGCCGCGGCGGTGGGTGGGGCGAGGGGCGGGGGTGGGGAGGGTGCGGGTGAGGCGGATACGGAGTTCGGTGCCGCCGAGGACGCTGCGGCCGATGGCCAGGTCCCCTCCGGTGGACTCGGCGACCCGGCGCACGATGTCGAGCCCGAGTCCGGTGGACCCGGGACCGCCGTCGCCGTGGCCGCGCCGGAGCGCGGCGGCGGGGTCGGCGACGCCGGGGCCGGCGTCGGAGACGAGCAGGATCACCGCGCCGTCGAACTCGTGCACGTCCACGGCGAAGGCCGTCCCCTCCGGGGTGTGCCGGAAGACGTTGCCGAGCATCGCGTCGAGCGCGGCGGCGAGGTCCGCCCGGGCGACCGGCACCCGTACCGGCCGGTCGGCGCCGGCCGTGCGCACCTCGCGGTTCTCGTCCTCCGCGAGCGCGGACCAGAACGCCATCCGCTCGCGCACCACCTCGGCCGCGTCGCATCCCGCGGGCACCGCCGGGCCGGACCGCTGCTCGCGCGCGGAACGGATGATCTGGTCCACCTCGCGTTCGAGTTGGGCGACGGCCGCGCGGGTGTGCTCGGCGGCCGGACTCT
This sequence comes from Streptomyces sp. NPDC087270, assembly GCF_044744625.1. Lineage (NCBI taxonomy): Bacteria > Bacillati > Actinomycetota > Actinomycetes > Kitasatosporales > Streptomycetaceae > Streptomyces > Streptomyces sp. NPDC087270. The sequence continues at coordinate 597,721 of NZ_JBIUYR010000002.1, forward strand.
CCCCGAGGGAGGCGGTGTTGAGCCGCAGTACGGTCAGCGGGGTACGCAGCCGGTGCGAGAGGTCGGCGGCGAGTTCCCGCTCGTTGGCGAGGAGTTGGACGACCTGGTCGGCCATCGCGTTGAACGCGGCTGCGGCCGACCGCAGTTCGTCCGGCCCCGCCTCGGGCACCCGGACCGCGAGGTCCCCCTCGCCGAGCCGGCGCGCGGCGCCCGCCAGCCGTACCGCGGGCCGGATCGTACGGCTGCCGAGCCGGTCCGCGACCACCACGGAACCCGCGATCAGGCCCAGCCCGACGGCGCCGAGCACCAGCCACGCCGTGGCCACTCCCCGGGTGACGTCGGCCTCGGGCACGAACACCTCGACGACCGCGATCGTGCCGGTCCCGACCGCGGTCGGCCGCAGCAGGGCGTATCCACCGGCCACCCGTACGGTCGCGGCCTCGCCGTGCGCCGACGCGTCGTCGAACGCGGCCCGCGGGGCGCGGTGCCGGCCGAGGTCGACCGCCGCCGAGTGCGCGGTGGCGGGGATGCGCAGCGCGATCCGGTTCTCGCCGCCGGCCTGGGCGGTGGCGACGGCCCGGGCGAGTTCGGTGCGGTCGGTGGTGATGGCCAGCGCCGGCGCCACGGCGGCGGCCTGCCGTTCGGCGTTGGTCAGCGCGCGGTCCCTGGCCAGTTCCCTGACCACCAGGCCGAGCGGCACCGCGAAGGCGAGCACCACCATCGCGGTGACCGCCACCGACACCCGTATCAGCGCCCATCTCATCGCCGGGCCGCCCTCCGTATGCCGGTCACGCCGGCGGCTCCAGCTTGACGCCGACCCCGCGCAGCGTGTGCAGGTAGCGCGGCCGGGCCGCGGTCTCGCCGAGCTTGCGGCGCAGCCACGACAGGTGCACGTCGATGGTCTGGTCGTCGCCGTACGACTGCCGCCACACCTCCGCGAGCAGCTCGCGGCGCGGCACCACCACGCCCGGGCGGGCCGCCAGGAACGCCAGCAGGTCGAACTCCCGCCGGGTGAGGTCGAGTCGGCCACCGTCCAGCAACGCCAGCCGGCGCCGTACGTCGATCTCGAGGCCGCCGACCCTGATCCGCCCGCCGCCGGCCGGCTCCCCCGCCGCCCCGCCGCGCGCCCGCCGCAGCACCGCCGCCAGCCGCGCCGACAGGTGCTCCACGGAGAACGGCTTCACCAGGTAGTCGTCGGCACCGGCGTTCAACAGCCGTACGATCTCGGCCTCGTCGTCCCGCGCGGTCGCCACGATCACCGGTACGTCGCTCAGCCCGCGCAGCATCTTCAGCGCCTCGGAGCCGTCCAGGTCCGGCAGCCCCAGATCGAGGATCACCACGTCGAAGCCGACCTGCGCCACCTCGCGCAGCGCCTCCAGCGCGGTGCCGACGCTGCGCACGGTGTGCCCGGCGTCGCCGAGATGCCGGATGAGGGCGGACCGCACGAACTGGTCGTCTTCGACGACGAGGACTGTTGCCATGGAGCCGAACCTAGCGAATTCGCTCCGCGGGAAGAGCCGGGGTTGCTCGCCCGGGGGAGCTTGTCTGCGCTCAAACGCCGCGCGGGCTTGGGGTGGTGGACGTGGGCGCGTCACTTTTGCGCTCAAACGCCGCGCGGGCTGGGTTTTGCTCGGGCCGGTTCTTTGGTCGGGCTGGGTTTGGTCGGGCTGGGTTTGCTCGGGCTGGGTTTGCTCGGGCTGGGTTGTGGTCGGGCTGGAATTGTCAGCCGTCTTTGTAGGTCTGGACGGTTGGGGGGTGGCCGTTCCAGGTGCAGAGGAGGGTGGAGGCGGTGGAGGTGGAGGGGGAGGTGAAGGTGACGCGGAGCCAGCCGGGTTGGGTGGTCCAGAGCTGCATCTGCCAGTTGGGGTCGGGGGTTGCGGAGACGAGGGAGGCGGAGGTGGGGCCGAGGTCGAGGACGACCTGGCCGCCGGCGACGGTGTAGCTGTGGACGTCGGCGGGGTCGCCGGTGGGGTGGGGGGAGGCGGGGGGTCGTGAAGTGGTGGGGTGGGGTGAGGGTTTGGGGCGGTGGACGGCGCTGGAGATGCCGGGTGGGGGGCCGCTGCTCGCCGCGGGGATCGGGAGGGTGCGCGGGGGGTCGTAGGCGGTGCCGCGGAGCACCGAGCGCACGCCGAACCAGGACATGGCGACCGCCACCGCGGTAGCCACTGCCCAGACGCCGACGTGCAGTGCTCCTCTGCGCACGCCCCCATCCTGCCCTGGACGGGCCGGGCGGGTCAGTCGAAGACGTGGGCGGGGGGCGGCGGGGAGGCGGTGGCCGTGGTGTCGGTGACGACGGGGGCGCCGGCGGTGAAGTCGGCGAGGGCGCGGCCATGTTCGACGCGGCCGGGGTGGGGGTCGGTGGCGACGCGGCGGGTGAGTTCGGCGACGGGCAGAGGGCGGTCGGCGGCGAGGAGGATCGCGTTGCCGAAGCGCTTGCCGCGCAGCACCGCCGGGTCGGCGGCGAGCGCGGTCTCGGCGAACGCGGCCTGTGCGGTGGCGACTTGGCCGCGCAGGAAGGCGAGTGCGCCGCCGTCGGTGAGGTTGGCGGCGTAGAGGCCCTGGGGGTCGAGGGCGCGGCGGACGTCGGCGAGGAACTCGGCGCTGGTGAGGTGCGCGGGGGTGCGGGCGGCCGCGAAGACGTCGGCGATCAGCAGGTCGGCCCAGCCGTCGGGGACCTTCGCCAGGCCCTCCCGCGCGTCGCCGCCGCGTACCTTGATCCGCCAGGCGCGGTCCCAGGGGAGTTCGGCCCGGACCAGCTCGGTGAGCGCGGTGTCGAGCTCGACGACCTGCTGGGTCGACCGCGGCCGGGTGTGCGCGGTGTAGCGGGCGAGGGTGAGCGCGCCGCCGCCGAGGTGCACCACCCGCAGCGGGCGGCCGGGGGGCGCGGCGAGGTCGATGACATGGCCGAGCCTGCGCTGGTAGGCGAAGTCGAGGTGGGCCGGGTCGGCGAGGTCCACATGGGAGTGCGGGGCGCCGCCCACCAGCAGGGTCCACGCCCGCGGCCGCTCGCGGTCCGGGCGCAGCTCGGCGAGGCCCCCGCCCACGGGTGTGGTGCGGGGCTCCTCGGTACCGCGCCGATGACGTGCCATGGTCCGATTATCGACGACGACACCGCCGTCGACGTTCGCGGTCCACCCGGCCACGGTCTCGGCGCCGTATCCCGCGCTCAGGACGCGGCCGACCTCACGCCGGCGTCACGCCACCTGACGACGACGACGCCGGCGGCTGGTGCTGCTGCGGCTGGTGCTGCTGCGGCTGGTGCTGCGGCTGCTGTGCGAACCCGTCGACCAGCTCGATGGTCCGTGCGGCCACGCCCAGCGCCTCCCGCAGCACCGCCGGGTCCGTCACCGCCCGGTCGGTGTGCGGCGGGACCACCCAGCCGCTGCCGCAGGGGGTCAGGTCGCCGCCCGTACGGTGACACTGGCTGCCGGGCAGGTCCCAGCGGTCCGCGGTGCCCAGCGGGACCAGGAACGCCAGGCTGTCCCCGACGCGGTCGTGGAACACCGGCCCCACGCCCGTGCTCAACCGGAGCAGGTCCACGGCCTCCAGACCCTGCCTGGACGGCACGGTCACCACCTCCCGCGCCGGGGGCACGCTCGGTTCGGGGCTGTGGCCCGAAGTACTGCTCTTCTCCACGGCAACCTCCCTCCAAGGGGGAGCCGACGTGATCGGCTCCCACTTCGTACAACGGCATCCGTGGTACCGGGGGGCCGTCGCCAGGGGTGGCGTTGCCTGGCGAATCCCCACGCCGCCCCCCTGTTCGGGGGTGCCGGGGGCCTGCGGGCGAGGGCCACCGGGGAGCCGCCGAGGCCGCAGAGGAACGTCACCGCCGAGGCGACCGGGGAGGTCACCAGGGAGCCGCCGCCCGCGGGCTACTCGAGGTGCGCCGAATCGTTCCAGCGCTCGATCGCCGGCGCGCCGTAGGCCCAGCCGAGGACCGACAGCGAGGCCGGGTCGAGACGCAGCGCGGCCGCGAAGGCCGGGTCGAAGCCGAGCCACCGCGCGCCCAGGACGCGCAGGAAGTGGCCGTGCGCGAAGACCAGCACGTCACGCGGCGCGGACCGGGCCCACCCGATCACCTCGTCCGCGCGTTCGGCGACCGCGGCCAGGCTCTCCCCGCCGGGCACCCCGTCCCGCCAGATGTGGAAGCCGGGCCGCAACTCCTGGAGCTGCGCGGGCGTCAGCCCTTCGTACTGCCCGTAGTCCCATTCGAGCAGGGCGTCCCACTCCTTGGCCCGGCCGAACCCGGCGAGGTCGGCGGTGCCGGCGGCGCGCAGCAGCGGCGAGGTGCGCACCTCGGCGTCGGGCAGGCCGTTCCAGGGGGCGCGGGCGAGGCGTTCACCGAGCAGCAGCGCGGTGCGCCGGCCCTCCTCGGTGAGCGGGATGTCGGTGCGGCCGGTGTGCCGCCCGGTGCGGGACCACTCCGTCTGCCCGTGCCGGACCAGGAGAATACGCGGCGCCACCACTGCCATACCGAAGGACCTTTCGCGGACCGGGCCGAAACGCCTCCATCATCGCCCACCGCCGTCAGACCTCGGCGAGCAGCCCTCGCAGCAGCTGGTCGAGCCCCCATTCGTACTGCGCCCCGGCGTCCTCCTGCGCGCACAGCAGCTCGGGGACCAGCGAGGCCAGCGCCGGGTAGCGCTCGGCCGGGAGCGCGTCCAGCTTGGCCCGGACCCGCTCGCGGGCTCCCTTCTCGCACAGCACCCGGGCGCGCCGGGTGCTCCACAGCGCGGAGCCCACGGTGTACTGCATCAGCGCCACATGCGCGCGCACCGCGGCCTGCGGGGACAGCCCCGACGCGCGCAGCAGCGCGAGCATCCGGTCGATCACGGCGATCGCGTCGTCGCCCCGGGTGGAGCGGGTGGTGAGGAGCTGGAGCGCGGAGGGGTGCTCGGTGAAGAGCCGGTAGACGCCGAGGCAGACCTCGCGCAGCTCGCGGTCCGGGTGGGCGCCGCAGGCGCTCGGCAGCTCCACGGTGTCCAGCAGGCGCTGGGCGACGGCGTCGCTGATCTCGTCCTTGCCGCGGAAGTGCGAGTAGACGGCCATCGTGGCGACGCCCAACTGCTCGGCGAGCGCGCGCATGGTGAAAGCCTCGGCGCCGTCCCGATCGAGCAGAGCGATGGCGGCATCAAGGATACGATCCGGGTTGAGCGTGTTACGGGGTGCGCGGCGCCGCGGGGAGCGGAGCGGCTGGGCCGACGGGGATACCGACATCGGGATCTCTGTTCTCGTCCTTCGTACCTCGCGGCAGGCAACCCGGGAGCGGAACCGGGGCGTCCTTCGCGGTGTCCTTACCCTGCACAACCGGGCTGAACACCGTACGAACTCGGGGTATCTGCGAAACTTCGGGGGCGATGTGCGCCGCACGTAACGTACGGCGTACGGTTGAGCCTACGCCACCGACCAGACCGCCGGACCCGCGGCCAACGGAGAACCTGGAGAGACGTCCGGATGACGATCACCGCCACTGCGCCGCGCGCCGCTGCCTACCGCGGCAGGCTGCGCTGGTGGACCGAACTTCCGCTCATCGCCGTGGTCTACGCGCTCTACTCCGGAGCGCGGCTGCTGGTGCGGGGCGACGTGAGCAGCGCCGTGCAGCACGGCGCCGACATCCTGCACTTCGAGCAGATCGTGCACATCGACCCGGAGCGCTGGTTCAACCGGCTCTTCACCGACCACGCCTTCCTCGGCGTGCCGGCCGACTTCGCGTACGCGTCGCTGCACTACATCGTCACCCCGACGGTCCTGGTCTGGCTGTGGCGCCGCCGGCCCACCCACTACCGGATGGCCCGCACCTGGCTGATGCTGTCCACCCTGATCGGGCTGATCGGCTTCACCCTGATGCCCACCGCGCCGCCCCGGCTGCTCACCGGCCACCACGGCTTCATCGACACCATGGCGCAGTACGGCTCCTACGGCTGGTGGGGCAGCGAGGCGAGCGCGCCGCGGGGCATGGGCGACCTCACCAACCAGTACGCGGCGATGCCGAGCCTGCACGTCGGCTGGTCGCTGTGGTGCGGGATCATGCTCTTCCGCTACGGGCGGCACTGGACGGTGCGCACCCTCGGCGTGATCTACCCGCTGATGACCGCGTTCGTGGTGATGGGCACCGCCAACCACTACCTGCTGGACGCCGCCGCGGGCGTGCTGGTGATGGGCATCGGCTTCCTGCTGGCCAAGCCGGCGCTGCGGATGGTGGACGCGCTGTACACGCGGTACGGCTTCGGGCGGCCGGCCGCGGCCCGGGGCGAGGACGCCGCCGACGCGAGCGCGGATACGGCCACGGGTGCTCTCGCGGGTACGGCGGCTGCCGTGGCCGCGCCGGCCGGATCGACCGCTTCCGGCGGCGCCCCGCGGGATGCGACGAGCATCACGGGAACGGCATCCGCCGCCCCCTCGGGCGGCGAACCGGCGACGGAGAGCGCGGACCCCGCCGCCGCGCCGTCCGTGCCGCGCCCGACCCCGGCTCCCGACGACAGCAGCGGCACCGCGCCCCTGCCCGACGGCGAACCGGCCGCGCGCAACTGACCCGCCCGGAGGGTGCGTTCCGGGCCGCCTGGGCCCGGTTGTCACTGCCGGATGCCACACTCTCCCGGGTGAGCACTACGCACTCCCTGCGGGAGCGGCTGGCCGTCCTGCGCGGCCCCACCACCGCATCCCGCCCGATGGACGCGCGGGCGCTGGCCGCGCTCGCCGCCAACCCCGGCTGCAAGCGCCGCGCGGTGATGGACGCCGCCGGGGTGGACAAGGGCGCGGTCGCCGAAGCGCTCGGCTCCCCCGCCCGGTTCGGCCAGTCCCGGTTCGCCTTCTCCCGCGGCCACGCCTTCGAGGCGCGGGTCAAGGCCGACGGCTGCGCCGAACTGCTGCGGCTGCTCGGCTCCGAGGGCAAGGCGTCGCTGCCCGACCTGTCGGCTCCCGGACCCGAGGGGCGGGTGGCCAGGACCCGGATGGCGCTGGCCGAGGCCGTACCGGGCGAGTGGACCCTGCTCGACCACCCGCTGCTCGCCCTGGACGTCGCGGGGTCCACGGTCCACCTCGAACCCGACGCGGTGGTGATCGCGCCCGACGGCACCTGGACCGTGGTCGAGATCAAGTCCTTCCCGATCCTGGACGGCGGCGCCGACGCGATGAAAGTCGGCGCGGCGGCCCGGCAGTCGGCGGTCTACGTACTCGCGTTGGACGCCGTCGACCCGGGCCGGACCCGCGCCGACATCCTGCTGGTCTGCCCCAAGGACTTCTCCAACCTGCCCACCGCCGACCGGGTCGACATCCGCAAGCAGCTCGCCGTCACCCGCCGCCAGCTCACCCGGCTCACCCGGATCTCGGACATCACCGACCTGCTGCCGGAGGGCACCACCTTCGACCTGTCGTACACGCCCGACGGCCGCACCCCGACCCGGCCGCGGGCCGAGCTGGCCGCCGCCGTGGACACCGTCCCCGCCGCGTACGCCCCCGAGTGCCTGTCCACCTGCGAGCTGGCCTTCCACTGCCGGGACCGGTCCCGCGCGGCGGGCAGGGTCGAGGCCCTGGGCCGTTCGCTGCGCGGCGAGCTCGGCGACCTCACCACCGTCGAGGCGGTGCTCGCCGCCGCGCACGGCCGCGCGGGCGACCCGCGGGACCCGGCGGTCGCGGCCCTGCGCCGGGCCGCCGCGCTGCGCGAGGAGGCGATGTCCGCCGCGGCGGAGGCCGCGCCCGGCCCGGCCGGCGACGACGCCACCGCCCCCACCGCCGCTCAGGTCCCGGCCCGGGCCCCGGCCCGACCGCCCGCGCCACGCGCGCCGGCCGCCACCACCGCCGAGCAGCCTGCCGCCGGCGCGGGGCGTGTGCCGGGAGGCCCGGCGTGAGCGTGCTGCACACCCTCGCCCGCGCCGAGGCGGTCTCCGCCCGGCGGGCCGTCCCGGCGGCGACCGTACGCCACTGCCACCTCTCCGACCGGCCGCTGGTGCTGGTGCCGCTGACCACCGCGGGCGAGGCGGGCGCGCCGCTGGGCGCGATGATCGGCACCGACCGGGACGCGCCCGAGCTGCTGGTGGTGCCGCAACCGCTCGACCGCGAGCTGCGGTTCGGCTTCTTCGCCGGGCTCGCCCGGGAACTGCTCCTCGCGCTGGACCGCTACTGCGACGAGGTGGAGGTCGAGCCGGCCACCCGCAACCGCGAGGAGACCGAGCTGTGCGCGGACGCCCTCCAGGTCGTCGTGCCCAACGGCGCCGCCCTGGAGTACGTCCGGCTGGTCGGCCGCTCCACCCGCTTCCTGCGCACCGTCGAGGACCCGGACGCCCCCCACCCGGTGCCGGTCCCCGTGCCGCTGCTGGGCCGCTGGCTCACCCACTACGCCGAGCGTGCTCGCACCCCCGGCAGCGGCCTGCTGCTCGCCATGACCGACCTGCTCACCCGGCACTGGGCCACCGGCCAGAGCGCCATGGAGGACCAGCACCTGGGCGCCCTGCTCGGCTGGATCGACCCGCCGCCCGGCCTCGACGGGCCCACCGCCGCCGCCCGCGCCCAGACCGGCCGCGCCCCCGACGGCCTGCTGCTCAGCCCCCCGGCCGGCCCGGCCACCGACCCGGTCTTCGACAACCGCGTCCTCGCCCCCGCCCAGGCCCGTTACGACAAGGCCCGCACCGCGCCCGAGCGGGCCGCCGCCGAAGCGGGGATACGGGATCTGGTCGCCTCCCAGCTCCGCCCCACCTGGGACGACATGTGGCGCGGACTCGACCTGCTGCGGGCCCTGCCCGAGGGCGCCCACGTCGAGGAGCGGTGGAAGCGGGACCGCTGGTCGTTCACCGGGCACCGCGACCGGGTCGGCGCGGGAGAGCCGCCGCAGCCGAAGCGGGACGACGCGATCGCCGCGGCCCAGAAGCTCGCCGGGCGGGAGACCGCGCAGGCCCGGCTCGCCGCCCAGGAAGCGCTGGACGACCCCCTCGCCATGGCGGCGCGACGGCTGTCCGGCGAGGCGTTCACCGGCACGGTCGTCGAGGTCGAGATGACCTGGTCCGAGGGCCGCCGCCCCATGCCCCGGCCCCTCCTCACGATCGCCACCGACGACCTGCCGCAGGCCGAGCCGGGCGCGAAGGCGTACCGCGCGCTTCCGGACGCGAAGTCGGCGCAGGGGGCGGAACTGATCGAGGTGCGTACGGCGCTGGAGGTGCGTACGGCGGGGGACCCGGACACCGACGGCACCCACGGCACCCACGACCTCAGTGGCACCGCCGGCACCCCCGACGGCGCTGCCGCGGACGGCCCCGCGTGGAGCGTGCGGGTGAAGCTGACCGGCGGCATGGGCAGTGGCCGCACCCCGCGGGAAGGCTCGGTGCCGGCCCCCGGCGACACGGTCACCTTCACGCTGTTCGAGCACGACCCGAGAAGCGGCCCGGCCCTCCCCGACGCGGAGCAGACCCCGTGGACGCACGGCGGCCCGCCCGGCTCGGAGCCCGCCCCGACCGCCCCCGACCCCGTGACCGCGGAGGACTACCTGTGACCCAGCCCGTGCGAAGCCCCGGCACGGCCGCCGCCGGCGGGGCGTACGGCCCGCAGGGCGCGGACGAGCCGTTCGACCCGGGCCGGGCCGCCGCCGAGGCGACCTCGGCGATCCTCGCGAGCACCCTGCACGGCACCGCGCGGGGAGTCGTCGTGGACTCGCCACCGGGTGCGGGCAAGTCCACGCTCGTGGTGCGCGCGGCGCGCGAACTGGCCGCGGCGGGCGAGTCGTTGATGATCGTGGCGCAGACCAACGCCCAGGTCGACGACCTCGCCGACCGGCTGGCCACGGCCGACCCCGACCTGCCGGTGGGCCGGCTGCACGGCACCGACTCGCCGCCCGACCCCGCGCTCGACCGCCACCCGTCCCTGGCGAAGTCCACCTCCGTCGCCGAGTTGCGGGACCGCGCGGTGGTGATCGCGACCGCGGCCAAGTGGGCGTACGTCAAGGACGTCGAGCCGTGGCGGCACGCCATCGTGGACGAGGCGTACCAGATGCGGTCGGACGCGCTGCTCCAGGTCGCCGGGCTCTTCGAACGCGCCCTGTTCGTGGGTGATCCGGGCCAGCTCGACCCGTTCAGCGTGGTGGGCGCGGAGCAGTGGGCCGGGCTGAGCTGGGACCCGTCGGCGAGCGCGGTGGTGACGCTGCTCGCGCACAACCCCGGCCTGCCGCAGCACCGGTTGCCGGTGTCCTGGCGGCTGCCCGCGTCCGCCGCTCCGCTGGTGTCGCGGGCGTTCTATCCGTACACGCCGTTCCGCAGCGGCACCGGGCCCGGCGACCGGCGGCTCGGCTTCGGCGTGCGCGGCGACGGCGGCGGGCTCGACCGCACCCTGGACGAGGCCGCGGAGAGCGGCTGGGGTCTGCTGGAGCTGCCCGCCCGGCACACCCCGCGGACCGACCCCGAGGCCGTACGGGCGGTCGCGCTGCTCGTCCGCCGCCTGCTCGACCGCGGCGGGCTCACGTACTCCGCGCCCGACCCGGACCCCGCGCCGCTCACCGCCGAGCGGATCGCGGTCGGCACCGCCCACCGCGACCAGGCCGCCGCGGTGCGCGCCGCGCTCACGGCCCTCGGGGTCTCCGGGGTCGCGGTGGACACCGCCAACCGGCTCCAGGGGCGGGAGTTCGACGTCACGGTCGTCCTGCACCCGCTGTCCGGGCGTCCCGACGCCACCGCGTTCCACCTCGAAACCGGGCGGTTGTGCGTGCTGGCGTCCCGGCATCGGCACGCCTGCATCGTCGTCTGCCGGGCCGGGGTGGCCGACCTGCTCGACGAGCACCCCTCCTCCGAGCCGGTCCGGCTCGGCGTCACCGTCAAGTTCCCCGACGGCTGGGAGGCCAACCACTCGGTCCTGGCCCACCTCGCCGAGCACCGCACGCTCTGGCGGTCGTAGCGAGCTGGGCCCTCCGGGGTGGTGCGTTCTGCCGGTCGGGGGGACCACCTGCCGGTACACGGCTGGTGCCCCCCGGCATCGCCGGGAGGTGCCCCCAGCGCCCCTGGGTACGTGCGGCTCCTCCGCGGAAGGACCGCATCCCCCAAGGGGCGGGGGGAACCGCGCGACCAGCCAAGGTTGTGGCCCGCCCGACCCGCGCGCCCTGCCCCAGCGGCGGGGATTCCCGACCACCCGCCGGCGGTCAGGTGGTGAGCATCCAGTGGCTGAACGCGGCGTAGCGTTCGGCGAACTCGGCGGCGTCTGAGGCGATTTCGACCGCGGCGGAGTGCTCGCGGACCTGGTCGAAGCGGGCGGCACGCTGCTGTTCGTAGCGGGTGAGGGCGGTCGCGGTGTCGGGGCTGTCGGAGAGGCGGGCACGGAGCACGCCGACGTCTTCGACGCCGAGGGTGCCGCCGGCGGCGATGTGGGGGGAGAGGCCGTGGGCGGCGTCACCGATCAGCGCGACCCGCGGGCTCGTCCAGCGCGGCAGCGGGGGCACCAGGGTGATCTGGTTCTCCAGGATGGCCTCTTCCGGGGTCGCGGCGATCATCTCCAGCAGGTCCTCGTGCCAGCCCGCCTCGGCGAGGTGCGCGGCCCGCGCCAGCGCGCGCTCCCGCTTGGTGCCGGTCAGCGGGCCGGCCTCGAACTGGTTGACCATCCACATGGTCTGCCCCGGGGCGACCGGCGCGTATCCGCCGCGGGCGCGCTCCCGCCCGATGGTGAGCACGCTGCCCTCGGGACGTTCCCGCCCCGCGGGGACCACCGCGCGCCAGGCGAAGTGCCCTTCGTGCGCGACGGCCTGGCTGCCCGGCACCAGGACGGCACGGATACGGGAGTGGACGCCGTCGGCGCCGATCAGCAGGTCGGCCCGTACGTCCGCACCGCCGTCGACGTGGACGACGACCTCGGTGTCCGTCTCCGTGTAGCCGGTGGCCCGGGCGCCAAGGCGGATACGGTCCCGGCCGACCCGGTCGGCGAGCAGCCGGTTCAGGCCGGGTCGGGGCACGAGCAGGAAGCGGTGGTCGTCGGCGTCGTAGCCGGCGGCGCGCTGCGGGCGGCCGGCCGGGTCGAAGAACCAGGTGTCGATCCAGGCGCCCATCTCGCGCAGCCGGGCGCCGACGCCGATCCGGTCGAACTCGCGCAGCGCGTTGGGCCACAGGCCGATCCCCGCGCCCGCGGCCCGCACCTCCGGCGCCTGCTCCAGCACCGTGACCTCGTGGCCGATCGACTGAAGGGATGCCGCTGCGGTGAGCCCGACCAGGCCGCCTCCGGCGATCACTGTACGCATCGCTGCCTCCTTGTTTCCCGACGTGCCCTACGCGCCCGAAGTGCTCCGACGAGCCGGGGGTGCCCGAAGGCCCCCGCGCCCGGAGCAGCACTGATGCCAGTCAACAAGCGCACTCATATAACTTCAAATGCATACTTCGGATAGCTAGCATTACCTCCATGCATGTGGACTTGAACCTGCTCACCGCCCTGGACGCCCTGCTCGACGAGAGCAGCGTGAGCGGCGCCGCCGACCGGCTGCACCTCTCGCAGCCCGCCATGAGCCGCACGCTCAGCCGGATCAGGCAGGCGACCGGGGACGAGATCCTGGTCCGCTCCGGCCGGCAGATGCTGCCCACCCCGTACGCCGAGGAGGTCCGCGAGGAGGTCCACCGGCTCGTCACGCGCGCCCAGAGCGTCCTCACCCCGAGCGCCCAGGTGGACCCCGCCACGCTGGAGCGCACCTTCACCCTCCAGTGCAACGACGTGGTCGCCGGCGCCCTCCTGCCGCGCCTGGCCGCGGCACTCGCCGACACGGCTCCCGGCGTCTGCCTGCGCCTGCTCGCGGAGGGCGCCACCACCGCCGACGAGCTGCGGCGGGGCCGTGTCGACATCCAGATCGGCGACACCGCGCCCGACCACGCGGACACCCGCTCCACCACGCTGTTCAGCGACCGCCTCGCCGCCGTCGGCCGCCACGACCTGCCGCACGACCCCACCACCTGGGACGGGTTCGCGTCCCTCGCGCACGTCGTCGTCTCCCGCCGGGGCCGCACCCGGGACCGCATCGACGACCTCCTCGACACCCAGCACCGGCGCCGGCACGTCGCGTTCACCGTGCCCACCCTCGCGCTGGCGCTCGGCGCCGTCGCCGCCCACCCCCTGCTCACCGTCGCCCCCGAGACGCTCACCGGCCACGTCCTCCCCGCCCACCTGCGCGCCTACCCCCTCCCCGGCCCCACCCCGCCGGTCCCCGCCGTCCTCGCCTGGCACGCCCGCCACGACCGCGACGCCGCCCACCACTGGCTCCGCGGCCTCATCACGACCACCCTCACCCCCGCCCCCTGACGCCTTCCCGGCGCCGGCGGCCCGGAGAGGCGGAGGGTGGGTGCGGGACAATGGAAGGGTTGCCGAGCTTGGGAGGTAGGGATGAGCCAGCCGCCACAGGCGGGCCGGCCGGGCGGCGAGCGGCCGAAACGGCCCGTTCCGCTGCTGTTCGAACCGGGGGCGGCACCGGAGGAGGGGGCGGACCGGTTCTTCGACCTCGAGTCGATGGACGACCCGCGGGAGTTGCTGGAGCGGGCCACCGAACTGGCGGTGGCGTTCCGCGCGGCGGCCGACCGCGCCACGGACTTCCAGGCGATGGCGGCGGCCCAACTCGCGGACCCGCGCCGCTTCGACCGGCTGACGTTCGCGAAGCTCGCCGAGCGGGCCGGATGGACCGAGGACTACGCGAAGAAGATGGTCGAGTACGGCGAGGGCCTGATCAAGAGCGGCGGCGCCACCCCGTAGCCGCACCCCGGCCGTGCCGCCGACCGCACCCCCGGCCGTTCGACCGCTTCCCCGAAACTGGCGCCGACCGCGCCCCCGGCCGTTCCCCCGACCGCTTCCCCGACGGGGCAAGGTACTCCCCCGCGCCGCCCCTGTCCCGCTTTCGCCGGATTCTCCCGGGGGGCAAGCATGCAGTCGGTAGATGTAGTTTCCATGGACGAGATCCAGCGTCAGCACCACACCGCGTACGTCACCTCGGCGGGCGCCGAGTGGCTCGCCTCCGCCAGTGCCTTCCCGCGCAGCGTCCAGGCGCTGTGGGCGGCCCGCCCGGCCGCGCCGAGCGTACTGCCGTGCGGCACCGCCTTCGACGTGGTCAACCTGCCGTTGCTCTTCGGGCGGCGGGTGCTGGAGCAGTTATGGTCGGCGGGCCCCGGCAGCGGCCCCGCCGCCGTGCACCGCGGCCGGGTGCTGGTGCTGGCCGCGCCCGGCACCGCCCACCGGCTGCCCGCGCTGCTGGAGTGGGAGGAGTGGGGCCGCCGGGTGCCGCCGCTGCTCTGCCACGGCCGCGGCGACGCGGTGACGGTGCCGCCGCTCTACGACTGCGCGCCCGCCGGCGGGAGCGGTCCGCGCCCCGAGACCGGCCGCTCCCGCTGGGTGGTCGCGCCGGACACCCGCAAGCCCTGGCTGCCCCGCGCGGACGTGCTGCTGTGGGCCTGCGTCAGGGCGGTCCGGCAGGACCGGCCACGGCCGGTGCCGCCGGCTCCGCCGCTGGTCAGCACACCCGCGACGAGCTGACGTCCATCGATTTCACACCCTGCTGGAGCGGGTGCTAATGTCTACGACGTCAGCAGGCGCCGCTAGCTCAGTTGGTTAGAGCAGCTGACTCTTAATCAGCGGGTCCGGGGTTCGAGTCCCTGGCGGCGCACCTGAGAGACGAAGGCCCTCCGCGGAAGCGGAGGGCCTTCGTCGTGCCCGGGAACCCGGGAATCCGGACCTCTCGCCGTACCGGGTACCCGAACGCCGCGCGAACTCCTCGTGCGCACCGGTGCCTTCGCCCGCGCCCGCCCCGCCGCGAGGTAGCGTTCCTACGGCGGCGCGAGCCGCCTGCCGGTTCGTACTCTTGGAGGCTTCACCATGGCAACCACTCGTACCGCGACGACCCAGTGGAAGGGCCCGCTGATGGGCGGCGCCGGGACGGTCTCGCTGGACACCTCTGGCGTGGGCACGTACGAGGTGTCGTGGCCGTCGCGCGCCGAGGCGGCGAACGGCAAGACCAGCCCCGAGGAGCTGATCGCCGCCGCCCACTCCTCCTGCTACTCCATGGCGCTCTCGCACGGCCTGGCGGGCGCGGGCACCCCGCCCGAGACCGTCCAGACCGTGGCGAACGTCACGTTCCAGCCGGGTGAGGGCATCACCGGGATCACCCTCGCGGTGACGGCGCGCGTGCCGGGCCTGACCGCCGAGGCGTTCGAGGCCGCCGCGCAGGACGCGAAGGCGAACTGCCCGGTCAGCAAGGCACTGGCGGGCGTGAACATCACCCTTGAGGCCGAACTGCTCTCCTGATCGCCCTCCCGATCGGCCTCGGCCGGCCCCGCTTTCCCGCGGTCGGCCGGTCCGCCGATCGGCCCGGTTCAGCGGCGGGTGACCCGCACCCGCCAGTCGCCCGCCGCGTCCGGTGAGAGCACCTTGAAGTCGAAGCCGTCCGCCGTGTCGGTCCACCCCTCGCCGGGGGTGAAGGGCGCGTCGTTGAGGGAGTTGAACGACGCGCTGCTGAAGTCGCAGGCGCCGGTGAGCGGATGGGCGTCCTCGACGGTGACCGGGCCCTTCCCGGAGTCGACGTCGGTGCGCACCCGGTAGGCGAGTATCCCCTTGCGGCAGGCGTCCTTGTCGTTGCCCAGCGGCTCGCGCAGCTCCAGGACGTACGCCGTGGTGTCGCCGAACGGTATGACCACCGCCTTGCCGCCGCCGGGCACCTCGATCGGCCGCAGCTTGTACGTCCGGGTGCCGGCGGTGGTGACGCAGTCGATCTGCCGGTCGTCGATCCAGCCGAGCTTCCACTTGTGCCAGGCGAGCAGGTCGCCCTGCAGCCCCCAGTCCAGCGACATGGTGTCCCACTGGCCGGCGAGGCGGTCGGTGCGCGGGAAGTCGTCGGCGGAGTAGAGGTCGGGCAGGCCGAGCGCGTGGCCGTTCTCGTGCGCCAGGACGCGGAAGCCGGACTGGTCGTGGCCGTAGATCAGCGAGACCTTGTCCAGGTGGGTGCCGTCGTCGGTGGTGGCGGCCGAGGCGCCGGTCCAGGTCACGGAGAGCACCGCCTGGTCGGCCGGTGGCCCGGCGTTGGGGGTGACGAGGATGTTGACGATGTCGTAGCCGCGGAAGTCCACGCTCGTGCCGGCGGCCTTGATCAGGTCCCGCATCATCTCGGTGTGCGCGTCCCAGCCGTAGCCGCGGCCGATCCCGTACGCGGAGAAGGGCCGCGGCATGCGTATCCAGCGCAGCACCGGGGTCGACCGGTAGTCGAGCCGGCCGTAGGAGGCGGTGGCGTACCACTGCTTGACCGCCGGGAAGAACTCGGAGTACCGCTCGCGGGCGCTGTAGGGGGCCTTGGCGTCGGGGAAGTCGATCAGCAGGGTGAGCGCGCGGACCTTGCCGGTGGAGGGGGCGAACTCCTCGTCGGTGCCGTGGTACGGGTGCGGCGGGAAGCCCTCCGACATGGCGACGCCGGGCTTGGCGCGCAGCGCGCAGGGGCGGCTGGCGGGCGGCGGCGCGGCGTTGGAGCCGACCAGCCGGGGCTCGGCGATCACCGTGGACCCGACCGCGAGCAGGCCGCAGGCGGCGAGGGCGGCGGCGCGTATGCCGGGGCGTGAGCGGGCGCCGGTCCTGGTCTGCGTGCCGGAGCGGGCGCGGGGGCGGGAGCGGTCCCGGGCGCCGGAACGGAAGCGGCCGGCCATCGGTCAGTCCACCGTGCCGACGCCGGACGGCTGGTTGGTGGCCTGGGTGGCGGCCTCGGTGACCCGGACCGACCAGGTGCCGTCGGTCTGCCGGCCGAGGACGGTGACCTGGGTGCTGCCGCCGGGCACCGTGTACGACTCGCCGACGCCCAGCGGCGCGTCGGCCAGCGGCGGGTAGACGGAGGTGGCCGGGCACGCGGAGTGCCCCGGATGGCCGTCGATCACGTCGATCGGCCCGTCGCCGGACTCGCGGTCGGAGCGCACGTCGTAGAGCAGGACGCCCTCGCTGCAGGAGGCGCGGTCGTTGCCGGTACGGGTGCGGGCCTCCATCGCCAGCGCGGTGTCCTCGCCGGTGCGCACCACCAGGAGCTTGGTGCCGCCGGGCGTCTCGTCGGGGCTGAGGTCGTGGTAGGTGGTGCCGATGCCGACGATGCAGCCGACCTGGTCCGGTCCGAGCCAGCCCAACCGCCACTTGTGCCAGGCGAAGGGGTCGGGGGCCAGCCCGAACTGGCTGCCCATCAGGTCCCAGTCGCCGACGTGGGTGTCCCAGTCGGCGTTGCTGCCGGGCGGCGGCTGGTAGTACAGGTCGGGCAGGTCGAAGATGTGGCCGGTCTCGTGGGCGAGCACGTTGCGGTCCGGCGGGTGGTGCTCGAAGACGGTCACCATCCGGCGGACCGGGTTGCCGTCGACGCTGATCGGGGTGGCGAGGTTCACCACCTTGGTGGCGTCGGAGTCGACGCCGGGCGCGTCCGGGTCGGCGACGAGGTAGATCACGTCGTAGCCGGCGAAGTCCACCGACGGGTCGGCGGTGGCGATCGCGTCGCGCAGGTAGGCGTCGCGGTCGGCCGCGTCCCAGTTCCGGCTGATCAGGTAGTCCGTCGCCGGGTGGGGCATCCGCAGCCAGCGGGTCTCGGCGTGCAGGTGCAGCCGGAACTGGCCGTAGGAGGCGTTGGCCCAGAACCGGCCGGTGGCCGGGTAGTGGTCGGCGGCGACCTGCGCGGGGGTCAGCTGCGGGTCGGTGCCGGGAAAGGACAGGAAGACCATCAGCGCCTTGACGTCGCCGGCCGGGCGGGCGTAGTCGCCGTCCCAGCCGTCGACCCCCTCGGAGTGGTGCACGGCGGTGCGCGGCAGCAGGCACGCGCTGCTCTCGGTGGCGCCGGCGGCCGGACCGGTCATCAAGGTCCACGCGACGAGCGCGGAGAAGCCGGCGACGGCGGCGGCGAACGCCCGCAGGACCCGGCGCCGCGCGCCGGACGGCACGCCCGGCGACCGGGGGACGGCGCCCGTTCCGGGGGCGCCGTCCCCCGGGTTGTCTGACGCGAGGTCTGACCGCCGCACAAGGACCTCCGGGAGGTTCGGGATTCGGTCCGGGACCTTCCCCACATTGCTATGAATTGTGGCGGTTTGTCGGTTTCGGATGCTCCGTGCGGGTTGCCGCCGGAGTGGCGCGGCGGCGCAGCCGAGGGGCCGTACGACCGCCCGGGTGGCGCGGGCCCGGAACGTGCGGGCGGCGGGGGCCGGAACACGCGGGCAACGGGGCCCGGAGCGCGTCAGCGGCGGGCGGTGGAGCGCGTGCGCGGCAGGGCCCGGAGCGCGAGAGTGGCCGCGGGGGCGCGGGGCGCGAAAACGTACGACCGGCGCGGCCGATCGGACGGGGGTGAGCGCCTGCGCCGGCCGCGACACCACTCCTCCGGGTGACTACGCTGCGTCATGATGTGCGGAGAGCGTTCACGTGCTCGACCCGCACGCGCAGAAACGGTCGCCTGGGGGGCATCCGTGCGGGAAATCACCAGAGCGGCGCTGGATCACCAACTCCGCCAGCCCATATGATCGCGAGTGACGGAAGTGCGAACAGGGAGCAGTCCATGGGCGGACCCGCGGGCGGCCCCGGCGTCGAGCCCGACAGCACAGCAGCCACGATCACGCGCAGTGATCGGCTGCGCCGGTCCTCGTACGCCGCGGAGCCGACCGACTACCGCGCCGCCTTCGCGGTGGCCCGGTCGGCGATGGCTCTGCTGGGCCCCGACGGCGGCGTGCTCGCGGCGAACGCCGCGCTGGGCCGGCTGCTGGGCGTACCGCTGGAGCGGATGGTGTCGGCGGACGCGCGCGTGCTGCTCGGCCTCACCGGCGACCCGCACGCCGGCACCGCCTTCGACGACGTCCTCACCGGCAGCCGGCGCCGGCTGCGCTGCACCCGCAGGCTCACCCGGGCCGACGGCACCGACCTGCGCGCCGAGCTGTCCCTGGCCCGCACCGACAGCCGCGCGCTGCTGCTGACCGTCGAGGACGTCAGCGAACGCGAGTCGCTGCGGCGGCAGTTGCGGCATCTGCGGATGCACGACCCGGTGACGCGGCTGCCCAACCGGGCGCTGTTCTTCGAACGGCTGGCGGACGCCTTCGCGCGGGCCCCGGAGCGCGGCACCGGCCGGATCGGACTGTGCTACCTCGACCTGGACGGCTTCAAGGCGGTCAACGACACGCTCGGGCACCGCGTCGGCGACGAGCTGCTCGCCGCGGTGGCCGACCGGCTGCTGGCCTGCGCCGGGCCCGGCGGCCACCTCGCGGCCCGGCTGGGCGGCGACGAGTTCGCGCTGCTGCTCCGGGACTCCACCGGCACCGGGCAGGCGACCGCGCTCGCCGAGGCCGTACTCGACGCGTTCCAGCGGCCGTTCGACGTCTCCGGGCACCGGCTGGCGGTCTCCGCGAGCATCGGCGTGGTCGAGCGGGAGGCCCAGGGCACCACCCCCACCGGGCTGATGCAGGCCGCCGACACCACGCTGTACTGGGCGAAGGACGACGGCAAGGGCCGCTGGACGCTCTTCGACCCGGAGCGCAACGAGCACCGGATGACCCGCCAGTCGCTGTCCAGCACGCTGCGGCAGGCCGTCGAGCGGGGCGAGTTCGTGCTCGACTACCAGCCGCTGGTCGCCCTGGACACCGGCGAGGTGCGCGGCGTGGAGGCGCTGGTCCGCTGGGAGCACCCGCACTTCGGGCGGCTCGCGCCCAACCGCTTCATCGGGCTGGCGGAGGAGGACGGCTCGATCGTGCAGCTCGGCCGCTGGGTGCTCGCCGAGTCCTGCCGCCAGGCCCGCGCCTGGCAGCGGGAGCGGCCCGGCACGCCCCTGGTGGTCAGCGTCAATGTCGCGGTCCGCCAGGTCTGGGACTCCGACCTGGTCGCCGACGTCGCCGCGATCCTGCACGAGACCGGGCTGCCGGCCCGCCTGCTCCAGCTGGAACTCACCGAGTCCGCGGTCATGGGCAGCGCCGGCCGGCCCCTCCAGGCCCTGCACGCGCTCCACGAGATGGGGGTGCGCATCGCCATCGACGACTTCGGCACCGGCTACTCCAACCTCGCCTACATGAGCCGGCTGCCCGTCTCCACCCTCAAGCTCGACGGCTCCTTCGTGCAGGGTTTCCGGTCCGCGGAACACCCCAACCCCGCCGACGAGACCATCGTCGAGGCGCTGGTCGACCTCGCCCACCGGCTCGGGCTCACGGTCACCGCGGAGTGCGTCGAGAACGCGGACCAGGCCGAGCGGCTGCGGCGGATCGGCTGCGACACGGGGCAGGGCTGGCACTACTCCCGCCCGGTGGCCGCCGCGTCCATCTCCCAACTGCTGGGCTGAACAAGGTCGTTGGCGTACGCGGTAGCCGGATTCGCCGACCCGGCAGGCGGGTTCGCGTGCGCGGAGGGTGGATTCGCCTGCGCGGGAGGTGGGTTCGCCTGCGCGGGAGGTGGGTTCGCCTGCGCGGGAGGTGGGTTCGCCTACGACGTCCGCGGGTTCGCCTGCGCGGAGTGCGGGTTCGCGTACGCGGTCGGCGGGCGGCCGAGAAGCTTGCCGAACGCGGCGGTGTACGCGGCGGGGTTGTCGTAACCCAGCAGGGCGGCGACGCGCGTGACGGGGGTGCCCGCGGCGAGGTGCGGCAACGAGTGCAGGATGCAGGCGCGTTGCCGCCACTGCGAGAAGCTCAGGCCGGTGCCGCGGCGGAAGAGGCGGGCCAGCGTGCGTTCGCTGACGTTGAGCCGGGCGCACCAGCGGGCGGGCGGGTCGTGGATGTCCGGCTGCCGCAGGAACGCCTCGCACAGGCCGCGCAGCCGGGGGTCGGCGGGCAGCGGCACGTCCAGGGGCAGCGGGGAGAGGTCCTTCAGCTCGTGCAGGATGAGGGCGACCACGGCCTCGTCCCGGCTGTGCTCGGGGTACCGCGGCTCCATGTCGACGGCCGCGAGCAGGAGCGCCCGCAGCAGGGCGGAGACGTCCACGGCCCGGCAGCGCGCGGGGAACCAGGGCACCGCGGCCGGTTCGATGTAGAGGCTGCGGGTGCTGACGCCCGTCATCTCGACCTGGTGCCTGGTCATCGGCGGGATCAGCACGGCGCGGGCGGTGGGCACCGTCCAGTTGCCGTCCTCGGCCTCGACCCGCATCACGCCGGTCGCCGCGTACAGGACCTGGGCGCGGCGGTGCTCGTGCCAGCCGAGCAGGTGGTCGTGCGGGTAGTCGGTGCCGATCGCCAGCACCGCGCGATCGAGGGTGTCCACCTCCGCGAGCGGGACATTGCGCATGCGCACGAGGCTACGCGGAAGCGCCGGCGCTGTCTGCTGCGCGTAGGAAGATGGCAATCCATCGATTGCCCGCCACCTCGGGTGATCCCTAGCGTCGTATGCGTGCTTCCCTCCCTGACCTCCTTCCTCACCCTGGTCCTCTTCGGCTGCCTGACCGGCGTCACGACGGTGCTCTTCGGCTTCGGCGGCGGGTTCATCACGGTCCCGGTCGTCTACGGCGTCCTGACCGTCACCGCGCGGCCGGGGACGCAGGACGCCATGCACGTCGCCGTGGCGACCTCGGCGGCGGTCATGGTCGTCAACGCCTCGGTCGCGGCGCTCGCGCAGTGGCGGCAGGAGCGGCTGCGCGCCGAGTACCTCTGGCCGCTGGCGGCGTTCATCGCGGTCGGCGCCGCCGCGGGGTCGCTGGCCGCCACGCTGATCGGCGGCACCGCGCTGCGGCTGCTCTTCGCCGGCTACCTCCTGGTGACGATCGCCGACAGCCTGCTGCGGAAGGGCTTCCTCTCGGTGGCACCCCGGGGACGGCCGAAGCCGCTGGACCGCGGCACCACCACCTTCGGCGGCATCGGGATCGGGCTGGTGGCCGCGGGCCTGGGGGTGGGCGGCAGCGTCATGACGGTCCCGCTGCTGCGGCGCCGGGGCCTGCCGATGGCAGAGGCGACCGCCATGGCCAACCCGCTCAGCGTGCCCGTCGCCCTGACCGGCACCCTCGTCTACGCGCTCGCGCCCGTGCTCACCTCCACGTCCGGCCCGGCCGCGTCCGCCGGCGCGGGCCGGCTCGGCTACGTCGACCTCGCGGCGGGCACCGCCCTGCTCGCCGGGTCCCTGCCCACCATCGCGGTGGTGCGGCGGGTCGCCGGCCGCGTCCCGGACCGGGTGCACTCGGCCGCGTACGTGGCGCTGCTGCTGGTCGTCCTGATCGTGATGGTGGCGATGGGGGTGTGACGCGGAGGATGCACCCGTCCTACCCGCCCTACCCGCTCTCCACCGCCGCCGGTCCGCGGCGCCGGTCCGCGGCCGGGCCCAGGTCGAGCCGCGTGACGGCGGTGACGGGGAGGCGAGGCGGGCGGGGCTCAGTAGTCCGCGAGGTCGATCTCGGTGCCCGGGGGGAAGACCTCGACGCCCCAGGTGTGGACCTCGGGGTCGTCGGGTGCGCCGAGGACCGCGAAGCCGAGGGCGTTGAAGGCGATCCCGGCCTCGGACTCGTCGCCGCGCAGGCCGAGCGCGGTCAGGTCCCGGTGCACGTCCTCGTAGGAGGGACCGAGCAACCGGACACCGCGGTAGAGGACTTCGGGGCCCAGCTCGACGGAGATGAAGCGCACCCGCTGCCGGTCGTCGTAGGAGAGGGTCAGACCCCAGAGGTAGAAGTAGTCCTCCGGGCCGTCGGGGCGGCGGAAGACCGCGGGGTCGCCGCCGAGCCGGGCGACGGCGTCCGCCCGGTCCTGCCCGAAGCGGACGACGTCCAGTCCCTCCCGGCCCTGGATCAGGTAGCGCTTCACGCAGGAAGAACGATCACGGCGGCGCGGGCGTTCCGGTACGCCGTGTGAGTTTCCCCGCGCCCCGGGTGCCTTTCGGACGCCGCGAGTGGGGCCGCATACTGCAACGCCGGCCGCACGGGGGCGGCTCGGTGAGCGTGGGGAGAGGGCATATGACGGCGCATATGACGGCGGGGACGACCAGCGCGGCGGCGGCCGGCAGCTGGAAGCTCGGCGACCGGGAGGTCAACCGCCTCGGCTTCGGCGCGATGCGGCTGACGGGCAACGGCATGGCCGGGAACGGCGCCGGCGCCCCGATCGACCGCGATGTGGCGGTCAGGGTGCTGCGCCGCGCGGTCGACCTCGGGGTGAACCACATCGACACGGCGGCGTTCTACTTCTCGCCGCTGCGCTCCGCCAACGAGCTGATCAACCGGGCGCTGGCCCCGTACCCCGACGACCTGGTCATCGTCACCAAGGTCGGGCCCGGGCGCGGTCCTTCGGGCGAGTGGCTGCCGGCGGCCACGCCCGGGGAGCTGCGCGGGCAGGTCGAGGAGAACCTGCGCCAGCTCGGCCGCGACCACCTCGACGTGGTGAACCTGCGCCGGATGGGCGAGGAGTCGATCGCCGAACACTTCGGCGCCCTGGCCGAGTTGCGCGACGCGGGCCTCATCCGCCACCTGGGCGTCTCCAGCGTCCGACCCGAGCACCTCGCCGAGGCCCAGGCGATCGCGCCGGTGGTCTGCGTGCAGAACCGGTACGGGCTCGACCACCAACGCGCCGACGACAACGGCCTGTTGGACCGCTGCGGCGAGCAGGGCATCGCGTTCGTGCCGTTCTTCGCGATCTCCGGGGAGCGGCGGGAAGCACCCGCGGCCACGGGTGGCGGCGCGTACGACGACGAACTCCTCGCCGTCGCCCGCGCGCACGGCGCGACCCCCGCGCAGATCCGCCTCGCCTGGACCCTCCACCGCGCCCCGCACGTCCTCGCCATCCCGGGCACCGGCAACCCCGCCCACCTGACCGAGAACGTCGCCGCCGCCGCCCTGCGCCTGTCCCCCACCGACCTGGCCCGCCTGTGAAGCCAGGGAGCCGCCTACGGCCCTCGACGCTCAGGGGCGCATGCGCGTGGGGCACGCGTCGTCGTCTGGAAGTCGGACGACGGCAGGCGCGACACCTCTCGTGCGCGCCCGCCGCGTCGCGGCCTGTCAGTCCCTCGGTGCGACGCGGATACGGTTCCCGTCGGGATCGGCTGCGAGGAAGGTCAGCCCGAACCCCGCATCATGCGGCTCCTGCAGGATCGTGACGCCCTGGGACCGCCACTGCTCGAAGATCGCGTTGACCTCGTCGGGCCCGCTGTCGACGGCCAGACACACCTCACTGGTACGCGGGACGTCCGCTGACAGGTCCTCGAAACGGCCGGACCACACGGCGAGGTCAGCGCCTGGCCCAAGGTCGAAGGTGATGTATCCCGGAGCCTCGAACGACGGGCTCATGCCGAGGAGTTCTCCGTAGAAACGCGCTGCCGCGGGAGCGTCGTTCACGTAGACGACGGACACGACGGATGTGGTCATGGTTCTTCCTTCTCGCAGGTCGTGGGTACGCATCCGCCAGCCTGACCGGGATATGCGCCGCATCATGTCGCGATTCCTGAAAAACTCGGTGGGTGACCCCGGACCGCTTCTTCTCCCTGATGCTGCTCCTGGCATCGAGGAATGCCGTGACCACACAGGAACTCGCCTCGGCACTGGGGGTGTCCCTTCGCACCGTCACCCGGGACCTGAACTGGCTCCGCGACGCCGGCCTGCCGGTGACCGCGCAACGGGGCCGCCTCGGAGGCGTGACCATGCTGCCCGGGTCCGGGCTCGACCTCACGCGGCTCACACCCGGCGAGCGTGATCATCTGTCGCTCACCGGGCTGGACGAGAGGCAACGTGCGGAGCTCGACGCATCGGTCGAGAGCCGGCGCGCGCTCTCCAAGATCGCCGCCGCACACCCACGTCGAGTCGATGGGCTCCTACCGCTCACCGACGTGGTGCACGTGGACAGCCGTCCCTGGCTCCGAACCCGTACTTCCGGCCCGACCCCGGCTTCGCTGATCGGCCCGGTGCGGCGCGGTCGCCGAATACGGATCGAGTACGACAGCCCACGCGAGTCATGCCCCCGCGACCTGGTCGTGGACCCCTACGGGCTGCTCGCCAAGGCCGGCAGCTGGTACCTCGTCGCCGACTGCGCCCGAGTGCCACGGATGTACCGACTCGACCGGATCACGACGTGGAAGGAAGTCGACCGGCCACGACAGATCCGCGAGAACCAGACCCTGGCCACCGTCGCCGCAGCGCTCGTTGATCAGTGGGAACACCAGCACGCGATGGAGGTCAGCGCCACCATCGACCGGACCCAGATCGAGCGAGCGCAACGGATCTTCGGCCGACGACTCGTCCGGGACGACCATGAAGAATCCGCCACCGGCCACAAGGTGACGATCCGCTTCCCGCATCTGGAGGACGTGCGGGCACTACTGCCGTTCGGGAGCGCCATCACCGTGCACGGCCCCACCGAAGCCAGGGCCCACCTTCACGACCTCGCCACTGGTCTTGCCCACCACTACGCGCCCTCACCGACGTCCTGACCCGTCACGACTACCGATCACACCGGCTCGGCGAGCAAGGGCGATGCCGCGTGGCGCCTTCGGGCTTCTCACGGAGGCCCTGGCTGCGACTCTCAGGCAGGGGCCATCCGACCGGGCGCCCGCGGGCCCCGACGCGGCACCCGCTCCCGGCGCCGCGGGCTGCACCCTCGAGTCGTGCACTTACCGCGACCGGCTGCCGGAGTTCGAGGAGCGCGGCGCCCGCGTGTACGGCGTCAGCACCCAACGTCCGGACCAACTCGCCACGCTCGCCGAACACGCGGGCATCACGTTCCCCCTGCTGTCGGACGCCGACCTGCGGCTGACCGCCGCACTGCGGCTGCCCACCTTCCCGTGCGTCCGGACTCGACCGCCTCAAGCGCCTGACCCTGCTGATCGACGCCGAACGCACCGTACGCGGCGTGCTCTGCCCCGTCCCGGACCCGGCCGGCTCGGTCGGCGACGCCCTCGCTCTCCTCGACGAGGTCGCAGCCGCCGGCCGGCGACTTCCCGGCCCCCGTTGAGAGCGCGCAGGTCATGTCCGTGCATCGCCCGCGGGCCGCTCGCGTCCGGTGGTCGTGGTGGCACCGGCCCGGGACACGGTCCGGCGGGACGCGGTCCGGCGGAAACGCGCCGGTCGACGGGTCGCTCGGCACCGGCGGAGTCATCAGCGGCGGTGGGAGCGCAGTTCGTCGAGGAGGGCGCGCAGTACCGCGAGACGGTGGGCGGATTCGGAGGGGGCGGCGGGCCTGAGTGCCGTGCGGGCGGCGTGCGCGGCGAGCAGCCCGAGGAGGAGTCTGACCGCGGCGCCGCTGACGGCGGCGCCGGCCAGAACCCATGCGGCGGCTCCCATGGCGGGTGTGAGCATCTTCGATCCCCTGTCCGGAACTGACGGCGGACCTCCGGTCTAGCGCGACCGGCGGCGCGGCCGCTTCCCCGCGGTCGCGTGGAGTCGGCCGCCCGGGCCGAACTCCGCGCACCTGCGCCCCTGGTGGCGGCGCGAGGGAGCGGGCAGCATCCCGGGCATGGACGACATGGACGAGCCGCGGGGCCCTCGGGGGAAGCGGGGCCTGCCCTTCCCGTACGACCAGGACCTGTCCGGGGTGCTGCGCAACCTCAACCGCCGTACCCGCTGGGGGCGTGACCGGCTCGCGAACGACCGGGTCACCGCCGCGCTCCTGGCGGCCGGCATGCGGCTGCTCGTGGCGCACCTCGGCCCGGGCGGCCGCAGCCGCGTCAACAGCGAGCGCCTGCTGCTGGGTTCCCTCTCGCAGCGGAGGGTCGCCGAGGAGTTCGCCGCCGGGCCGCAGCCCTTCACGCGGTACGGCAACGGGGTGTCGATGCTGCGCGACCGCTGGAGCCCGCACTCGGACTTCGTCACCGACCTGATCACCTTCGCGGTGTGGCGGGAGAACTACCGGCCGGAGTTCCGGGAGCGGCGGGTCGCCCACATCAGACGGCTGGTGCACGGACCGGACTTCGTACGGGCCGTGCACGACATCGCCTACCAGCACACCGCCGAGGGGGTCCGGCTGCCCTCCGTCCGGCTCGGCCTGGCGCTCATGACGGCCGCCGAGGGGGACGAGGAGGTGACCCGGATCATCTCCACCGTCTACGAGGACTACCTCGGCTCGTGGAAGAAGCTGTACGAGACGGTGCTCCGCGAGCGGCACTTACGGCTGCGCAGGGGGCTCACCCTCGACGACCTGGCGAACGCGCTGTCCGCGGCGACCGACGGGATGACGCTCAGGGCCATCGGCGACCCCGCCTCCGGTGTCGTCGACCACGACCGCCGCGGTTCCCTGATGGGCACGGTCGCGCTGGCGGTGATCCACGCGTTCCTGGAGCCGGACGACGACGCCGACGGCCTCACCCTGGAGCAGTCCGTGGCGGCGCGGTTCGGCCGACGCCCGCACTGAGCACGGCAGAACGGCGGAACCGGCACATGGGTGGGGCCCGCGTCCTCGGGGGGAGTAAGGACGCGGGCCCCGGTGGGGCGGGCGCGTGAGGACGCCCGCCGGTGAGAGGAACGATCAGCAGGCGCCGAGGTCGCTCCAGACGCCCCATTCGCCGGTGGTGCCTGGCTCCTCGTTGGTGGTCCACCACTTGGCCTGCCAGTTGTGGCCGTTCCAGGAGACCTGGTCGCCGCCGGTGTAGACCGCGCTGGAACTCCAGGACGCGAGCGTGCAACTGCCGCCGCTGCCACCGGTGGTGCCGCTCGACGTGCCCGTCGAGGTGCCGGTGGACGTGCCGGTGGACGTACCCGTCGAGGTGCCGGTCGACGTGCCGCCGTCCGTCGTCCCCGCCGTGGTGCCGGAGGAGGTGCCGCCGTCGGTGCTACCCGACGAGGTGCCCGACGAGGTGCCCGTGGAGGTGCCCCCGCTGGTGGTACCCGTGCCGGAGCAGTCCGAGGCCGACCCGTTGGTCGCGGTGACGATCTTGTTGAAGAGCGTCGCCGAGGCGTCCAGGTCGAGCAGCGAGTACATCATCGACCCGCCGAGCCCGTTGCAGTGCGCGTAGTTCGCCTTGGCCGTGATCGACTGGTCGCTGAGCCCGGTCCAGAAGGTGGAGCCGTTGTAGAAGTAGGCCGACTGCGACTGCGCGTCGTAGTAGGTGTCGGCCGGGTTGTCGACGACCCCGGTCAGCTCCTTGTAGTACGCGATCCCGGCGGTCGCGCTGATCCCGCGCGCCGCGGAGGGGCCGCTCGCGGGCTGGTAGAGCCCGTGGTTGCTGCCCGCCGCCACGCCGTCCCAGCCGCGGTAGTAGAGCGGATAGCCCATGGTGACCTTGCTCGCCGGCATGCCGCCCGGGATGCCGTAGGCCGGGTCGCCCTGGGTCCACGCCTTGATCGCGTTGTCGGTGCTGTACTTCTCGTTGCCCGGCGGGATCACCGCGGAGGGGTCGCTCGACGACTGGTAGAGCGGGTCCTGCTCGTTGGTCGGGCCGGTGGCCTCGAACCCGCCGTGCATGTCGTACGTCATGACGTTCGCGTAGTCGAGGTACTGCCCGATCTTGTCGGTCTCGATGTTCGCGATCTTGTCCTGGCCGGACGGCAGGGCCGCGGTGAGCAGCAGGTGCTTGCCGCCGTTGGCCGAGCCGTACGCGTCCAGTTCGGTGCGGAACTCGGCGAGCAGCTTGGTGTAGTTGGCCTTGTCGTCGGCGCTGTAGTGGTTGCCGACGTGGCCGCCCGGCGAGCCGGGGTACTCCCAGTCGATGTCGAAGCCGTCGAAGATGCCGGCCGCGCTGCCGTCGCCGCCGTAGCCGCCCTGCTCGGGCAGGTTGCCCTTGATGAACATGTTGATGCAGGAGCTGACCAGCTTCTTGCGGCTGGCGTCGGTCGCCGCGGCGTCGGAGAAGTACTTGGAGTACGTCCAACCGCCCAGCGAGACCAGGATCTTGAGGTTCGGGTACTTCGCCTTCAGCTCCTTGAGCTGGTTGAAGTTGCCCACGATCGGCTGGTTGTAGACGTCGGCGGTGCCGTTGACGCTGATGTCCGAACCGAACGACTTCTGGTAGTCGGCGAAGGCGTCGCCCGCGCCGTCACCGGCGTTCGGGTCCTGCTCGTTGGTGGAGTCCGACGCCTTGGTCGCCTCGAAGCAGGTGAGGTTGGTCGGGTCGATGTTCTCGAACGAGTAGTTGAGGACGTCGAGCTTGCCGGCCAGGCCCTCGGTGTCGAGGTTCTTGGGGTAGAAGGCGTTGCCGTAGACGCTCCACTGGTCGTAGTAGGCGATCTTGGCCCCGCCGCTGCTCGCGGCGGCGGCCGCGGGCTTTGCGGCGGCCGCGGGCTTCGCGGCCGTGGTGGCGGAGTCCGCCTGCGCGGTGCCGAGGCCGCCGACCAGGGCGGTGAACAAGCCCAGTCCGACGGCGGCGCTCGTGGCGGCGGCCACGAACACTCTCTTCCTTGACCTTGACTGCACAAGGACCTCCGGGGGGAGAAGGAGGAACAACAGGGGGCGACGAGCATGGTTAACCCTTGGTCAAGTGCACGTCAATGGTCTGAACCAGACTTGGACTAGACCAATCTGGTGGCGACGGGGTGCGGCGGCCCGCTCGGCACCCCGGGCGCGGCCGCCCGCGGGCCGCGATGACAAGCGCCTTTAAGTCGTGCTTAAGCCGGCGCCGTCGCCCACCCGCGGCGCCGGACCACCGACCCGCCGGTAACCGGCCTTTAACCGGCGCGGACACGGCGCGGACACGGCGCGGACACGCGAAGGAGCCGCCGCCGGCCTCTCGACCGACGACGGCTCGTCCGTTCCGCTCGTCCGTTCCGCTCGTCCGTTCAGTTCGTCTGTTCCGCTCGCCTGTTCCGCCCGTGCGCCCAAGCGGGGCCGGCGGGCCGGCGCGCGCTCAGGAGGTCGCGGCGACGTCCTTCGGGAAGTCGTACGCGTCCGCGATCAGTTCGTACGAACGCAGCCGGGCGGACGGCGTGTGCGCGTTGGCGGTGATCACCAGCTCGTCGGCGCCGGTACGCTCCACCAGCTCGTCGAGGCCGGTGCGGACCGCCGCCGGGTCGCCGTAGATCACGTTGCCCAGCCAGGAGTCGACGAAGTCCCGCTCGATCGCGCTGAACTGGTACGCCGCCGCCTCGTCGGGGGTCGGCACCAGACCGGGGCGGCCGGTGCGCAGCCGCAGCATGCTCAGCGCGCCGGTGAGCACCTGCCGGCGGGCCGCCTCCGGGTCCTCGGCGGCCAGCGCGGCCACGCCGATCGAGGCGTAGGGGCGGTCCAGGACGGCGGAGGGGCGGAACGACTCGCGGTACAGCGCCAGCGCGGGCAGCGTGTTGGCGGCCGAGAAGTGGTGCGCGAAGGAGAACGGCAGCCCGAGCGCTCCGGCCAGCTGCGCGCTGAAGCCGGAGGACCCCAGCAGCCACACGCTCGGCCGGGCCGGGGACTGCACCCCGCCGGGCGAACTGCCCTGCACCGGGCCGGGGATGGCGTGGATACGCGCGTAGCGGTGGCCGTCGGGGAACTCGTCGTCCAGGAACCGGGTCAGCTCGGCGAGCTGGCGCGGGAAGTCGTCGGCGCCCTCGTGCAGGGTCTCGGTGCGGCGCAGCGCGGCGGCGGTGGCGCCGTCGGTGCCGGGGGCGCGGCCCAGGCCCAGGTCGATCCGGCCGGGCGCGAGCGCCTCCAGGGTGCCGAACTGCTCGGCGATCACCAAGGGCGCGTGATTGGGCAGCATGACCCCGCCCGAGCCGAGCCGCAGGGTGCCGGTGTGGGCGGCGAGGTGGGCGAGGATCACCGCGGGCGAGGAGCTGGCCACGCCGGGCATCGAGTGGTGCTCGGCGACCCACATCCGGTGGTATCCACGGGTCTCGGCGACCCGGGCGATCTCCACGCTGGTGCGCAGCGCGTCGGTGGCGGTGAAGCCGCTGCCGACGGTGGCCAGATCCAGTACGGACAGGGGCACCGGTGCGCTTCCGCGGACCGTCCCCCGGATGCCGTGTCCCGGGTCGGGCAGGCTTGCGTCGGCCACGGTGGGCGCCTCCTTGGTCGTCGATCGTGGTGCCCTCGGACGGGTCCGGCCCGCCGGGGCGAGGTGCTGTGCGGGCGCAGCGCGTCCGTTGGGTGCAACCGGAGCGCGCGACCGCCTTATTCCCACCCCCACGTGCTTCCGGCACACCCCGCCGGAACAGCAATTGCAGATCACCCCGAAGAGGGCAATGACCATGTCATATGCCAGCGTGCCCTCTTCCTGCATATACGGCTGTGAGCGGTCGGAACAACCTTCAACCGACTCTCAACCACCTCTGCCGGAAAGCCTATTGGCGCTATCGTGGAGTATCGGTCCTACCGCGGGTCAGGCCTTGACACTGACCCACGACCAGCGGTGGGGCCAGGCACGCAGACGGTCTTACCTTGCAGGGGGTCACCGTGGCGCTGGAGCACCGACAGGTTGGACCGGGGGTGTACGCGGTCCAGTACGCACTGCGCGTGCTGGAGTCCGTGAACACGCATCGCGACGGCGTCAGCGCCGAACAGCTCGCCCGCGAGATCGGCGTGCCGCTGAGCTACCTCAGCCAGTTGCTCTCCATGCTGCGTCGCGAACGCTACCTCGGATTCCTGCCGGGCGGCGGCTACGTGGTCGGCGAGTCCCTGGTCCTGCTCGGCGCCGCCAACCGCGACATGGCGCTCGCCGAGAAGCTCAAGGAGATCCTGATCAAGCTGCGCGACGAGGTCGACGCCGCCGTCTACTTCAGCCGGTACGACGACGGCGAGGTGCGGATCATCGACTTCGCCGACGGCCCGAAGGCGCCGAAGGTCAACGAGTGGGTCGACTTCCGCTCCGCCGCACACGCCAGCGCGGTCGGCAAGTGCCTGCTCGCCCAGCTCGACCACAACGGCCGCCGCGAGCACCTGTCCCGGCACCGTCCGGCCCGGCTCACCTCCCGCACCGTGATCGACGACCGGGTGCTGCTCACCAAACTGGAGCGGCAGCCCGCCAGCGTCCCCACCCTCGACCTGCAGGAGTACGCGGTCGGCACCGTCTGCGCGGCCATCCCGGTCACCATCGGCAACACCGTCGCCTGCCTCGCGCTGTCCATGCCGTACACCCAGGCGCACCGGCTGCGCCCGGCCGTGGACACCCTGCACGAGCGGGCCGCTCCGGTGCTGCTGAGCATGAGCATCTGATTTTCTTCGCGGCCCCGCCATGCGGTACGATCTCCATGTCAGCAGGCGCCGCTAGCTCAGTTGGTTAGAGCAGCTGACTCTTAATCAGCGGGTCCGGGGTTCGAGTCCCTGGCGGCGCACCTGAGGTGAGGCCCCTCGCGCGAGCGGGGGGCCTTTTCCATGGCCTTTTCCATGCCCGCGCGGCCCTCAGCTCCAGTGCGCCGGCCGGTCCAGCGCCGGCCCGATACGGGTACGGGCGTCGCCGCGCGCCGCGTTCACCTGGGACCGGGTGAGGAAGAGCGCCCCGGTCAGATCCGCGCCGCGCAGGTCCGCGTCCCGCAGGTCCGCGCCGATCAGGTCGGCCAGCCGCAGGTCCGCCCCGCGCAGGTCGGCCGCGATCAGGCAGGCACCGCGGAAATCGGTGCCCCGCAGGTCCGCGCCGCGCAGCCGGGCGCCGACGAGGTCCGCGCCGCGCCGGTCGGCGCGGCGGCGGCCGGGCGCCTGCGCCCTGACCAGCTCGCTCCCCCGCAGCAGCAGCGGGTTGACCGCGGCGCGCTCGGCGTCGAGGTCGAGCGCGGCCAGCCGGTCCGGGTCGAGGCCGGTCAGCGCCCGTACCCGGGCCAGTTCGCGGTCGGCGGCCGGGTGCAGCGCGGCGGCGGCCGGCCGGGCGCGGACCTCGGTGAGGTAGGCGAGCAGTTCGTGCAGCTGGCGCATCCGGGGCAGCGCGTCGAACATCGCCCGGCCGCCGTCGGGGGCACCGCGCCAGTCCCGGCCGCCGAAGGTGACCTGGGACACCTGCTGGCCGGCGCCGAAGCAGTCGTAGACCGTGCAGCCGCGGTAGCCGTCGGCCCGCAACCGGGTGTGGATGCCGCAGCGGTGGCCGTCGGTGAGGTTGCCGCACGGCTCGCCGGAGCGCTTGTCGGCCGCGAAGTCCGCGGAGCGGGTGAAGGCGAGGGCCACGCAGCACAGGCCGAAGCAGTTCCCGCAGTCCGCCCGCAGCTGCGGCAACTGTCCCGACCGGGCATCCCCTGCGCTCACCGCGCTCCTTCCGTACGGCCGTTCCGCGGGCGGGGTCCGGCCCCGCCCGCGGTCCATGGTGCCGTACGGCGCCGGGTCAGTTCGCGGCGGACCGGCTCGCGGCGGGCGCGGCCGGGAAGACCGCGGGCTTGGCCGCGGTGTAGAGCCAGGTGGTGAAGAAGGCGCTCAGGTCCTTGCCGGACAGGTGCTCGGCGAGCGACTCGAACTCGGCGATGGTGCCGTTGCCGTAGCGGTGCTGGCTCGGCCACGCCTTGAGCAGCTTCAGGAACGCGGTGTCGCCGATGGTGTCGCGCAGCGCCTGGATCGCGACGGCGCCGCGGTCGTAGACGGCGTCGTCGAACTGGTTCGCGGCGCCCGGGTCGCCGGGCTTGACGGTCCAGAACGCGTCGTCGGCCGGGTGGGCGTCGTAGACCTGCTGGGCGAGTTCCTGCGGGGTGCCGGTGTGCTCGTGCTCGGCCCACAGCCACTCGGCGTAGCCGGCGAAGCCCTCGTTGAGCCAGATGTCGGACCAGCGCTCCAGCGAGACGCTGTCGCCGTACCACTGGTGGGCCAGCTCGTGCGCGACCACCGAGGTGTCCGGGCCCTTGGTGAAGAACTTCGGGCTGTAGAAGACCCGGGTCTGCGTCTCCAGCGCGAAGCCGGCGGTGACGTCGGGGACGTAGCCGCCGGCCGAGTCGAACGGGTACGGCCCGAAGTAGCCGCTGAGGAAGTCGACGATCTCGCCGGTGCGCTCGACGCTGGCCTTGGCGTTGGCGGCGGTGGCCGGGTCCAGGTCGGGGCTGTAGGCGTTGACCACGGGCACGCCGGTGCCGGTGCGGGAGTGGGTGATGTCGAAGTGCCCGACCGCGAGGGTGGCGAGGTAGGTGGCCTGCGGCTTGTCCTCCACCCAGTGGAAGCCGGTCCAGCCGCCGCTGGTGTGCTGCGAGACCAGCACGCCGTTGCTGATCGCCTGGTCGCCCTTGGGCACCCGGACGTTCACGTCGTAGGTGGCCTTGTCGGCCGGGTGGTCGTTGCTGGGGAACCACCACCACGCGGATTCCGGCTCGTTGGCGGCGACCCCGCCGTCCGGGGTGCGCATCCAGGAGGTGAAGCCGTAGCGCTGGACCTTCGAGGGCACCCCCGAGTAGGTGACGGCGACGGTGAGGCGGTGGCCCTTGGCGATGGTCCGGTCCGGGGTGACCACCAACTCCTGCTCGCCGCTGGAGGCGAAGCGGGCCGGCCGGCCGTTGACGGTGACCTTGCTGACGTCCAGCGCGAAGTCCAGGTCGAAGCTGGTCAGCCCCTGGGTGGCGGTCGCGGTGACGACGGTGGTGCCGGAGAGCGTGTCGGTGGTGGGCTGGTAACTGAGGTCGAGCGCGTAATGCGAGACGTCGTAGCCGCCGTTGCCGTACGTCGGGTAGTACGGGTCGCCGATGCCCGGGGCGCCCGGGCCGGCGCTCGCCGCGGATGCCGGGATCGCCAGCAGTCCGAAGGCGGTGGCGACGGCGGTGGACGCGATCAGTCGGAAACGCACAGGGGTTCCTCCAGCGCGGGGTCAGGACGTACCCGGCCACGGTGGCAGGTACATGCAGACCCTAGGAAGAGACCGGCGCCTCTGCCACCCCTGTTCCCCCTGCCGTCGCACAACTTTCACCCGGCGCAACACTGCGCGCGATTTCCTGCCGCCGGGATGTTTGCGGGCCGGGTCGGCTGGGGTAGCGCTCGCCATCAGGTTGCACGCACAGGTGAAGCTGGGAACGTTGGAACTGTTCGGAGCGTTCCTGGTCATGGCGGTGCCGGTCCCGACCGGCGGTTGTTCCGTGGCGTGGGAGGCGCGCGGCTGACGCGGCCGGGAAGGCCAGATAGGTACACCATGTGAAGAACGCCTGGGTTCGAGCCGTACAGCGGCTGGAGAGCGACTACCTCTCCCGCATGGGCCTGTCCCTGCCGCTGGCGGCGCTCGCCATCGTGGTCATCGCCGACCTGCTCGCCGGCCAGGACCACTTTCTGACCCCCGGCATCGTGGCGGCGCCCCCGCTCGCCGCGATCACCGTCAGCTGGCAGCGCACGCTGTTCATCAGCCTGCTCGGTGTCGCCGTCCAGGGCGCCCTGTCGCCGTACGACGGCGTGACCGACATCCCGAACCACGACGTCCTGTTCGGCCAGCTCTTCGCGTACTGCCTGGTCAGCCTCTTCAGCATCTACATCGCCTGGCGCCGGGAGACCGGCGCGAAGGCGTTCACGGCGATCACCTCCGTCGCCGAGGCCGCCCAACACGCCCTGATGCACCCGCCCGCGCCCCGCGTCGGCACGCTGCGGCTCGCGGTGCGGTACGTCTCCGCGGCCGATGCCGCCCAGATCGGCGGCGACCTCTACGCCGTCCTGGACACCCCGCACGGCGTGCGCGCGCTCATCGGCGACGTCCGCGGCAAGGGGCTGGCCGCCGTGCAGACCTCGGCGGTGGTGCTCGGCGCGTTCCGCGAGGCGGCGTACGACGAGGGCGGGCTCGACACGGTCGCCGCGCGGGTCGACACGAGCGTGGCGCGGCACGTGGACACCGGGGACTTCATCACCGCGCTCTTCGCGCAGTTCGACAAGCCGGACAGCGTCGAGTTGCTGCACTACGGCCATGTGGCACCGCTGCGGGTCTCGCGCGACGGCTCCGTGGAGACGCTGGAGCCGGTCGATCCCTGGGTGCCGCTGGGGCTCGCGGACATGGTCTCGACGTCGTCGCCCACGCGGGTGTCCGCGCCCGGGTCCGGGCCTTCCGACGCCTCGGCCCGCGCCGCGCGGGGCCCCGCGCCCTGGCGGGTGCCGCTCCTGCCCGGGGACATCCTCGTGCTGTGCACCGACGGTGTGATCGAGGCGCGCAGCCCCCACGACAACTCCTTCTACCCGCTCTCGGAGCGGGTCGGCCCCCTCGTCGCCGGCTGCGGCCACGACCTCGACGGCGCCGTCGAGCGCGTCTACGCGGATCTGTTGCAGCACGCCGGCGGTTCCCTCGCCGACGACGTCGTCCTCCTGCTCCTCTCCCCCATCCCCCGCCCCCTCCCCACCCACCCCCCGGACCCGCCCCTCATCTAGGGCCCCCCGCCCCGCTCAGCCCACCACCAACGGGTGGTCCCTCCACCGGCGGAACGCACCCCGGGGGTCAGGGCCCCCTGCGGGTCACCCGCTCCAGGGCGAGGAGCACCGACTCGTACGGCTCACCCGTGGCGTGCTCCATGGCCAGTTCGCACATCCGGTTCGCCGAGAGGTGGGCGTCGAAGGCGCGGGCGGCGACCTCTTCCGCCTCGGGGCGGGTCGCTGCGGCGGTGAGCGATTCGTGGAGCATGCCCCGGTCCCCGGCGAAGCCGCAGCACCCCGCGTCGTCGGGGACGACGACGTCCTGCGCGCAGGCCCGGGCGACAGCCTCAAGCGCGGTCACGCCGTCGCCGGTGTCGGCGGCGTCACCGAGGTGGACCGCCGCGCAGGTGGGGTGCAGGACCACGGACCCGATCGGCCGGGTGACCGAGAGCTTGGGCAGGAGCTGGCCGGCCGCCCAGGCCACCGCGTCGACGACGGTCAGCTCCCCGTGCA
Source organism: Streptomyces sp. NPDC087270 (assembly GCF_044744625.1). NCBI lineage: Bacteria > Bacillati > Actinomycetota > Actinomycetes > Kitasatosporales > Streptomycetaceae > Streptomyces > Streptomyces sp. NPDC087270. The sequence continues at coordinate 634,206 of NZ_JBIUYR010000002.1, forward strand.
GTTCGCGGTTGGCGTCGGTGAGGTAGGGCACGACCTCGCGGGAGAGCCCGAGCGCGCAGGACTGGGCGTCCACGACCACGGGCAGCCGCCCGCCGCCGGTCCACGCCCAGGCGTGCTCCACGACCCGGTTCGCCATGACCGCGTTGCCCGCGTCGTACCCCTTGGAGTGCCAGATGGTGGCGCAGCAGGCGCGGGTCGCGTCGGGCGGAATCCACAGCGGCTGCCCGGCCCGCTCGGCGAGGGTGACCAGCGCCTGCACCACCCAGCCGCGGCCGCTGCCGCGCGGCGGGCCGAAGATCCGGTTGACGCACGAGGGGAAGTAGACCGCAGCGGCGCCCTGCCGCTGCGTCCGCGGCAGGTGCGGCGCGGCCCCAGGGGTCTCCGGCAGCCATTCGGGGACGAGTTCGGGCCGCAGCGCCCGGCGGGCGAGCCCGCTCGCGGAGGTGAGCGGGCGGTCGCCGGCCCGGTCGCGGACGGCGCCGGCCGCGCCGAGGCCCGCGCGGACGGCCCGTTCCACGGTGGGCCAGTGGGTGGCGAGCGAGGCGGCGGCGCGCTGCTCGGCGCGGGTGTGCCCGGCCCGGCGGAAGTCCCTCATCAGCGCGCCGGTGTCGATGCCGACCGGGCAGGCGGCCGCGCACAGCGAGTCGCCGGCGCAGGTGTCGACGGCGTCGTGGCCGTAGGCGTCGAGGAGTTCGCGGAGCACCGGCGAGCCGGCGGGCTGCCGGAACATCTCGCGGCGCAGCACGATCCGTTGCCGGGGGGTGGTGGTCACGTCCCGGCTGGGGCAGACCGGTTCGCAGAAGCCGCACTCGATGCAGGGGTCGGCGGCGGCCTCGGTGGCGGGCAGCGTCTTGAGGCCGCGCAGGTGGCCGCGCGGGTCCTGGTCGAGGACGACGCGGGGGGCGAGGATGCCGTCGGGGTCCAGGAGCGCCTTGACCCGCCACATCAGGGCGGTGGCGCGCGAGCCCCACTCCAGCTCCAGGAACGGAGCAAGGTTGCGCCCGGTGCCGTGTTCGGCCTTGAGCGATCCGTCGAACCGCTCGGTGACGGTGTGGCAGAAGTCGTCCATGAAGGCGGCGTACCGCTCCACGTCGGCCGGGTCGGCCGCGTCGAAGGCGAGCAGGAAGTGCAGGTTGCCGTGGGCGGCGTGGCCGGCCACCGCCGCGTCGAAGCCGTGCCGCTCCTGGAGCGCCAGCAACTCCGCGCACGCCTCGGCCAGCCGGGCCGGCGGCACCGCGAAGTCCTCGGTGATCAGGGTGGTGCCGGGCGGACGGCGACCGCCGACCGCGGCCACGAACGCCTTGCGGACCCGCCACAGCCGCCCGATCGTCTCGGGGTCGCGGCTGAAGTCGTTGCCGGCCGAGGGCACCGGCGCGACCAGCCCGAGGTCGTCGCAGACCCGGCGCGCGGCCCGCTCGTACGCGGCAAGCTCTGTCTCGTCGGCGGCCTGGAACTCCACCAGCAGCGCGGCGCACTCCGCGGGCAGTCCCTCCCAGTCGGCCGGCACCCCGGCCACGCCGACGGACGCCCGCAGCACATGGCCGTCCATCAGCTCGACGGCCTCCGCGCCGGCCTGCGCGAAGAGCGGCACCGCGGCCGCGGCGGCGTCGAGCGTGGGGAAGAAGAGCAGCCCGGCGGTGGCCGCGGCCCGGACCGGCAGCGTCTCGTAGACCGCCTCGGCGACGAAGCCGAGGGTGCCCTGCGAGCCGACCATCAGCCCGCGCAGGATCTGCACCGGGGTCTCGGCGTCGAGGAAGGCGTCCAGCCGGTAGCCGCTGGTGTTCTTGATCGCGTGCTTGGCGCGGATACGGGCGGTCAGCCCCGGGTCGCCCTCGATCTCGTCCTTCAGGTCCAGCAGGCCCTGGTGCAGCTCGGGCTCGGCGGCGGCCAGCGCCGCATCGGCCTCGGGGTCGCCGGTGTCCACCACGGTCCCGGAGGGCAGCACCGCGGTGAGCGACACGACCGTGCGGTAGGAGTCGCGGCTGGTGCCGGCGGCCATCCCCGAGGCGTTGTTCGCCAGCACCCCGCCGATCGTGGCGGCGCCCGCGCTGGCCGGGTCGGGCCCCAGCACCCGCCGGTGCCGGGCCAGCGCGGCGTTCACCCGGGCCAGTACGGTCCCGGGCAGCACCCGGGCGCGGGCGCCGTCGGCCTCGACCTCGACCCCGCTGAAGTGGCGCCGCACGTCCACCAGGATGTCCTCGCCCTGCGCCTGCCCGTTCAGGCTGGTGCCGGCCGCCCGGAAGACCAGGTTGCGGCGCTGCCCGCGGGCGTAACCCATCAGCTTGACGACGTCCTGCACGCTGTCGGGGACCACCACGACCTGCGGCACGAAGCGGTACGGGCTCGCGTCGGAGGCGTAGCGCACCAGGTCGGAGATGCCGCCGAGCACCTTGCCCGGGCCGATCAGCGCTTCGAGGTCGGTGCGCAGCCCGTGCGGGGTGCCGGCCGCGCGGGCCTCCTCGACCCGGTCCGGCGCCGGACGCACATCCGCGGCGGGCAGGGGCCGCCACCTGTCCCCCCGCGGGTCACGCTTGGGCATCCGGACCTCCGATAAGGGGATCGTCACACCGCTTCGCACACCGTTCCGCCGGCCACTCCGTACGCCGTTCCGTCCGTCGTCCCGCCGGCCGTCCGGTACGGAACCCCGCCGGGCGTTCCGTCCCCGTACGCGCCCACCTCGATGGGCATCCTTGCACCTGTCCGCACCCTAAGCCCCGCTGCCGGGCGCCGCGCGCGAGCCGGTCAGGGAGGCGTAGACCACGACGTTCGCCGAGTACGCCTGCCGGGCGCTGTCGAAGTCGCCGCCACAGGTGATCAGCCGCAGCTCGGGGCGGTCCGCGGCGTCGGAGCCGTAGACCCGGGTCGCGTCGAAGTGGTCCTTCGGGACCACCTCCACCGCCTCCACCGAGAAGTCCGCGACCGAGTGGTCCGCCCGGGTCACCGCGACCAGCGCGCCGGGCTTGACCGTGCTCAGCGGGAAGAAGACCGCCGGGCCGGTCTCGGTGTCCACGTGCCCGACGATCAGCGCCGCGCCGGCCGTCCCCGGGGTCGGGCCGCCGGTGTACCAGCCGGCCACCTTCGGGGTCGAGTACGGCGGCGGGTCGATCGTGCCGTCGGTCAGCCCGCGCCCGACCAGGTCGGCGTGCAGCCCGATCGAGCCGATGTCGAGCCGGACCGGGTCGGACGCGGGCAGCGGGACATGGGCCGCGTACAGGTGCGGCGGGTGGTCGTTCGCCGCCGCGGCCTGCGCGCGGACGGCCCCGGCGGCTGCGGTACCGCCGCCGGAGCCGTGGCCGACCAGCCAGGCCGCCAGCAGGAGCAGTCCGACCGCCAGGGCCGTCCACGTCTTGCTGTCGGGCCTGGCCCGGGTGTCGGCCCGCACCGCTTCCGCGTCCTCCCCTTCGGGCATGCCGGGTCAGCCGCGGGCCGCGCTGCGGCGCCGGTAGAGCGCGAGACCGGCCAGGCCGGCCGCCGCGACACCACCGGTGACCAGCAGCGGAGCGGTGCTGCCACCGGCCGCCGCCGGACCGGCGGCGAGCTGCTCGGCGCCACCGCTGCGGGCGGCGAGCTGCCGGGCCGCGCCGCCACCGCCGGCCGGCACCGGGTTGACCGGGTGGATCGGGTTGACCGGCGTGACGCTGCTGCTGGTGCTGACCGTGATGGACGCGCTGGCGGAGCTGGTGCCGTCCTGGCAGCGCACCGCGATCGCGTACGAGCCCTGCACGGCGTCGGACCTGATGAACGCGTCACCCTCCATGCCCCGGCCGCCGCTGGCCGGGGCCAGGGTCACGGTGTCCACGAACACGTCGGCGCTGGCCGTCGCGCTCTTCCCGGCCTTGCAGGAGGTCGCAAGGTGCAGGGAGACCACGCCGCCGGGGGCGACGGTCCGCGGCGAGACGTCCATGCTGCCCGCGCCGGACGACGAGCTGCTCGACGAGCTCGACGAACTGGACGAGCTGCTGGACGAGGAGCTGCCCGACCCTCCCCCGCCGTCGTCGGCGACGGCCGGCTTCGGCAGTCCGGAGACGCCGCCCACGGCGAGCACGGCGACGGCGCCGGCAGCAGCGATGGCGGGCAGTTTCAGACCAAACATGAGGACCTCCGCTCAGCCGGGAGCGGGGACCCGCGCCCGGTGCTTACGAAGATTCCGCCGCCCGGCGCCGCCCGCACTCCGAGCGGCGGCTCAGTGGTCCATTGGGGTGACTATTCGTCTACGGAGAGTAAAAACGGCGCGTCCGGCTCACGGGTGCGGGCCGACCGCCGTAAAGGGTGCCGGTGCCGGGGGGTGCCGGTGCCGGGGGGCCAGTGCCGGGGGTCAGATCTCGTCGACGAGGTCCGCGATCGAGTCGACCACCCGGGACGGGCGGAAGGGGTAGCGGTCGATGTCCGGGCGGGTGGTCAGCCCGGTGAGCACCAGGAACGTCTCCATGCCGGACTCCAGCCCGGCCAGCACGTCGGTGTCCATCCGGTCGCCGATCATCGCGCTGCTCTCGGAGTGCGCGCCGATGACGTTCAGCCCGGCCCGCATCATCAGCGGGTTCGGCTTGCCGACGAAGTACGGGTCCTTGCCGGTCGCCTTCGTGATCAGCGCCGCCACCGAGCCCGCGGCCGGCAGCACGCCCTCCGGCGAGGGGCCGGTCTGGTCGGGGTTGGTGCAGATGAAGCGGGCGCCGCCGTTGATCAGCCGGATCGCCTTCGTCAGCGCCTCGAAGCTGTAGGTGCGGGTCTCGCCGAGCACCACGTAGTCCGGGGCGTGGTCGGTCAGGACGTAGCCGACGTCGTGCAGCGCGGTGGTCAGGCCCGCCTCGCCGATGACGTACGCGGTGCCGCCCGGCCGCTGGTCGTCGAGGAACTTCGCGGTGGCCAGCGCCGAGGTCCAGATGTTGCCCACCGGCACGTCAAGACCCATCCGGGTCAGCCGCGCGTGCAGATCGCGCGGGGTGTAGATGGAGTTGTTGGTCAGCACCAGGAACGGCTTGCCCGACGCCCTGAGCCCCTTGAGGAACGCGTCCGCGCCCGGAATCGGGGTGCCTTCGTGGATCAGCACCCCGTCCATGTCGGTCAGCCACGACTCGATCGGCTTGCGTGTCGACACGGCTCGCTCTCCTGTCCTGGGTACCGCCTGAGATGTACCAAGCGTAGCCGGGGCGGGTCGCACCCGCCCCGGCCGTCCAGCCCGCGGTATCAGCTGCTGCCGGTGGCGGACCTCCACGCCTCGACGTACGAGTCGAGGTTGTCGTTGATGTCCTTCCAGTCCGGCGTGAAGACGTCCACGCCCGCCATGATCTGCTTCAGGGCGGCCGCGTTGGCGTCGGTCGCGGTCACGTCGGTGCGGGCGGCGAAGCCGCCGCCCACCGAGGAGACCTCCTGCTGCACGGCCGGGCTGAGGAAGTAGTCCAGCAGCTTCTTGCCGGCGTCCTCGTGCGGGGCGTTCTTCACCAGACCCGCCGCGTACGGCAGCGCGAACGTGGTCGGCTTGCCGGTCGCGTTCGCCGCCGGGAAGAAGATGCCCTGGTTCGGCATGGACGCCTTGTCGGCGTAGTTCATCTGCACGTCGCCGTTGGCCACGAGCAGTTCGCCCTTGTCGACCTTCGGGGCGAGCTGGCCGGTCGACGCCGACGGGCCCACGTTGTTCGCCTGGAGCTTCTTCAGGTACGCCATCGCCGCGTCCTTGCCGCCCAGGTCGTGCATCGCCTTGATCACCACGGCGGTGCCGTCACCGGCGACGCCCGGCGTCGAGTACTGCAGCTTGCCCTTGAACTTCCCGTCCAGCAGGTCGTCCCACGTCTTCGGCGGCTGCGCGAGTTCCTTGGTGTTGTAGATGAAGCACAGGTAGTTGTTGACGATCGACTCCCACGAGCCGTCCGCGTCCTTGTCCGCCGCGGCCACCTTGTCCACGCCCGCGGGCTTGTACGACGTCAGCAGCCCCTTCTCCTGCGCCTGCTGGATGAACGGGGGAAGCGTCACCACCACGTCGGCCTGCGTGTTCGACTTCTCCCGCACCAGCCGCTGCACGACCTCGCCGGAGCCGCCCTCCACGTACTTGACCTTGATCCCGGTCTTCGCGGTGAAGTCCTTGAAGACCTTGTTGTAGAACCCGTCCCCGGTGTCCGTGTGCAGCCCGTCCGCGCTGTACACCGTCACCGTCGTCGACGGCTTGCCGCTGTCCGCCGACGACGAACCCCCGCAGCCGGCCAGGACGAGGCCCATCACGGCGACCCCGCTCACGGCGGCGATCGGGCTGAGCAGACGGCTGCTGCTGTTGCGCTTGCGCATGGCAGATCTAACTCCTTGAGTCATGAACGTTGTTGTGAGGTGGGGCAAGGGGCGAGGCAGGAGGTGGGGCGGGTCAGCGGAAGGCGGCCCGGGTCCGTATCCGGCCCATCACCAGGAGCACGACGAGCGTGCTGACCATGAGCACCACCGCCAGCGCCGCTCCTTCGAAGAGCGAGCCCCGGTTCGTGGCGCCGTAGATCTGTACGGGCAACGGCATCCAGTCCGGCGGGTAGAGCATCATCGTGGCCGAGAGCTCCCCCATGGACAGCGCGAAGCACAGCCCCGCGGCGGCCGTGAGCGACGGGAGCAGCAGGGGGATGCGGACCCGCCACAGCACGTACGACGGCCGCGCCCCGAGGCTCGCCGCGCTCTGCTCGTACGCCGGGTCCAGCCGCGCCAGCGCCGCGCTGACGGACTGGTACGCGAACGCGGTGACCAGCACGGTGTGCGCGAGGATGACGATCTTCGCGGTGCCGTTGAGCAGGAACGGCGGCTTGGAGAAGGCGACCAGCAGCGACAGCCCGACCACCACCGACGGCACCGCCACCGGCAGCACGAACAGCCCGTCGAGCAGCTTGCGGGCGCCCCCGCGCAGGCGTTCCGCGGCCAGCGCCGCCCACCCGCCGACCAGGAGCGCGAGCAGACTCGCGCACAGCGCGGTGAGCAGGCTCGTGGTGAGCGCGTGCAGCGAGTCGCCGCTCCCGATGTCCCGGTAGTGCGCGAACGTGGCGTGCGAGGGGAAGGCCCCGCTCCAGTTCGTCGCGAACGACGCCATCAGGACGACCAGGAAGGGCAGCGCGAACACCGGCAGGAACAGCGCGAAGAAGACCACCCAGGACGCGATCCGGCCCGGCCTGCTATGCACCAGCACGGCGTGCACCTCCCGTGGTGCGGGCCACCAGGACCCGGTAGAGCCCGTACAAGGAGACCGACAGCACCACCGAGACCACCGCGACGACGCACGCCCCCGGGTAGTCCCCGTCGAGGATCGCCTTGCTGTAGACGAGCATCGGCAGCGTCGTGGTGTTCTTCGCGCCGGTGAACAGCACGATCCCGAACTCGTTGAGGCACAGCACCAGGACGAGTCCGCCGCCTGCGGCCAGCGACGGCAGCGCCTCGGGCAGGATCACCTGCCGGACGATCCGCGGCGCCCGCGCGCCCAGCGACGAGGCGGCCTCCAGCTGGGCCGTGTCGACCTGCGAGAACGCCGCGAGCAGCGGCCGCATCACGAACGGCGTGAAGTAGGTGACCTCGGCGAGCAGCACGCCCCAGGGGGTGTGCAGGAAGTCGACCGGTCCGGCGGCCGCCCCGGTCGCGTCCGTCCACAGCCCGTTGGCCATGCCGACCGTGCCGTAGATGAACAGCAGCGCGAGGGTGATCAGGAAGGACGGGAAGGCGAGGAAGATGTCGATGAACCGGCTGAGCACCTTCCCGCCGGGGAACGGCACGAAGGCGATCACCAGGGCGAGCAGGAAGCCGAGGACCAGGCAGCCCGCGGTGGAACCGGCCGCGATCCACACGGTGTTCCACAGCGCCTTGCGGAAGGACTGCTCCTGGAACACCTGCGACCAGGGCTTGGTGGAGTGCCCGCCCGCGTCGGGCGAGAAGGACTGCTTGACCACCAGGACCAGCGGATAGAGGAAGACCAGGCCGAGTCCGGCGACCGGGGGCACCGCCCACAGCCAGGCCGGTACGGCGCGCGGGCGCCTGGGCCTGCTGTCGCCGTCCACCCGCGGGCCGACCGCGGTCGAGCCCGCGCTAGCCGACGCCATCGCCGGCACCTCCCCCGTCGCCGCCGTTCGCGGAGCCGTCGCTCGCGGAGCCGCCGCCCGCGGGACCGCCGTTCCCGGGGCCGCCGTCGCGCCCGGGGGCGGGTTCGGGGGCTCGGTCCGTGCCGTCCGCGGCCAGGCCGCCGGGCAGCAGCACCGCGTCCTGCGCGTCGAAGGTGAGCGCGACCGGTTCGCCGACCCCCGGCGGCTGCCGCAGGTCGCCGACGTCGGCGCGCAGTTCGCTCCCGTACGCGTCGACCAGCAGCCGGTGGGTGTGGCCGCGCCACTGCACGGCGGTGACGGTGCCGCGCAGCACGTTGACCTCCTCCGTGCCCGGCTCGGCGGCGAGCGGCGTCTGCCGCAGCACGTGCGGGCGCAGGCACACCGTCGCCTCCGCGCCGGCGGCCGGAGCCGGTGCCGGCACCTCGACGCGCAGCGCGGCCGTACCGAGCCGGAACACGCCGTCGCCCTCGGCCCGCACCCGCAGCAGGTTGGCGCTGCCGACGAAGCTCGCGGTGAAGGCGGTGCGCGGGGTGCGGTACAGCTCGTGCGGCGTGCCGCAGTCCTGCAGCCTGGCCCGGTCCAGGACGGCGATCCGGTCGGCCAGGGTGAGCGCCTCGATCTGGTCGTGGGTGACGTAGAGGATCGACACGTCGGGCAGTTCGCGGTGCAGCCGGGCGAGTTCGGCGAGCATGCCCGAGCGCAACTGGGCGTCGAGCGCCGACAGCGGCTCGTCCAGCAGCAGCACGCCCGGCCGGATGGCCAGCGCGCGGGCGATCGCGACCCGCTGCTGCTGCCCGCCGGACAGCTCGCGCGGGTAGCGGCGCGCGTACCCGGCCATGCCGGTCATCTCCAGCGCGGCCGCGACCCGCGGGCCCACCTCGGCGCGCGGCGTACGGTTCGCCTTCAGCCCGAACGCGACGTTCTGCTCGACCCGCAGGTGCGGGAAGAGCGCGTACTGCTGCACCACCATGCCGATGCCGCGCTTGTACGGGGGCAGGCCGGTGACGTCCCGGCCGCCGATCAGCACCCGCCCGGCGGAGGGGTGGACGAACCCGGCGACCGCCCGCAGCGCGGTGGTCTTGCCGGAGCCGGACGGGCCGAGCAGGGCCATCACCTCGCCGGGTTCGACGGTCAGGTCCAGCGCGTCCAGGACGGTGGTGGCGCCGTACGTGACGCTGACGTGGTCGAAGCGGATGCCGGAGGCGGGGCCGGCGGCGCGGGCCGGACCCGCGGCCCCCTTGAGGGTGCCGGGGCCGGTGGCCGCGCCCCGGGCGGAGGAGGTGGCGGTGCTCGTGCGGGTCATGTCACGACCCCCCGAGCAGCGCCGGGAGTTCGGCGACCGACCCGAGCACGTGGGTGGCGCCCGCCGCCCGCAGCCGGGGCTCGTCGTGCGCGCCGCTGGTGACCCCGGCCACGACCGCCGCGCCGGCCCGTACGCCGCTGAGCATGTCGTACGCCGTGTCACCGGCCACCGCGACGTGCCGCACGGACTCGGTGCCGGTGCGCAGCAGCGCGGTGAGCACCATGTCCGGGTGCGGGCGGCCGCGGCCGGCGTCGGCCGGGCACAGGGTGAGGTCGGCGATGTCCTGCCAGCCCAGGGCGTCGAGGATGGCGTCCTGGGTGGTGCGGGCGAACCCGGTGGTCAGGACGACCTTGCGGCCCTGCGCGCGCAGTTCGCGGATCGCCTCCTCGGCGCCGGGCAGCGGCTTGCACTGCCCGCCGTCGACCAGCTCGGCGTAGGCGCGTTCGAAGGCGGAGTTGCCGCGCTGGGCGGTCTCCTCCGTGCTGAACAGGGCGCGGAAGACGGTGATCTTCGACTCGCCCATGGTGGCGCGGACGTAGTCGAGCTTCTCGGCGTGGTCGGCGCTGCCGGGCTCGACGCCCAGCTCCTGCGCGGCCCGGGAGAAGGCCGACTCCACCAGCCCGCCGTCGGCGACGGTGGTGCCGGCCATGTCGAGCACGACCAGCGTGGGCGCGGGGGAAGGGGACGGGGTCGAGGTGGGGGTGGAGGTCACGGTGTTCACCAGCCGATTCGGTTCGCAGTGGTCTCGCCGATCGCGGGCGAGCAGGTCATGCCGCGTCCGCCGGGCCCGGTGACCAGCCACACCCCGTCGAGCACCTGCTCGCGGTGGACGACCTCGGCGGTGTCGACGGTCTGCGCGTACACCCCGGCCCAGCGGCGCCGGATGGGCGGCAGCGGGCGGCCGAGCAGGGCGGCGGCCCGCTCGCGCAGGTGCTCGTAGGGGTCCTCGGTCACGTCGAAGGCGAACGCCTCGTCGTACTCGTGGGTGTCGCCGATGGTCAGGCCGCCGTCGAGCCGCTGGACCATCAGCAGCTGCATCCGGTGCTCGGCCGCGACCGGCGGCTGCGGCTCGCCGGAGCGCAGCGCCTCCAGGGCGGCGCCGGCGTAGGCGGGGTAGTAGCGGAAGCTGTCGCCGTCGGCGACCGACGTGGTGAGCGCCTCGCCCAGCGGCGCGGTCTGCGCCATCTGCAGCCGGACCCGGCGCACCGGCAGCTCCGGGGCCAGTTCCCTGACCAGGCCGCCCAGCCAGGCGCCGGTCGCCAGCACCACGCTGTCCGAGCGGTACACCGTGCCGTGGTCGTCCCGGACCGAGCCCGTCGCCACGTCGCGGACCTCCCGGCCGGGTACGAACGTGTAGCGGCCGGTCGCGGCCAGGTGGGCGCGCAGCGCGGGCAGCGTGGTGCGCGGCTCGACCGCGGCGTCCTTCTCGCACAGCAGCGCGCCGAGGAAGTCGCCGCCCAGCGCCGGGTTGTACGCGCGGACCTCGGCCGGCGACAGCCACTTGTAGCCGCGCTCGGCGGCGTCGGGCCGGCCCAGCACGTCCTCGGCGACCGCCTGCTCGGCGGGCGTGCGCACCACCGTCAGCGAGCCGTTCGCCCGGAAGCCGGCGCCCGGCACCTTCGCGCCGATCTCCTCCCACAGCTCCCGGGCGCGCAGCGCCGTCTCCAGCTCCGCGCCGACCGCTCTGCCCCCGACCCACACCAGGCCGAAGTTGCGGACGGAGGCGCCGCGCGCCTCGCGCTCCCGCTCCAGGTGGACGACCTCGTGGCCGCGTTCGATTGCATGCCAGGCGTGCATGGTGCCCAGCACCCCGGCTCCTACGACAGTGACTCTCACGACCCCGACGTTCGCGACCGCAGATGTCCGCGACACAACGGGATACGGTCGCCCCGGTGAACAAGGCTCCAAACTTGGCCTAGACCCGTTACCGTTCCGTGATATCAGGAGGGCGGCCGCACCGTTTCAGGGGCGCCCCCTGACGTCTCCCTAGTCCAGGTGGACGGTGAAGCTGAACCGATCCCCCCGATACAGGGACCGCACCCGCTCCAGGGGCACCCCGGACGCGTCCTTGCTCGACCGGTGCAGCAGCAGCATCGGCAAAGCCGGCGGCGTGCCGATGAGCAACGCCTCCCGCGGCGTCGCCAGCACCGTCTCGATCCGCTCGTCCACCACCGTCGGCGCCAGCCCCATCCGCTCGCTCAGGAACGCGTAGAAGGAGGTGTCGGGCGCGAAGTCCCGTGCGAGATGGGGAAGTCGCGCGACGGACAGGTACGTGCTCTCCAGTCCGACCCGCTCCTCGTCCGCGAGCAGCACCCGCTCCATGTGCCAGACCGGGTCCCCCGTCCCGATCCGCAGCTCGGCGGCGAGCGTGGGGTCGGCCTCCAGCTGTTCCAGGCCGATCAGATTGCGCCCGGGGACGCGGCCCTGCCGCCGTACGCCCTCGGTGTAGCTCGCCGTGGACAGCGGCTGGACCAGCTTGGGCCCGGCCACCACGGTGCCGCGGCCCTTGCGGCGGACCCGGCCCTGGATGAGCAGTTCGCGCAGCGCCTGCCGTACGGTCTCCCGCGCCACCGCGAAGTCCGCCGCCAACTCCCGCTCGGTCGGCAGCAGCCCGCCTTCCCCGAGGTCGTCGAGCATGCCCTCCAGCCGGGTCTTCACCGCGAAGTACTTCGGCACCCGGCCGTGCTCCGGGATGCCCGCGCGGATCGGGGCCCGGGAATCAGCCGCATCACTCATCCCACGATCCTCCCAGATCCGTCGGCCACGCCCGGCCGGCCCCCGGGCCCGTCCCCGGCATACCGCCTGCGTACGGGCGTACGGGCGTACGGGTGCCCACCCGGGCCGGGTGCCCGCCCCGCCGCGGCCGGCCGGAGGGCCGCGCCGGGGGTCGTGCGAGAGTGACGGCATGAGCACTCCCCCACCGCTGCGGGTCGGCCTGGTCGGATACGGTCCGGCCGGCTCGTTCTTCCACGCCCCGCTGATCGCCGCGACCCCCGGCCTCGTCCTGGACACGATCGTCACGAGCAGCCCGGAACGCCGGGCGCAGGCCGCCGCCGAACACCCGGGCGTACGCTTCGCCGACCGTGCCGAGGAGTTGTGGGCGCGGGCCGGGGAACTCGACCTGGTGGTGCTCGCCTCCCCCAACCGCACCCATGTGCCGCTGGCCACCGAGGCGTTGGAGGCCGGGCTGCCGGTGGTCGTGGACAAGCCGCTGGCCGCCACCGCCGCCGAGGCCCGTACCCTCGCCGCGCTCGCCGAGGCCCGCGGCCTGCTGCTCGGCGTCTTCCAGAACCGCCGCTGGGACGGCGACTTCCGCACGGTGCGCGATCTGATCGAGCGCGGCGCGCTCGGCGAGGTGCGCCGCTTCGAGTCCCGGTTCGAACGGTGGCGCCCCCAGCTCAAGGGCGGCTGGCGGGAGTCGGGCGACCCGGCGGACATCGGAGGTCTGCTCTACGATCTCGGCGCGCATCTCGTCGACCAGGCGCTCGCGCTCTTCGGCCCGGCCGCGCTGGTCTACGCCGAGACCGCCGCGGTACGCCCGGGTGCGAGCGCCGACGACGACGCCTTCATCGCGCTCACCCACGCCTCCGGGGTGCGCTCCCACCTGTGGATGAGCGCCGTCACGCCGCTGCTCGGGCCGCGCTTCCGCGTGCTCGGCAGCACCGCGGGGTATGTCGTGCACGGGCTGGACCCGCAGGAGGCGGCCCTCCGCGCCGGCCGCCGCCCGGGCGACGGCACCCCGTGGGGCGAGGCACCGCCCGCCGACCGGGGCACCGCCGGCACGGAGGGCTCGGCCGGTTCGGACGGCACCACGGCCCCGGTGCCCACCCTCCCGGGCGACTACCCCGCGTACTACGCGGCCGTGGCGGCCGCGCTCCGCACCGGTGCGGCCGCCCCGGTGACGGCACACGACGCCGCCGCGACCCTGGACGTCATCGAAGCGGCCCACCGCTCCGCGGCCACCGGGGAGACCGTACGGCTCTGACCCGCCGGGGTGGTCCCTTCCGGGCCACCCCGGAGGGGTCAGGCGCCCTTGAACTCCTGGCGCTGGCGGCCGAGTCCGTCGATGCTGAGCTCGACCACGTCACCGGGCCTGAGGTACGGCTTGGGCTCGGGCTGCCCGAGCGCCACGCCCGCGGGGGTACCGGTGTTGATCACGTCACCCGGGTACAGGGTCATGAACTGGCTGAGGTAGCGCACCACTTCGGCCACCGGGAAGATCTGGCTCGCGGTCGAGCCGTCCTGCTTCAACTCGCCGTTCACCCACAGCTTCAGCGGCAGCGCCTGCGGGTCCGGCACCTCGTCCGCGGTGACCAGCCAGGGGCCGAGCGGGTTGAACGTCTCGCAGTTCTTGCCCTTGTCCCACTGCCCGCCGCGCTCGATCTGGAAGGCCCGCTCGGACACGTCGTGCGCCACCGCGTACCCGGCGACGGCCGCCATCGCCTCCTCGTGCGAGGCGGCGTACCGCAGTTCGCGCCCGATGACGACCGCCAACTCCACCTCCCAGTCGGTCTTCTCGCTGCCCCGCGGCACCAGCACGGTGTCGTCGGGGCCGACCACGGTGTCCGGTGCCTTCATGAACACCACGGGCTCGGCGGGCGGTTGGGCGCCGGTCTCCTCGGCGTGGTCGTGGTAGTTCAGCCCGATGCAGACGATCTTGCCGATGCCGGCCAGCGGCGGGCCGACCCGTTCCGCGGGGTCCAGCGCGGGCAGCGTGCCCTCGGCCTCCGCCGCGGCGATCCGCGCGAGCGCGGCCGGGTCCGCGAGCAGCGCCCCGTCGATCTCGGAGACGATCCCGCTGAGGTCCCGCGGGACGCCTTCGCGGTCCAGCAGGGCCGGGCGTTCCGCCCCGACGGGTCCGACACGCAACAGCTTCACAGGTGCACTCCATACGTGGTTCAGGGTCCACCGACCCCCTGGGGGGCGCCTCCGGCGGGGGACGGGCCACCCTGCCCTCACCAGGTCATCGGATGTCTCCCCCGATCCTCCCTGCGAACCGCCCGACCCGTCAACGTCCCCCCGAAGCCGCCTTCGGCCGGGCGCCGTTGAGGTCGGCCCCCTTTCCGCGGAAGGAGCCGCAGTCACTCAGGGGCGCGGGGAACTCCCCCGGAGGGGGTACCCCCAGCGAGAACCCCGCGCCGGCAGGTGGTCCCTGGACCGACAGCACCAGGCACCCCAGGGGGGTTCAGCCACCCGCCACGCGGGAGATCGCGTAGATGAGCAGCCCGGCCATCGCGCCCACCACCGTCCCGTTGATCCGGATGAACTGGAGGTCACGCCCGACGTGGGCCTCGATCTTGCGGGAGGTCTGCTCCGCGTCCCACCCCGCGACGGTCTCACTGATGAGCGAGGTGATCTCGTCGCGATAGGTCGTCACGAGATAGGTCGCCGCGTCCTCCAGCCACCCGTCGACCTTGGCCTGGAGCCGCGCGTCGCTGCTCAACCGCGCACCGAGCGCCAGCAGGGACGTCCGCGCGCGCCGCCGCAACTCGCTGTGCTCGTCGTCCGCCGCGGCCACCACCATCGCCCGCACCGCACCCCACGCACTGGCGATGAGGTCCTGCACCTCGCTGCGCGCCAGCAGATCCCTCTTCAGCCGCTCCACCCGCGCCCGGGTGTCCGGGTCGGACTGCAACTCGCCCGCGAAATCCCCGAGGAACCGGTCCACCGCACCACGCGCCGGGTGCCCCGGCGAGTCCCGCATCTCGGTGACGAACCTCAGCAACTCCTTGTAGACGCGCTCGCCGATCCTGCGGTCCACGAACCGCGGCGTCCAGCCGGGCGCCCCGCCCTGCACCGCCACCATCACGGAGTCGCCGTGCTCCACCAGCCAGTCGTGGGCGCGTACGCACACCAGGTCCACCAGCCGCTTGTGGCCGCCGTCGGCGACCACCCGCTCCAGCAGCTTGCCGAGCCCCGGCCCGATCTCGTGGGCCTCGGCCCGCCGGGTGATCGCCTCACCGACGACCGCCTGCACGTCGGAGTCGCGCAGCACCCGCAGGGCGCCGCGCAGCGCGGCCGCCGCCTGATCGGTCACCTTGTCCGCGTTGGCCGGCTCGGACAGCCACCCGCCCAGCCGCGACCCGATGCCGACCGCGCGCAGCCGGGTCCGTACGACGTCGGAGGAGAGGAAGTTCTCGCCCACGAAGTCGCCGAGGCTCGCACCCAGCGCGTCCTTCTTCGTCGGGATGATCGCGGTGTGCGGGATCGGCAGGCCCAGCGGGCGGCGGAAGAGCGCGGTGACCGCGAACCAGTCGGCGAGCGCACCCACCATGCCCGCCTCGGCCGCCGCCGCCACATAACCGGCCCAGCCGCCCGCGCCCTGTGATCCGGCCCACTTCGCCAGGCCGTACACCACGGTCGCGACCAGCAGGAAGCCGGTCGCGATCAGCTTCATCCGGCGTACGCCGGCCCGCCGCGCCTCGTCCGGGTCGGCACCCGGCGCACCCGGCCCACCCGGCGCACCCGGCCCACCCGGCGCACCCGGAGCGCCCGGACCACCCAGCCCGGGCCCCGTATCCGCGCGCGACCGCGCCGCCGCGCCCGCGCCCTCCGCGTCGCCCGCGTCGTCCGCGCTGCCCGCGCCGTCCACTCGCCCCGTGTCCATCGGCTCCACCCGGGTATTCTCACCGCCACTGCCAGTCTGGGAACGTACGACAGGTTCCCGGCGCCTCCCGCGGGCCCCCGCGCCCGTGCGAAGACCCCCAGAACCGTTCCGCAGACCCCAGGAGAACACCCCGATGACACCGCAGCGCACCGGCGGAGGGCTGCCCGGATACGCCGAGCACTTCGAGGAGCCCGCGGGCTATCTCGACTTCGCACGCTACGGCCCCCCGTCCCGCCAGGTGCTCGCCGCCACCTCCGACGCGCTGAACCGGTCCGCCCGCGCCGACCGGCACACCGTGAACGACCTCATGCTGGCGGAGCAACGGGCCAGGGAAGCCGCCGCGCGGCTGGCCGGCACCGACCCGGCGCACACGGTCCTCCTGCCGAACGCCTCCACCGGCATGTTCCACGCCGCGTTCGGCCTGCCCGGCGGCGCCGTGCTGGTGCCCGCCGGCGACTTCCCGGCCAACCACTACCCCTGGCGCCGGTCGGCCGGGCTCGGCCGGGCCGTGCCGCACTGGCTGGCCGCCGCCCCGGACGGGCGGGTCACCCCGGACGCGGTACGGGTCGCGCTCTCCGACGACGTGGTCGCGCTGTCGGTCAGCGCGGTGGACTTCCGTACCGGATACCGCGCCGACCTCGCCGCCCTGCGCGAGGTGATCGGCCCCGACCGGCTGCTGATCGTGGACGCCATCCAGGGGTTCGGCGTCGCCGACCTGCCCTGGCAGGCGGC
Source organism: Streptomyces sp. NPDC087270 (assembly GCF_044744625.1). NCBI lineage: Bacteria > Bacillati > Actinomycetota > Actinomycetes > Kitasatosporales > Streptomycetaceae > Streptomyces > Streptomyces sp. NPDC087270. Next base: position 650,896 of record NZ_JBIUYR010000002.1, read on the forward strand.
CGACGTCGTGGTCACCGGCGGGCAGAAGTGGCTGCGCGCGAGCTGGTCCACCGGGTTCGCGACCCTCTCCGACCGCGCCCTGGAACGCCTCGAACCCACCCTCACCGGGTGGACCGGCGTCCAGGACGCCGCCCTCTTCGACGACCGCGGGCACCCGCCCGCCGACGGCGCCCAGCGCTGGAGCGTCACCAACCTCAGCCCGGTCGCCGCCGCGGGCCTCGAAGCCGCCCTGAACCTCGTGGAGAAGGTCGGCGTGCCCGCGATCGAGGCCCACGTCTCCGCGCGGCTCGACGAACTGATCGAGGTGGTACGCCGCTGCGGCGGCCACCTGCTCTCCCCCGAGGCGCCCGCCGAACGCGGCGGCATCCTCTCCTTCCGCATGCCCCGCACCCCCGCCGCCGACGTCGCCGCCGCCCTCCACGCCCACGGGGTCACGCCCACCGTCCGCCCCGACTCCGTCCGGCTGTCGGCCCACGGTTCCACCACCCCCGCGGCCGCCGACCACGTCCACGCGGCGCTGACGACCCTCTAGGGTGGCGCGTTCCGTCGGGACGGAGGGTCACCTGCCAAGGGACGCGAGGACGTGCGCGCACCCCCCACCGGCAGGTGGTCCCTCACCCGACAGCACCTGGCACCCCGGGGGGTCAGGCGCGCCCGTACATCCGCGCGATGACGTCCTCGATGTCCGGCTCGCGGATGGACAGGTCCACCAGGGGATGCCGAGTCGCCAGTTCGGCGACGAGCGGTGCCGCGCTCGCCCCCGCGGGAAACGCGAAGGACTGCCTCGGCCCGTCGGCGGACACCAGCCGCGCCCCCGCCAACTCCACCGGAGGAAGCTCGCGGGCGAAGTCCGCGACCAGCGTCCGCTCGCTCTCCCCCACCGCGTGCAGCCCCCCGAGCCCGCCGTCGTACATCACCTTGCCGTGGTCGATCACCATCACCCGGCGGCACAGGCTCTCGATGTCCGTGAGGTCGTGCGTGGTGAGCAGGATCGTGGTGCCGCGCTCGGCGTTGAAGTCGCGCAGGAAGTCCCGCACCCGGCTCTTGCTGACCACGTCGAGACCGATGGTCGGCTCGTCGAGGTAGAGCACCTCGGGGTCGTGCAGCAGCGCCGCCGCGATGTCCCCGCGCATCCGCTGCCCGAGCGAGAGCTGCCGTACCGGCGCGTCCAGCAGCGGCCCGAGGTCGAGGAGTTCCACGCAGGCACCCAGGTTGCGGGCGTAGGCGGCGGCCGGAATCCGGTACATCCGCCGGACCAGCTCGTAGGAGTCGCGCAGCGGCAGGTCCCACCACAGCGTGGTGCGCTGCCCGAAGACCACGCCGATCCGCCGGGCCAGCCGGGTCCGGTCCCGGGCCGGGTCGATCCCGTCGACCCGGACCCGCCCCGCGCTGGGGTTGAGGATGCCGGTGAGCATCTTGATCGTGGTGGACTTGCCCGCGCCGTTCGGCCCGATGTAGCCGACGATCTCGCCGCGCGGCACGCTGAAGGTGATCCCGTCGACCGCCCGCACCTGGTGCCGCTCGCGCCGCAGCAGCCCGGCCTTGCGGCGTACGTCGAAGACCTTCTCCACCCCGTCCAGCTCGATGATCGGATCGGCGACAGCCGACCCCGCGCCAGGGCCGCCCACCGGTTCACCCCCGACCCGCGGTTCGCCCTCGACAGCCGGTTCGCCCCCGACGCGCGGGCCCTGCTCGACGGCCGGGCCCCGCTCGACCGGCCCCTCGGTGTCGCTCACCATGTCGGCTCCCTCAACTCCCTGTGCTGCGATACGTACGAAGGCCCACCCGCCAGGCCGTGGCCGCGAGCGCGCAGCAGACCACGGCGACAGCCGGGGAGGCGAAGTCCAGCCAGCCGGGCAGGCCGAGCGGATCGGGCTCGCCCAGCACGTACAGCGCGGGCAGCCAGTTGACGAAGGCGAGCGGCACCACGAAGGTGACGCCCCGCACCAGGTCCCGGGCGAAGATCCCCGGCGGGTACTGCAGCATCGTGTTGCCGCCGTAGGTCACGGAGTTCTGCACCTCCGAGGCGTCCTGCGCCCAGAACTGGAACGCCCCGCCGGCCACGTACACCGCGCTGAAGATCACCCCGCCCGACAGCAGCATCATCGGCACCATCAGCACGTTCACCACCGTCCAGTGCACGTCCACCCGCAGCAGCGCCCAGCCGAGGACCAGCACACCCTGGGTGAGCCGGCCGACCCGGCGCAGCGCGAAGCGGTCCGCGGCGACCTGCGCGATCACCGGGACCGGGCGCAGCAGCAGCGTGTCCAGGGTGCCGTCGCGCACCCGGCGGCCGAGCCGCTCCATGGAGCCCATCACCAGGTCGGCGATGCCGAAGGAGGTGCTGCACGCGCCGTAGAGGAACGCCACCTCCGGCAGCGAGAAGCCGCCGAGCCGGTGGATGTGCGAGAACATCATCACGATCGTGGCGAAGTCCAGCCCGGTCGCGACGAAGTTGCCGAGCGCGGTCAGGAAGAAGGACGTGCGGTACGCCATGGTGGAGCGCACCCACATCCCCACGATCAGGCCGTACGCGCGCACCGCCTCGCGGGCCTGCCACGCCGACCGCCGAAGGCCGTACCGCCCGGAGCCGTACGGCTCCCCGCCGTGGCCGAAACCGCGGTCGAGACCACGGCCGGGACCAGGGCCGGGAGCACGGCCGCCGCCGTACCCGCCGGGCTGCCGCGGCAGCTCCGTCTCAGCCACCCTGGACCACCACCCGGCGCGCCGCGGCCGTCTGCAGCAGCCGCCCGGCGCCGAGCAGCGCCACCGCCCAGCCGGCCTGCCCGCACAGCGCCAGCACCGCCCCGGTGCCCTGGTGCCGCCCCAGCAGCACGTCCGCGGGCACCTGGAGCATCGACGCCCACGGCAGCGCCCGCGCCAGCTCGCCCAGCGCACCCGGGAAGACCGTCAGCGGCAGCAGCATCCCCGAGAAGAACAGCCCGGTCAGCATCGTGGCCTGGCTCACCCCGCTGCCGTCCAGCAGCCAGAACGCGCTCAGCCCGACCAGGAAGCGCAGCGCGAAACTCACCAGCCCGCCCAGCCCCACCGACACCGCGAACAGCAGCCAGGTCACGGGCGTGGACGGCAGCGCCACGTCGAAGACGAGCGCGCCGCACAGGACCGGCAGCACCCCGCGCCCCAGCAGCTGGAACGCCATCCGCCCCAGGTCCTGCGCCAGCCACCACCCCTGGAGGTCAGCCGGCCGGTACAGGTCCACCGCGATGTCCCCGGATCTGATCCGCTCCATCAACTCGTCCTCGCACCCGCCGCCCATCAGCGCCATCGGCGACAGCAGCGCCTGCCCCAGCCACACGTACGTCAGCGCCTGGCCCTCGCTGTAGCCGCCCAGATGCGGGCGCTGGTCCCACAGGGCCAGGTAGCTGTAGCTGATGATCAGCCCGAAGACGCAGTTGGTGAAGACACCGGCGACGGTGGCGACGCGGTACGTGGAGTAGCGGCGGAAGCCCCGCGTGACCACCGCCACGTAGAAACCGCCCATCGACTGTGAACCCCCTCACGTGGCCTGGCACACAAACCGCCGACCCTAGCGTTCGGCCGGCCAGCGCTGCCAACGGTTTTCCTGGGCCGAACGGGTGGGCGAGCTGCGCCGGACGGCCCGTCACAGCCCTGTCACGGATACCCGATGCCGGTCGGCACCGGGCGGATGATGCGACAGTGTGGGAGTCGGAGGACTACGTGGGTGTACGGGCGCGTACGTAACGGTTGGTCCATGATGTACCGCCGCAGGCCAACCCTGACGGCGGCCGAGGAGTCCTTACAGACATGAGTGACGATCCGAACCCGAGTACGGACCGGAGCAGCGACGGCCACGGAAACGGTTCGCCGTCGGGACCGCAGGGACTGCGGCAGGAAGGGTGGGCACCCCGCCAGTCCTCGTCCGGCCGCCCGCGCCGCACCGGCCTGCGCCGGCTGCTGCCGACCTGGCGGATGGTCCTGGGCGGGTCCTTCGCCCTGCTGCTGCTCCTGGTCGGCGCGTTCTTCGTCGGCTACGCCCTGGTGTCCATCCCCGACGCGAACGCCGCCGCCATAGCGCAGAACAACGTCTACCTCTACTCCGACGGCAAGACCGAGATCTCCCGCGACGGCGCCGTCAACCGGCAGAGCATCCCGCTCGACCAGGTCGCCACGACCGCCCGCTACGCCACCCTCGCCGCGGAGGACCGCAACTTCTACCACGAGTCCGCGGTCAGCCCGAAGTCCATGGTGCGCGCCGCCTGGAACACCGCCACCGGCAAGGGCAAGCAGTCCGGCTCCACCATCACCCAGCAGTACGTCAAGAACTACTACCTCACCCAGAGCCAGACCGCCTCCCGCAAGGTGAAGGAGTTCTTCATCTCGATCAAGCTCGACCGCAACGAGACGAAGGACCAGATCCTCGAGGGCTACCTCAACACCAGCTACTACGGCCGCAACGCGTACGGCATCGAGGCCGCCTCCCAGGCGTACTTCAGCGAGAACGCCGCCGACCTCACCACCGGCCAGGCCGCCTACCTCGCCACACTGCTCAACGCACCCAGCGAGTACGACCTGTCCGCGCACCCCGAGAACGCCCCCGCCGCCAAGGCCCGCTGGAACTACGTCCTGGACGGCATGGTCAAGGAGCACTGGCTCACCCCGACCCAGCGCGCCGCCGTCACCTTCCCGACGATCGGCAAACCCAAGCCCATCGCGAGCAAGGCCGGACAGCGCGGCTACATCATCGAGGCCGTCAACCAGTACCTCACCGACCACCACATCGTGGACGCCGACGCGCTCAGCCACGGCGGCTACCGCATCGTCACCACCATCCAGAAACCCAAGGAGGACGCCTTCGTCAAGGCGGCCCAGGACGACGTCTACGACAAGCTCGGCCACACCAAGCAGGACAAGTACGTCCGAGCCGGCGGCGTCTCCATCGACCCCTCCACCGGGAACGTCGTCGCGCTCTACGGCGGCATCGACTACACCAAGCAGTACGTCAGCAGCGCCACCAACCGGACCTACCAGCCCGGCTCCACCTTCAAACCGGTGATCTTCACCGCCGCGCTGCAGAACCAGTCCACCACCCAGGACGGCCGGACGATCACCCCCACCACCGTCTACAACGGCGACAGCGGCCGCCAGGTGCAGGGCCCGAACGGCCCGGTCGGCTACCACCCGAACAACGAGGACGGCGTCGACTACGGCAACATCACCGTCACCCGCGCGATGGACCAGTCGGTCAACGCCGTCTTCGCGCAGATGGCACAGGACGTCGGCACCAAGAAGGTCATCGACACCGCACACGACCTCGGCATCCCCGACGCCGTCGACATCCCGCAGACCCCGGCCATGGCATTGGGCGCCTTCGGCAGCAGCCAGGCCAACCCCAACAGCGCCAGCCCGCTGGACATGGCGCAGGCGTACGCGACCCTCGCCAACCACGGCGTGGAGATCCCGTACTCGATCGTGGCGAAGGTCACCAAGGACGGCAACGCCCTGAACCTGCCCGACCGCAAGCCGGTGCAGTCCGTGCCGCGCAGCGCCGCCGACACCACCACCGCGATGCTCAAGAGCGTGGTCGACAGCCCCACCGGCACCGCCTCGGCCGCCCGGAACTCCGGATGGCCGTCAGCCGCGAAGACCGGCACCGCCGAGAACGACAAGGCCGCCTGGTTCGCCGGATACACGCCCAAACTCGCCACCGTCGTCGCCCTGTTCGGGATGAACCCGACCAACGGCGCCCAGGAGGAGCTGACCGGCTCCATGAACACCGGCCGGATCAACGGCGGCGGCCCGCCCGGCGCCGTCTGGGCCGACTACACCGCCGCCGCCCTGAAGAACCAGCCGGTCACCGACTTCCACCTCGACCTCCAGAAAGGCAGCGAGACGGTCGCGCCGCAGAACGACCAGCCCACCACGCCGGACAGCGGCTCCACCACACCGCCCGCCACCGACACCCCGCCGCCGACCACCGGAACGACCCCGCCCGGCACACCGAGCACCCCGCCGACCACCGGAACCACGCCGCCCGGCACACCGAGCACCCCGCCGACCAGTTCCGTGCCCACCGGCCCGGTGCAGCCGCCCGGCGGCGGCCCCACCGACACGCTCGCCCCGCAGGACGGGGACGGCTCCCAGGACGGCTCGAACAGCCAGACCAGCCTGACCAGCCAGACCGGCAGACCCGCCTGACCAGCAGACCCGCCTGACCGGCAGAGCGGCTGACCGGCCTGACCGGCACGCAAGGCAACGCCCCCGGCCGGCAGCGGCCGGGGGCGGACAGGGCGGGGGGTCCTACAGATACAGGCCGGTCGAGTCGTCGCCCTGGAGGCGTTCGGCGGCCACGGCGTGCAGGTCGCGCTCGCGCATCAGGACGTACGCCACGCCCTGCACCTCCACCTCAGCCCGGTCCTCCGGGTCGAACAGCACCCGGTCGCCGACCTCGACGCTCCGCACGTGCTGGCCGACCGCGACCACCTCGGCCCAGGCCAGCCGCTTCCCGACGGCCGCGGTCGCCGGGATCAGGATGCCGCCGCCACTGCGGCGCTCGCCCTCACCGCTGTCCTGCCGCACCAGAACGCGGTCGTGCAGCATGCGGATGGGCAGCTTGTCGTGTGCACTCTTCGAACTCACGCCGACGAACCTACCGGCGACGGCGCCACACGGTGAGACCGACCACCGCGGCCGCGACCGCCGCCCCGGCCACCGCGACCGGCACGATCCGCTCCATCCGCGGCGCGCCGTCCTCGTCGACGAACTGCGCCCGCGCCCGGCTGACCGCGCGGTTGGCCGCGACATAGGCCTGCCCGACCGTGTTGTCCAGCGCGGACACCGCCTTCGCCTTGGTGTCCCGCATGATCGTGACCGGGTGGACCCGGACCGCGATCTCGTCAAGCGTCACCGCGAGGTCCTGCCGCCTGCGGGCGATATCCGCCTCGATCTCAGCGGCCGTCCTGGCACCTTCCGACACCGCACTGCCTCCATCGCCTGATTAGGTAGCGTTCGGACAGTCTGTCAGTACGACGCGGCCCGCGCCTCGTCGGCACCCCCGTTTGCCCCAGGAGCCTTCATGTCCGACCGTCTCTCCCCCGGCGACACCGCCCCCGCGTTCACCCTGCCGGACGCCGACGGCAACCCGGTCTCGCTCGCCGACCACCTCGGCCGCAACGTGATCGTCTACTTCTACCCCGCCGCCCTCACCCCCGGCTGCACCAAGCAGGCGTGCGACTTCACCGACAACCTCGCGGTGTTCGCCGACGCCGGCTACGACGTCCTCGGCATCTCCCCCGACAAGCCGGAGAAGCTCGCGAAGTTCCGCGACAAGGAGTCCCTCAAGGTCACCCTGCTCGCCGACCCCGACCGCAGCGTCCTCACCGCGTACGGCGCCTTCGGCGAGAAGACCATGTACGGCAAGACCGTCACCGGCGTCATCCGCTCCACCCTCGTGGTCGACCCGGAGGGCAAGGTCGCGCACGCCTTCTACAACGTGAAGGCCACCGGCCACGTCGCCAAACTCCTCCGCGACCTGAAGGTCTGCCCCCCACCCACCCCCGCCACGTAACCCCCACCCACCGCCTTCGTTGACCCGTACGAGAGTACGAACACGCGCACGGTTGCGGAGGCGGCCATGGCAGTCAGGTACACCCGCGAGCTCTTGGAGGAGGCGGCTCGCGAAGCGCACATCGACGACGCGGTCCGCCACTGCGGAGGCCGTCCGACGCCGGGCAGCCGACGCTATCTACGGCTGAAGATGGCGGAGGCGGGTATCGACATCACCCACTTCGCCACCCAGCGGACCAGACATACCGAGGACAGGCTGCGCGCCGCGGTGGCGGCGTCGACAAGCGTCAAGGGCGTGGTTTTCCACCTCGGTATCAGCCAGGTCGGCGGCAACCAGACGCACATCAGCCGCCGGATCACCGCGCTCGGCATCGACACCTCGCACTTCGCGCCGCCGCCCCAACGCGCCCCGGGTGCCCGGCGGGAGGGCCCGCTGCGGCTGGGCGACCCGTCCCGGGGCAGGGTTCCCGGCCGCCGGCTGCGCGGCGCGCTGGTGCGGTCGGGCGTGCCGCAGACCTGCGCGATGTGCGGCATCGGCACGGAGTGGAACGGGAAGCCGCTCACCCTCGAAGTCGACCACCTCAGCGGAGAGTGGTGGGACAACCGCCGGGAGAACCTGCGCTTCCTGTGCCCGAACTGCCATGCGGTCACCGACACGTACCGCGGCCGCAGCCGCGGCATCCGATGAGCGCGCCACGGTTCGACCGCGAGCTACTGGCGCGGGAAGCAGTGGACTGCACCAGCCTCGCGCAACTCCAGGACCGTCTCGGCCTGCCCTCCGATCCCGTCTCGCGCAGCGGCCTGCGCCGGAGACTGACGCGCTGCGGCGTCGACACCGCCCACTTCACCGACCTACGCGGCTACGGCCAGGAGCTGATCGGGCGGGAGGTGCTCACGGCTGCCGTCACGGCGTCCAGCAGCGTCAGCGGCGTGCTCAGAGCACTGGGCCTACGGTGCGACACCACGGGACGCAGGCGGGTGAGGAGAAGTCTGGACGCGCTCGGTATCGACACCGCCCACTTCACCGGGCAGCAGCACTTCCTGGGAAGCGTGTCACCGAACCGGAAGCCCGCCGAGCAGATACTCGTCCGGCGCCGTGCAGGCGCGAGCCGCACCGGGACGAGGATGCTCAGGCGCGCGTTGGACGACATCGGGGTGCCGCGGGTCTGCGCCGAGTGCCGCACCGGTGAGCTGTGGCAGGGCCGACGCCTGGTCCTGGAGATCGACCACATCAGCGGCGACCCGCTGGACGACCGCCGTGAGAACCTGCGGTACCTGTGCCCGTCGTGCCACAGCCAGACCGCTACGTTCGGGCGCCGGTCCGGCCGTGCGGGGGACGCCCGCGACGAAGTAAAGTAACGCGGCGGGCCCGTACCCCAGCAGGCTAGAGGGCACCGGTTTAGGTCCGGCGTGTCGTGGGTTCGAGTCCCACCGGGCCCACCGCTCGGGCGCGGCATCCCATCCGTGGATGCCGCGCTCTCGGCGGGCTCAGCCGAGGAGTTCGGTGAGCATCGGGACCAGCGCCCGGAACGCCTTGCCGCGATGGCTGATCGCGTTCTTCTCCGCCGCACTCAGCTCCGCACAGGTCCGCTCCTCGCCGTCGGGCTGGAGGATCGGGTCGTAGCCGAAGCCACCGGCGCCCGCCGGGGCGTGCCGGAGGGTGCCGCGCAGCCGGCCCTCGGCGACGCGGGTGGTGCCGTCGGGCAGCGCGAGGGCGGCGGCGCAGGCGAAGTGGGCGGCGCGGTGCGGGTGTTCGATGTCGCCGAGCTGGGCGAGCAGCAGGTCGAGGTTGGCGAGGTCGTCGCCGTGCTTGCCGGCCCAGCGGGCGGAGAAGATGCCGGGCGAGCCGCCGAGCACGTCCACGCACAGCCCCGAGTCGTCGGCGACCGCGGGCAGCCCGGTGGCCTCGGCGAGGGCGCGTGCCTTGAGCAGCGCGTTCTCGGCGAAGGTGACCCCGGTCTCCTTGACGTCGGGGATCTCCGGGTAGGCGTCGGCGCCGACCAGGTCGTTGTCAAGGCCGGCCTCGGTGAGGATGGCCCGGAGTTCGGTGACCTTGTGGGCGTTGCGGGTGGCGAGCACGAGACGGGTGGTCATGGACCGATTATCCCTGGGCGCAGACCGCGGTGAGGTGGCCGGCGGCGCTGCCGACGGGGCGCAGGTCGGGGTTGTGGCCGTCGGCGGCGCTGGTGCGGGCGCGGCGAACCGAGGCGGACAGGTCGGAGACGGCGTGGCTGACGTCGGGGTCGTGGCGGCGGTCGCCGATCCGGTCGAGGTCGGTCTGCACCTTGTCGAGGGCCTTGACGGTGGCCTTGCGGCGGCTGGGGTCGGAGACCTGGCCGATGTTGGTGGCGTTGCTCTGCAGGTCCTGGACGTCGCCGGCGACGGTGGCGGCGGTCTTGGCGCAGTCCAGTGCGCGGGTGACGCCGTGGCAGGCGGTGAGGGTCGCGGCGAAGAGCAGGGCGGCGAGCGGCAGGACGGCGGCGCGGGTGCGTAAGAAGCGGCCGGTTCGCCTGCCGTGGGCGGGTGCGGCGCCTGTACGGCGTTCGGCGCGGGTGGCGCGTAGGACCCGTATGGCGTGGGCGCGTACGGGGGCGGTGGCCCGTATGACGTGCGCGGATACGAAGCGGGCGGTGCGTGGGGCGGTGCGAACGGCGGTGCGGCGGCGGTTCATTGCGGTGATCCCTCCCCGGCTCCGCGCGCGGCGGCGTACCACGCGCATCTGTAGACACGCGGCGTGCGCAGGGAGGGTTGCCCCCGAACTGGGGTGCGGGCGCAGATAGGGGTGGGGTGTGGGTAGGGGGTGCGGGGCGCGGAGAGGGGTGCTCTCCGCGCCCGGTGCGGGGCCGCCGGCCGGAGCCGTCAGTCGGCCACGGTGGCCAGGGCCGCCTGCTGGAGCTTGCTGAGGTCGGCGCAGCCGCCGGTGGCGAGTGCGAGCAGCGCGTCGAGTTCGGCCCGGTCGAAGGGCGCGCCCTCCGCGGTGCCCTGGACCTCCACGAAGCGGCCGTCCCCGGTGCAGACGACGTTCATGTCGGTCTCCGCCTTGACGTCCTCCTCGTAGGCGAGGTCGAGGACGGGGGCGCCGTCAACGATGCCGACGCTGACGGCGGCGACGGTGCCGGTGATCGGCTTGGCCTTGAGCCGTACCAGGTGGTTGGCCTGCATCCAGGCGACCGCGTCGACGAGCGCGACGTAGGCGCCGGTGATCGCGGCGGTGCGGGTGCCGCCGTCGGCCTGGAGGACGTCGCAGTCGAGGACGATGGTGTTCTCGCCGAGCGCCTTGTAGTCGATGACGGCGCGCAGTGAGCGGCCGATCAGCCGGGAGATCTCGTGGGTGCGGCCGCCGATCTTGCCGCGGACGGACTCGCGGTCGCCGCGGGTGTTGGTGGCGCGCGGCAGCATGCTGTACTCGGCGGTGACCCAGCCCTCGCCGCTGCCCTTGCGCCAGCGCGGTACGCCTTGGGTGGCGCTGGCGGTGCAGAGCACTCGGGTGTCGCCGAAGGCGACCAGGACGGACCCTTCGGCGTGTTTGCTCCAGCCCCGCTCGATGGTGACGGGGCGGAGCTGGTCGGGGGTGCGGCCGTCGAATCGTGACATGCGGTTGAGCCTATCCGGGTGAGCGGCCGCCTCTGTCCCCGCACTTACATCATGTCGTCGATCTCCCCGGCGATCGGGTCCGCGTCGGTGCCGATGACGACCTGGATCGCGTTGCCCATCTTGACCACGCCGTGTGCGCCGGCGGCCTTCAGCGCGGCTTCGTCGACGCGGGTGGGGTCGACCACTTCGGTGCGCAGGCGGGTGATGCAGCCCTCGACCTCTTCGATGTTGTCGATTCCGCCGAGCCCGGCGACGATCTTCTCTGCCTTGGTGGCCATCTGCTTCTCCTGTTGTCCTGGCCCGCCGGGCGCTTCCCGTGCCCACCGGGACCCGCCGGCGGGTCGGTATGTTTCCGTTATGTCACGTTAACCCACGGTTGGCCCTGTTTCACGGGTGGTGAAGGCCCGCCCGGAGCGTCCCTTCCGGCCTCCGACGACCCCGTCCGCGGGGCGCTCTCCGCGGCGACGGAACGCGCCGGAGCGCAACCAGTGGTTTAGACCACTGTACGCGACCGACCCGATCGGGCCGCCGCAAGGGAGCCGCGGGAGCGATCGCTCACGCCGCCGACTACGACCCGGCCACCCGGCCGCGCCCGTCGCCGATCGTCGGCGCCCGCTTCGCGCTGGTCTACTATGTTCTCGTCCGCTTTGCCGCTCCCCCTTTCGACCCGGAAACGCCCGGTCGGGAGCCCGAGGAGCCGGGCGGGCGGAGAGCGCGCCGACGGCGACGGATGGACGACGTCGGGCAGCGCCGGGCGGCGGCGGGCCGGCCGGCCGATGTGGCGCAGCACATACGGAATCAAGGATTCCGCTCCCTCCGCCTCACGTGTTACAAAGGTCTACACCACTTAGTGGTATAGACCTGTCCCCACGGAGGATTCTCGATGAGTACGGCCACCGCTCCGGCCCCCGCGGCTCCCGCGGCCCCCGCGAAGAAGCGGGGTTCCGGCCTTTTCCAGGGCCTGCAGAAGGTCGGCCGCAGCCTCCAGCTCCCGATCGCGGTGCTGCCCGCCGCGGGCATCATGGTCCGGCTCGGCGCCGACGACGTCTTCGGCAAGGACGGCCTGGGCTGGGGCAAGGTCGCCACCGTCTTCAGCAACGCCGGCGGCGCGCTGACCGGGGCGCTGCCGCTGCTGTTCTGCATAGGCGTGGCGATCGGCTTCGCCAAGAAGTCGGACGGCTCCACGGCGCTCGCCGCGGTCGTCGGCTTCCTCGTCTACAGCAAGGTGCTCCAGGCGTTCCCGGTGCACGACGCGGTGATCAACACCACCGCCAACAAGGGCGTGGACGTGGCCGCGGTCTACAACGACCCCGGCGTGCTCGGCGGCATCATCATGGGGCTGCTCTCCGCGGTGATCTGGCAGCGGTACCACCGCACCAAGCTGGTGGACTGGCTCGGCTTCTTCAACGGCCGCCGGCTGGTGCCGATCCTGATGGCCTTCGTCGGCCTGCTCGTCGGCGTCTTCTTCGGCCTGGTCTGGGAGCCGATCGGCAACGGCATCACGCACTTCGGCGACTGGATGACCGGTCTCGGCGCGGGCGGCGCGGCGCTCTTCGGCGGCGTCAACCGCGCGCTGATCCCGGTCGGCATGCACCAGTTCGTGAACACCGTCGCCTGGTTCCAGCTCGGCGACTTCACCAAGCCCGACGGCACCGTCGTGCACGGCGACATCACCCGGTTCCTGGCCGGCGACCACACCGCGGGCATGTTCCAGTCCGGCTTCTTCCCGATCATGATGTTCGGCCTGCCCGCCGCCGCGCTGGCCATGGCGCACACCGCGCGGCCCGAGCGCCGCAAGGCCGTGCTCGGCATGATGGTCTCGCTCGCCCTGACCTCGTTCGTCACCGGCGTCACCGAGCCGATCGAGTTCTCCTTCATGTTCATCGCGCCGATCCTGTACGCGGTGCACGTCGTGCTGACCGCCGCGTCGATGGCCGTCACCTGGGGCCTGGGCGTGCACGCCGGCTTCAACTTCTCGGCCGGCTTCATCGACTACGTGCTCAACTGGAACCACGCCACCCGGCCATGGCTCATCATCCCGATCGGCCTGGTCTTCGCCGCGGTCTACTACACCGTCTTCCGGTTCGCGATCGTGAAGTTCGACCTCAAGACACCGGGGCGTGAACCCGTGGAGGAAGTCGAGGATCTGACGAAGTAGTCGCTCCGTCAGATCTCGTAGACCGCGCCCGCCTTCGCCAGTTCCACCGGACCGGCGAAGGCGGCCTGCGCGTCCCGGAGGTTCACCGACGGGTTGGTCCACGGCGGGATGTGGGTGAGCACCAGCCGGTCCACACCCGCGCCCTCGGCGATCTGCCCCGCCTCGCGCCCGTTGAGGTGCAGGTCGGGGATGTCCTCCTTGCCGTGGGTGAAGGACGCCTCGCACAGGAACAGGTCCGCGCCCTCGGCCAGGCCGCGCAGCGCCTCGCACGGTCCGGTGTCACCGGAGTACGCCAGCGTCCGGCCGTCGGCCTCGATCCGGAAGCCGTACGCCTCCACCGGGTGGCTGACCGCGGCCGTGGTGACCTCGAACGGGCCGAGCCGGAACGCGCCGGGCCGCAGCGTGCGGAAGTCGAAGACCTCGCTCATGCACTTCTCGTCCGGCACGTCGCCGTAGGCGATGCTCAGCCGGCGCTCGGTGCCCGCCGGGCCGTAGACCGGGATCGCCGAGACCGGGCCGCCCTCGTGGCGGTAGTAACGGGCCACGAAGTAGCCGCACATGTCGATGCAGTGGTCCGCGTGCAGATGGCTCAGCAGCACCGCGTCCAGGTCGTACAGGCCGCAGTGGCGCTGGAGTTCGCCCAGCGCGCCGTTGCCCATGTCGATCAGCAGCCGGAAGCCGTCGGCTTCGAGCAGATAGCTCGAGCAGGCCGAGTCCGCGGACGGGAACGAGCCCGAGCAGCCGACGACGGTGAGGTTCATCGCGGGGTACACCTCCGAGGGCGCGGCGCATCGCCCCGATCCGGCTCCTAGGTGGCGGACTCCCGCCACGTTCTAGGAAGGGTAAAGCGGGCGGCTGCGCAGCGCGCTCTTACGGGCACCGGTTGTGGGCGGAATCACCAGTCCGGGTCACCCCGAACCCGGCTGCGAACGCGACCCGCCCCCGCGTACCCCGCGGGGAGCGGGTCACCGTGCTAGGGCCCGGGTGGAAGACGGGCGGCCGCGGGCCCGCTCACCTGTGAGCCTACGCCCAGAGCTGGCCGTGCAGCGCGGCGACGGCCTCTTCCGTGGAGGCGGCGGTGTAGATGCCGGTGGACAGGTACTTCCAGCCGCCGTCGGCGACCACGAAGACGATGTCCGCCCGCTCGCCGGCCTGCTCGGCCTTGCGTGCCACGCCGAGTGCCGCGTGCAGCGCCGCGCCGGTGGAGACCCCGGCGAAGATGCCCTCCTCGGACAGGAGTTCACGGGTGCGGCGGACCGCGTCCTGCGAGCCGACCGAGAAGCGGGTGGTCAGCACCGACTCGTCGTACAGCTCGGGCACGAAGCCCTCGTCGAGGTTGCGCAGGCCGTAGACGACGTCGTCGTAGCGCGGCTCGGCGGCCACGATGGCGACGCCGGGCACCTTCTCCCGCAGGTAGCGGCCGACGCCCATCAGGGTGCCGGTGGTGCCCAAGCCCGCCACGAAGTGGGTGATGGTCGGCAGGTCGGCGAGGATCTCCGGGCCGGTGGTGGCGTAGTGCGCGCCGGGGTTCGCCGCGTTTCCGTACTGGTAGAGCATCACCCAGTCGGGGTGCTCGGCGGCCAGCTCCTTCGCGACCCGCACCGCGGTGTTGGAGCCGCCGGCCGCGGGCGAGGAGATGATCTCCGCGCCCCACATGGCCAGCAGCTCGCGCCGCTCGGAGGAGGTGTTCTCGGGCATCACGCAGACGATCCGGTAGCCCTTGAGGCGGGCCGCCATCGCCAGCGAGATGCCGGTGTTGCCGGAGGTCGGCTCCAGGATGGTGCAGCCGGGGGTGAGCACGCCCTCCGCCTCGGCCCGCTCGATCATGTGCAGCGCCGGGCGGTCCTTGACCGAGCCGGTGGGGTTGCGGTCCTCCAGCTTCGCCCAGACGCTCACCTGCTCCGACGGCGACAGCCGGGGCAGGCGCACCAGCGGAGTGTTGCCGACCGCGGCCAGCGGGCTGTCGTACCGCATCAGCGTCGGCCGGCCGGCGCGGCCGCGGTGCGCGCGGCCGGGTCGGGGGCGCCCGAGCCGCCGGCGACGGCGGGCAGGATCGTCACGCTGTCGCCGTCGGCGACCTTGGTGGCGATGCCGTCGAGGAAGCGGACGTCCTCGTCGTTGAGGTACACGTTCACGAAGCGGCGCAGCTCGCCGCCGTCCACGACGCGGTCGCGCAGACCCGCGTGGCGGGAGTCGAGGTCGGTGAACAGCTCGTCGAGCGTGGTCCCGGCACCCGGCACGGCCTTCTGGCCGTCGGTGTACGTGCGGAGGATGGTCGGGATGCGGACCTCGATGGCCATGACTGCGCTCCTGTGAGTACGGACGAAGCTGGGTGGGTGGCGCCGGTCTGGAGCCGGGGTGGTTCCGTGCGGGCCGTGCGGGTGCGGTGCCGGACGGCGACGAGCGGTGTGCCGCCCGGGCGGCGGGCGCGCTCAGGCGCGCGGACACGCCGCGCTGGTACGGCGGCACAGGTCGACGTGCAGCCGCGCCACGAGCAGCGCGCCGGGCGCCGTGTCGCTCATGAGTCGCTCACACCGAGGAGAACCATGGGGTCATCGTATCGATTCCCTTGCCCCGTCCGGCTGGTCCGTCCCAGTATCCGGAAGCTCACGACGTGGAAGGCACTACTTCGACCGGTTCTTCGGTGACCTGGCCGTCCACGATGCGGAACGAGCGGAACTGGAACTCCTCCGCGGTGGAGACCAGTACGTAGTGCGCGCCGGGCTCGTTGGCGTAGGAGATGTCGGTACGGGAGGGGTACGCCTCGGTGGCGGTGTGCGAGTGGTAGACGATCACCGGCTCCTCGTCGCGGTCGTCCATGTCGCGGTAGAGCCTGAGCAGGTCGGTGGAGTCGAACTCGTAGAACGTCGGCGAGCGGGCCGCGTTCAGCATCGGCACGAACCGCTCGGGGCGGCCGCTGCCCTCCGGCCCCGCCACGATCCCGCACGCCTCGTCGGGGTGGTCGGCGCGGGCGTGGGCCACGATCGCGTCGTACAGGTCCTGGGTGATGGTGAGCATGCGGGAAAAGTAACAGGGGCCGGCCCGGCCGCTACACCGCCGGGGTGCCCGGAAGTCCGCCGGACTCCCCCGCCGCCGGGTCCGCCGCCGGCTCCTCCGCGCTGCCCGCTCCCGGGTCCACCGCCGGGTCCGGCGGCGGCAGGTGCGGGCGGCGGGCGAACGCCGCCGGGTCGCGCCGCTTGAGCACCCGGTAGCCGGCGCCGAGCAGCGCCGCCCACAGCGGCACCCCGTACAGCGACACCCGGGCGTCGGAGTCGAGGCCGATCAGCACCATGACCAGCGCGAGGAAGGCCAGCGCGCACCAGCTGGCGGCCGCTCCCCCGGGGGCGGTGAACCACGCGGGCGCGGCCTGCCCGGCGCGTACGGCGGCGCGGTAGCGGATGTGCGCGGCCAGGATCACCGCCCAGGTCCACACCGCGGCCACCGTGGCGAACGCGGTGATGTAGGTGAACGCCCCTTCGGGGTCAACGTAGTTGATCCACACCCCGATGCCCATCACGGCCACCGAGGCGAGCGTGCCGAGCGCCGGGGTGCGGCGGGCGGTGAGCCGGTCGAAGGCGCGCGGGCCCTGCCCGTTGGCGGCCAGGTCGCGCAGCATGCGGCCGGTGGAGTACATGCCGGAGTTGCAGGACGACAGCGCGGCGGTGAGCACCACGAAGTTGACCACGCCGGCGCCGAACGGGATGCCGATCTTCGCGAAGGCGGCCACGAACGGGCTGACCCCCGGCTGGAACTCCGTCCACGGCACCACGCACAGGATCACCGTGAGCGCGCCGACGTAGAACAGCACGATCCGCCACGGCAGCGTGTTGATCGCCTTGGGCAGGGTCCTGCGCGGGTCGCGGGCCTCGCCCGCGGTGACCCCGACGAGCTCGACCGCGAGGTAGGCGAACATCACCATCTGCAAGGTCAGCAGCGAGTGGCCGACCCCGTTGGGGAAGAAGCCGCCGTCCCGCCACAGGTGGCCGACCGACGCGGTGTGCCCGGCGGCGGAGACCCCGAGGGTGAGCACGCCGACGCCGATCAGGATCATCCCGAGGATCGCGGTGACCTTGACCGTCGACAGCCAGAACTCGATCTCGCCGAAGAGCCGCACCGACACCAGGTTGGCGGTGGCCAGCAGCAGCAGGAACACCAGCGCGGCGGTCCACTGCGGCACCCCCGGCCACCAGTAGTTGACGTAGGTGGCCGCGGCGGTGACCTCGGCCATGCCGGTGACCACCCACATCAGCCAGTACGTCCAGCCGGTGACGTAGCCGGTGAACGGGCCGAGGAACTCCCGGGCGTAGTCGGCGAAGGAGCCGGAGACCGGGCGGTAGGTGAGCAGTTCGCCGAGCGCGCGCATGATGCAGAAGATGACCGCGCCGGCGACGGCGTACATCAGCAGCAGGCTGGGGCCGGCCCGGTGGATCGCGCTGCCGGCGCCCAGGAACAGGCCGGTGCCGATGGCGCCGCCGATCGCGATCATCTGGATCTGCCGGCTGCCCAGCCCGCGGGTGTAGCCCTCCTCGCCGGTCGCCGGCCCGCCCTCCGGGCCGTCCGACACGGGCCGCACGCGCGTTTCGTCCACCATGGGCGGATACGTACCCCGCGGCGGCGTCCGCGCGGCGGGTGGGACCGCCGCTAGTCCGCACGTCACCGGAAAGGGCGAAGGGTCAGCGCAGCAGCGTCTCGACCAGGCTCTCCTGCAGGCCGCCGAGCCACAGGTACGCCATGACCAGCGGCTTGCGGGGGTCGCCCTCCGGCAGGTGGTACAGCTCGTCGGCCTCGTCCTCGGTGACGCCGAGCCGGGTCCCTATGGTCAGCCGCAGGTCGTTGAGGGCGCCGAGCCACTGCCGGGCCTGGTCCTCGGTGAGCTTGAGCACCGGGCCGCCGGCGTCGAGCACGCGGATCATCGCCAGCGCGTCCTCGCGCTTGCGGGCCCGCAGGTCGTTCTCGGTGAAGCGGCGGAACTCCGAGGCGTCCTCGGTCTCCTCGTAGGCGTCGGGGAAGAGCCGGGCCAGCGCCGGGTCGTCCGGCGGCTTGGTGGGGCCCTCGGCGAAGAGCTGCGCGAGCGGGTCGTCGTCGGCGTCGGCCGGCTGGTCGCCCGGCCCGACCAGTTCCAGCAGCTGGACGGCGAGGCTGCGCAGGATCGAGATCTCCACCTCGTCCAGCGTGATGGTGGCGCCGCCGCCGCGGACCGGCTCGAAGGAGCCGGCACGGCCCCGTCGGCGCGCCATCAGCGGTCCTGCGACAGCGTCGCCCACAGGCCGTAGCCGTGCATCGCCTGCACGTCCCGCTCCATCTCCTCGCGCGTGCCGCTGGAGACCACGGCCCGGCCCTTGTAGTGGACGTCCTTCATCAGCTTGGTGGCCTTGCCCTTCGAGTACCCGAAGTACGTCTGGAAGACATACGTCACGTAGCTCATGAGGTTGACGGGGTCGTTGTGCACGAGGGTCACCCAGGGCACGTCCGGCTCGGGGACCACCGAAGGGGCCTCGCTGGACTCGGTGCGCTCGATCTCGGCAGGTGCGACGCTGCACATCGGGGTCCCCCCGGCCGGAGGCTGGGGGAGCGTCCTCGCAGGGACGGTCAGAGACGGGTGGGCACTCACAGGTTCCATGCTGCCGCTCCGTGGGGCCGTCGCACAAATGGGCGTGTGAGGGGGCACACACCCCGCGACATCTCGTCAGTTTGACGAAATGCGGGGTAGCATCGTCGCCATGAGCACAGCAGACCTGGCACTGCCGGTGGACGTGCCGTCCACCGCGCTGTTCACCGACCGGTACGAGTTCACCATGCTCCAGGCGGCCCTCAGCAGCGGCGCCGCGCACCGCCGGTCGGTCTTCGAGGCGTTCACCCGGCGACTGCCGGAGGGGCGGCGGTACGGCGTCGTGGCCGGCACCGGCCGGGTGCTGGACGCGGTGGAGAACTTCCGCTTCGACGCACCCGTGCTGGAGTTCCTCGAACGGGAGAAGGTGGTGGACGCGGCGACCCTGAAGTGGCTGGCCGACTACCGCTTCACCGGCGACATCTGGGGCTACCCCGAGGGCGAGGTGTACTTCCCCGGCTCGCCGATCCTGCGGGTGGAGGGCAGCTTCGCCGAGGCGGTGCTGCTGGAGACGGTGATCCTGTCGATCCTCAACCACGACTCGGCGATCGCCGCGGCCGCCTCCCGGATGGCGGTGGCGGCCGGCGGGCGGCCGCTGATGGAGATGGGCGCCCGGCGCACCCACGAGCTGGCCGCGGTGGCCGCCTCGCGGGCCGCCTACGTCGGCGGTTTCCGCTCCTCCTCCAACCTCGCCGCGGGCTTCCGCTACGGCCTGCCCACCATCGGCACCAGCGCGCACGCCTTCACGCTGCTGCACGACACCGAGCGGGACGCCTTCACCGCCCAGGTCGAATCCCTCGGCCGCTCCACCACGCTGCTGGTCGACACCTACGACCTGACCGAGGCGGTGCGCACCGCCGTGGAGGTGGCCGGGCCCGAGCTGGGCGCGGTGCGGATCGACTCCGGGGACCTGCTGCTGCTCGCCCACCGGGTGCGGCAGCAACTGGACGACCTCGGCGCGAAGGACACCCGGATCGTGGTCACCTCCGACCTCGACGAGTACGCCATCGCATCGCTGGCCGCGGCCCCCGTGGACGCGTACGGGGTCGGCACGTCGCTGGTGACCGGCAGCGGGCAGCCCACCTGCGCCATGGTCTACAAGCTGGTCGCCCGGGCGTCGGTGCCGGACCGGGCCGACGCGCCGCTCACGCCGGTCGCCAAGAAGGCGCTCGGCGGGAAGACCAGCGTCGGCGGCCGGAAGTGGGCCGCCCGGCGGCTGGACGCCGACGGGGTCGCCGAGGCCGAGGTGATCGGCAGCGGGCCGGTTCCCGCGGAGCTGGCGGACCGGCAGTTGCTGGTCCCGCTGGTGCGCAACGGCAAGGTGGTGGGGCGCGAGCCGCTCGACGCGGCCCGCACCCGGCACATCGCCGCGCGGGCCGGGCTGCCGCTCTCCGCGACCCAGCTTTCGCGTGGCGAGCCGGTGCTCCCCACGGAGACCCGGTAGGACCCCGCCCGTCCCCGCCCCGGCCCTCCCGGAGCCGGGGCAGGGGCGCCGTCGCGGAAGACGTTCACCGATCAGGGGCGCGGCGGGGGTGAACGACTCCCGGACAGGCGCCCCGGGCCTGGTTGGCGCGGGGCTTCCGCAATACGCTCGGTAGTCCGGAACGGTGAACCCTCGGAGAGACCATGCACCGCGCACTGATCGTCGTCGACGTGCAGAACGACTTCTGCGAGGGCGGCAGCCTCGCGGTGGAGGGAGGCGCGGACGTGGCCGCGGCGGTCACGGACCTGATCGGCCAGTCCGCCGGGACGTACCGGCACATCGTGGCGACCAGGGACCACCATGTGGACCCGGGCGGCCACTTCTCGGACCACCCGGACTTCGTGACGTCGTGGCCGCCGCACTGCGTCGCGGGCACCGAGGGTGTCGGGTTCCACCCGAACTTCGCGCCGGCGGTGGCGTCGGGCGCGGTGGACGCCGTGTTCGACAAGGGCTCCTACGCGGCGGCGTACAGCGGCTTCGAGGGCGAGAACGAGAACGGCGCCGCCCTGGCCGAGTGGCTGCGCGAGCGGGAGGTCACCGAGGTGGACGTGGTGGGGATCGCCACCGACCACTGCGTACGGGCCACCGCGCTGGACTCGGCCCGCGAGGGCTTCAGGACGCGGGTGCTGCTGGACCTGACCGCGGGGGTGGCCGCGGACACCACCCGGCAGGCGCTCGTCCGGCTGCGGGAGGCCGGCGTGGAGCTGCGTGGCGAGCCGGCGGCTACGGGCGGGGCGTGACCCGGTTCAGCGCGGAGATGGGGTGCCAGGGGTCGCCGCCCCGGGCCCGGTACTCGCGCCAGACCAGGCCGTCCGGGTGGTGGAGCACCGCGGAGACCTCGTCGGGGGTGGGCGGCTCGGCGTTGCCGGACAGCCGCGCACCGCGAAAGCCCAGGTTGCTGAGGCGGGTCAGGGCGCGCTGGCGGTTCAGGGCGTGCACGACCACCCGCACGGTCAGCTCGGGACACGCCGGGTGCGGCAGGCCGAGCGCCACCACGACCGTGCCGCCCGGGAGCTTGATGAAACCTCCGACCGCCATGTGCACATCTTGTGCGCATCGGCCGCCGCCCACCAGGGGACGGCGGCCGAACGTCGCATCAGTGCAGGTCAGACCGGCGAATGTGACGCATGTTACCGGTGTGACGGGCCGACCTGGACCGTCATGGTGCTCCCGTCGAGCGCCTGGCTGAGGATGGTCAGCCGGGTGTTGGTGTCGGGGACCTTGACGCTGCCGTACGGGTTGTTCGCGTACCAGTACGTTCCGTAGTGGTCGTCGAAGGCCGGGCTGCCGAGCTTCGCCGGGATGCGCTTGGCGACGCCGTCGTTGTGCAGGGTGAACCCGGCGGACGGGTACCAGCTGAACGCCGAGTCGTACGCCTGGACCCGGTTGCGGATGACCGTGCCGTCGGTGAACGTCTCCGGCTTGGCGTGCGCGTCGACCGGCAGGATCTCACCGCTGCCGGGGTGCGCGCCCACGTTGTTGTCGGGCTGCGAGGTGTCCCACAGCCACACCAGCAGGCCGGTCTGGTACGGGTAGTGCTCGACCCAGTCGGGCCGGGTGCTGGTCCAGCCGAAGTTGTACGGGCCGGTCTTCAGCGTGGTGTCGTACGAGGTGTACTGCCGGTTCTCGGCGACGTAGTACTCCGGGTAGTCCTTGCTGAAGGACGCGCCGATCCGGGAGAACCCGTCGGCGCTCCAGCCGTTGTCGTCGGTCTCGGCGCCGTCGGTGAGCAGCGTCTTGCTGTCGGCGGTGACGGTGATCGCGTCGGCCGCGAAGCCCTGCTGGGCGACGCCGCCGTCGGTGGCGTAGCGGAACCGGAGCTGGATCTGCTTGCCCGCGTAGGCGTCGAGCGGGAAGGACAGGTCCTCGTACGCGCCGGAGGTGCCGGTCAGGGCCGGCCGGTCGCTGCCGTCGCGCGGGACGGCCTTGCCGTTCGCGGTGCCGTCGAGCGCGGTCCAGTTCGCGCCGCCGTCGGTGGAGACCTCGGTGTAGAGGAAGTCGTAGTTCTGCTCGATGTCCCACCAGCCCTTGAGGCCGAGCGAGGCGCTGGACGCGCCGGTGAGGTCGACGGTGCGGGTCAGGGTGTTGGACAGGTCGTCGCCCATGCCGCTCCACCACTGCTTGTCGCCCTCCGCGGGCGTGGTGATGGTGGTGGTGACGGACTTGTCGGGGAGCTGGACCACCAGCGCCTGCTTGTCCTTGGTGTTGTACTCGGCGACGCCCAGCTTGGTGGTGGAGCGGGTGGCGGCCTTGGCGGTGCCGTAGTTCAGCCAGCCGAGCTGCAGCTTGTCCCAGGCGCTCATGTCGTCGGGCAGGTCCCCGATCGCGTCCTTCCCGGTGCCCATCCAGGACCCGGAGGACATCAGCGTCCAGAACGCGGTGTTGTTCTCGCCGACGTACGACGTGTCGTACTCGTCGGGCAGGCCGAGGTCGTGGCCGTACTCGTGGGCGAAGACGCCCAGCCCGCCGTTCTCCGGCTGGAGGGTGTAGTCGCCGACCCAGATGCCGGTGTCGCCGATCTCGGTGCCGCCGGCCTTGTTCCCGGTGGGCCCGGACTTCCCGGCGTCGCTGCCGTAGGCGTACCAGCGGTGCGCCCACAGCGCGTCGGTGCCCTGCACGCCGCCGCCGGCCGACTGGTCCTCGCCGGCGTGCACGATCTGGAAGTGGTCGATGTAGCCGTCCGGCTCGTTGAAGTTCCCGTCGCCGTCGTAGTCGTAGCGGTCCCACTGGTCGTACGCCGCCAGGTCGGCCTTGATCTGCGCGTCGGTACGGCCCTGCGCCTTCTGGTCGGCGACGTAGGCGGTGGTGGCGTCGCGGATCAGGTCCCAGGCGTTGGAGCAGATCGTGGAGCCGCACCAGTCGGAGCCGTAACGGGCCTCGTTGTAGGGGACCTTGACCCAGTCGGTGACCTCGCCGTCGACCGAGTAGCGGCCGGAGGACTGCTTCTCGTAGTACTTCGCCAGCGACTCCTTGTCCTTGTCGTGCGAGAAGTACAGGTCCTGGAAGTGCTGCTGGTTGTAGTCCGCCTGCCAGGCGGTGCTGTTGTCCTGCGAACGGTCCGGCTGGGCGATGGTGTTGTGCGCCGGCCCGGGGTCGCCGCCGTACTTGGTGGTGGGCGGCTCGGGTCCGTCCGGGCCGTCCGGGTCGTAGGTGGTGGTGTCGTCCACCTGGTCGCCGAAGTCCACCAGGATGGTGAAGATCTTGTCGGTCTTCTCCCGGCCCAGCTCGACGTACTTGCTCTGCTTGCCCTTGCCGTGGCCGAGTTGGACCACCTGCGAGCCGTCGCGCTGCTGGACGGTGGCGTCGCCGGAGACGACCTGCTGGAGGGCGGCGGAGTGCTCGGCCGCCTGCTGCTTGCTGAACGGGCCCGGCAGGTCGTGTGGTTCGCTCTGCGCGGGGTCGTGGCCGGCCGCCGGAGTCGCGGGGCTGCTGCTGTGGCCCGGGGTCGCCGCGGCCGCCCCGGTGGCGACCGCGGGGACACCGAGCACGGCTATCGCGACTGCCAGGGCGGCGCTTTGGCTGATCCAGTGCTGTCTTTTCAAGATCCTTGACCTCCCCTTGGGAAAGGCCATTGCACCGGAGCGGCGGAGGAAAAGACAGATCTTGACTTGAGCATGACGGCCGGTTAGGTTGGCCGATTCCCGGTGTCCACCATCCGCTGACCGGACGTCACCGCACCAACTGCCCCCCGGTGCACATGCGTTGAGGCATCGGTCACACGTGCGACCCCGTGCGCCCCCCTGTGCTCCGCACCGTCGGTAAGGTAATGCTTACCCGGGGGCGGGCCTGGGCATTCCGAACCGTAGAGTCACCCCCCGTCAGCATGCCCCCGCATCGACGTACTCCGAGGACGGTTCCCCTCATGCCACGTCCTACGAACGCGCAAGTCGCCTACGGTTCCACGACCGTCGTCCTGTTCACCCTCGCGGTCCTCCTGCTGGCGGACGTGCGCTCCGCCGGCGCGGTGGTCGCCGTCGCCGCGCTCGGGCTGCTGCTCGGCCTGCTGGTCGGCGCCGCGCTGGGCCCGGGCGGACGCAGGTCCGCCGCCATGGCCGCGCCCGCGGTGCCGGCGGCGGTGCCGCGGGCCCGGGTGAGCGGTTCGGTGCAGAGCGCCGAGGCGCGGGTGGGCGAGCACTCACTCCAGTAGGCGCTGTCGCTCCGACGTCCCGGGGCACCAGGCACGCCCGGGACGCACGTCACGTCACAAGGCGGCCACGACCACGGTCTTGGCCGCCTTGTCGTGCAGGCACTGCCGGAAGGGCCGGTCCCAGGTGCACCACAGCGAGTTGACGAACCAGAAGAACGGGCCGATCAGGATCACGCTCAGCACCGCGGGCAGGACGTAGACCGCGGCGCGCAGCCAGCCGGCCGGGCCGGGCACCCCGCCGTCGACCAGCCGGGCCGCGCGGATGCGCAGCGCCATCTTGCCGACGGTCTGGCCGCGGGCGGCGGTCATCGCGCCCTCGATCACGAAGTACAGCAGGTAGGCGACGAGCGCGACCAGCGCGCGCTTGCCGAGCGCCCCGTCGGTGCCGTGCCGGATGTCGTCGCCCATCGCGGCCAAGGAGACCAGGACCACCACGGCGAGGAGGATCACCGTGTCGATCAACCGTGCGAGGAAGCGCTGACCCAAGGTGGCCAGCGGTGCCATGCCCTCGGGGTGTTCTGCCGTCATGACCCTGAGTAAACCAGCCGTTCGGGTGACGGCACACCCCCCGGGTTGACGGGTTCTGCCCCTTCGGGAACCACCTGCCGGTGGGTGGTTGCTCGCCCCTGAGGAGGTGCGGCTCCTTCCGCGGGACGGAGCGTCAGGGTGCCGTCTGGACGACCACCGTCTTCGCCGCCTTGTCGTGGATGCCCTGCTTGTAGGGGCGGTCGACGAGGACGGTCGCGCCGATGACGAGGAACCACACGCAGGAGCAGCAGAACGCGGGCACCCACAGGATGGCCGCGCGGACCGCGGCGGCGTTGGAGGTGGGCACGCTGCCGTTCTCGAGCATGGCGGTCCGCAGCCGCATCATCTTCTTGCCGACGGTCTGCCCGCTCGCACGGGTCATCAGGAACTCGTAGACGAAACCGAATCCGGCGGTGAAGATCCCGCCGACCGCGGAGCGGCCCGTGCTGAAGTGGCTGTCCTGGACCCCGACGGCCGCCCAGTCCAGCAGGAACGCGGGGATGAGCACGATGATGATGTCGATGATCCGCGCCAGCACCCGCTTGCCGGCCTCGGCGAGCGGCGGCATCCCGGCGAGCGGGTCGGGGCCACCCGGACCGCCCGAGTACGGGTTCTGGCCGTAGGGGTTCTGCTCGTACGGGTTCTGGCCGAAGCCGCCCTGACCTCCCGGGCCGCCGGGGGGCGGCGGGGGGCCGCCGGGCGGCGGGGCACCGTACGGACCGCCGCCGTACGGGCTGCCGGGCGGGGGCTGGTTCGGCGGGGGCTGGCCGCCTGACGGTTTGTCGTAGGGTGAGCCGCCGCCGGGCTGATCGCTACTCATGTCCCGAGTCAAACCCGCACGGTGCGTCACCGCCCGTGGGCGGCAGCCGATCGGAGTACGGCGCCGGGCGGGCGCACGGCCCCGGGCGGGCGGCCCGGGACGGTTACCCGCGGGCCACGAACGTGCGGGCCGCCTTGTCGTGCCAGCACTGCTTCCACGGCCGGTCGAACAGGCACCAGGCCACCCCGACCACGCCGACCACCAGCAGGTTCAGCACGGTCCGCAGCAGCCAGCGGCGCACGCTCGCGCCGAAGCCGGGCGGGAGTTGCGCCTCGATGTCCAGCACCCTCAGGCCGACCAGCCGCTTGCCGAGGGTCCGTCCCCACCTGGCGGTGGGCAGCACTTCGAGCAGCACCCCGGCGACGAGGAACGTGGCCAGTACGACGCCGAGTTGGACCCCGGTGGTGCCGTCGATCAGCCAGACCTTGACCGTCTCCCCGGTCAGCCGGGCCTGGTCCACCTTGTCCTTGGCGTGGTGGTAGGCCGCGGTGCCCAGCGGCACCGCGGCGACCCCGGTCACCGCGGCCAGCACCACCGCGTCCACCAGCCGCGCCAGGAACCGGCGGACCAGGCCGCCGGGCCGGTCCTGGCCCTGCGAGACGCCGAACGGGTCGCTGGCCGGCGGTCGCCACGGCACGACCCCGCCCTCGCCGCGGGCCAGGTCCTGCACCTGCGCGGCCCACGGCGGGGACGCCTGCGCGGCGGCCTCGGGCGCGGGCGCGGGCGCCGGCACCAGGGGCGACGGCTGCGGCGCGGGCCGAGGGTGCAGCGGGGGCTGAGCCTGGAGCGGCGGCTGCTGACCGGCCGGGGCGGAACCGGCGGCGGGCAGCGACTGGCGCTCCTGCGGCCGCGGCAGCGCGGGCTGCGGCGCGCGTTCGGCGGCCGGGGCGGGGCCGGGCGCGGGAGCCGGAGACGGCGCCGGGGACTGCGGCTGGGGCTGGGCCGGGGTCTGGGGCTGAGCCGGGGCGCCCCAGGAGATCGGGGGCAGTTGCGGTTCCGGCCGGGCCTGCGGCACGGGCCAGGACGGCGCCGGGTCCTGGGCGAGGTGCGCCCGCGGGTCGGGCGCCGGCCGCCACTGCTCGGGCGGCGGTGCCGGCACCTGCTCCTGGCTGGCGGTGGGCCAGTGGTCGGCGGTGGGCGCGGCGGGGTCCTCGTCGAGGAACATCGGGCCGGACTCGTCGAGCGCGGGCGCACCGCTCGCCGCGGCGCGGCCGGGAGGGGCCTCGTCCACCGGCTCGACGCGGCCGGGAGGGGCCTCGTCCACCGGCGCGGGACGGCTGGTGCCCGGCACCCACGCGGAGCCGTTCCAGTAGCGGATGTAGTGCGGGATCGAGGGGTCCGGGTAGTACCCCGGCACCGGGGCGCCGGACCCACCCGCGGAAGCGGACGGCTGGGAGGACGCCGACGAACCTGAGGAGCCAGAAGTGGGTGCGCTCATGGTCACAGTTCCGTATCTGCTCGGCCGCGGGGTGGTGTGACGTCCACATCTACCAGAATGGCCGACCCGGCGTGTCCACCGTGCCGCGCACTCCGCTCGCTGACGTCTCGTGGACACGTCATTACCCCGATGCGCCGTCGTGCGCTCCGGGTTCAGGAAATCTGAACCGAATCGGGGAAACCCGCGTAATGGTTGAGGAGGCACGCGCTCTCTTCCAGGTGCGGGCCCCGTTGCGACACCCGCCCCCGGGGCCACCGCGCCAAGGAAAGGACGTCGGACTCATGCAGAACGTGGTGGAACGCGAACTCGAGATGCAGCTCGTACTCTCACCGGAACGAAGCATTCCGGTGCCGGCCCGGCTCGCCTACCGTACGGACGACCCGTACGCGGTGCACATCACCTTCCACGTCGGCTCCGACGCGCCCGTCAACTGGACGTTCGCGCGCGAGCTGATCGTGGAGGGGGTGTTCCGGCCCTGCGGGCACGGCGATGTGCGGATCTGGC
This sequence comes from Streptomyces sp. NPDC087270, assembly GCF_044744625.1. Lineage (NCBI taxonomy): Bacteria > Bacillati > Actinomycetota > Actinomycetes > Kitasatosporales > Streptomycetaceae > Streptomyces > Streptomyces sp. NPDC087270. The sequence goes on from NZ_JBIUYR010000002.1 coordinate 678,721, forward strand.
CGACCAAGGTCAACGGACGCAGCGTGCTGTGCATGGCGCTCAGCTCGCCCGACGGCGACGCGCTGCTGGAGGCGCCGTCGTCGCCGGTGGCCGCCTGGCTGGAGCGCACCCTGCGGGTGGTCCCGCCGGGCAGCGAGCACGAACAGCTCGGCATGGACGACGGGTTGAGCCGGCTGCTCGCCCCCGCGGCCGGGGACGAGCTGTGGCTGCGCGACCCGTGGTCGGACTCCGACGACACCCCGGACGCCAGTGCCTAGTGCCGTGGCAGGGCGCGGTCAGAGCACCTTGCCGGGGTTGAGCAGCCCGAGCGGGTCGAAGACCGCCTTGACGCCGCGCTGCAACTCCGCCCCCACCGGGCCCAGTTCGCGGGCGAGCCAGTCCTTCTTCAGCAGGCCCACGCCGTGCTCGCCGGTGATGGTGCCGCCCAGCGAGAGGCCGAGGGCCATGATCGCCTCGAAGGACTCGTGCGCCCGGCGGGTCTGGTCGGGGTCCTGCGCGTCGAAGCAGACGATGGGGTGGGTGTTGCCGTCGCCGGCGTGCGCGCACACCCCGATGGTCAGCTCGAACTTCGCGGCGATCGCGGCCACTCCGTCGAGCATGTCGGCGAGCTTCGCACGCGGCACGCACACGTCGTCGATCATCGAGGCGGTGGAGATCCGCTCCAGCGCGGGCAGCGCCAGCCGGCGGGCCTCCAGCAGCATCTCCGACTCGGCGGGGTCGTCGGCCGGCACCACCTCGGTGGCGCCCGCCGCCGTGCACAGTTCGGCGAGCGCGGCGAGGTCCGCGGCCGGGTCGGCGGAGTCGTACCCGGCGAGCAGGAGCGCCTCGGTGCTCTCCGGCAGGCCCATCCGCGCCATGTCGTTGACCGCGCGGATGGTGGTGGCGTCCATCAGTTCCAGCAGCGAGGGGGCGTGGCCACTCTCCATGACCGCGCACACCGCGGCGCCGGCCGCCGCGGCCGACGGGAACTCCGCGACCAGGGTGAGCTGCGGGCGCGGGGCGGGCTTCAGCGCGAGCACCGCCTTGACCACCACGCCGAGGGTGCCCTCGGAGCCGACGAAGAGCCGGGTCAGGTCGTAGCCGGCGACGCCCTTCGCGGTGCGCCGGCCGGTGCTCAGCAGCCGCCCGTCGGCGAGCACGACGTCGAGGCCGAGGACGTACTCCGCGGTCACGCCGTACTTCACGCAGCACAGGCCGCCGGCGCCGGTGCCGATGTTGCCGCCGATCGTGCACTGTTCCCAACTCGACGGGTCCGGCGGGTAGGACAGGCCCTGCTCCGCGACCGCGCGGGACAGCACCGCGTTGACGACGCCGGGTTCCACGACGGCGATCCGCTCGACCGGGTCGATCTCCAGGATGCGGTCCATCGCGGTCAGCGACAGCACGATGCAGCCGTCCACGGCGTTGGCGCCGCCGGACAGGCCCGTGCGGGCGCCTTGCGGTACCACCGGGACGCGGAACCTCGTGGCCGTCCGCATCACGTGCTGGACCTCTTCCACGGACCTGGGGCGCACCACGAAGTCCGGGGTACCCACGTCCGAGAAGCTCGCCATGTCGTGGGCGTACGACGCCACCACGTCCGGATCTGTGAGTATCGCTTCCGCGGGCAGCCCCGCCGCCAGCTCGGCTTTTACGTCGTCGCGCATGCCGTCAGCGTGTCATACGGCTCCGCCGTTGTGGAGTGCGGTCCACTCCCCGAAAGCGGGGTCACCCCCAAGGGGCGCGGGGTACCTCGCGAGCAACCGCCCACCGGCGGGTGGTCCCGGAACCGACGGAACCACCCGCCCTGGAGGGTCCGCTACAGGTTGCCGCGTCGTTCCTGCTCGCGCTCGATCGCTTCGAAGAGCGCCTTGAAGTTGCCCTTGCCGAATCCCATGGAGCCGTGCCGCTCGATCATCTCGAAGAAGACGGTCGGCCGGTCCTGTACCGGCTTCGTGAAGATCTGCAGCAGGTAGCCGTCCTCGTCGCGGTCGGCGAGCAGCTTCAGTTCGCGCAGCTCGTCGAGCGGGACGCGGGTCTCGCCGACCCACTCCCCGAGGGTGTCGTAGTAGGAGTCGGGGGTGTCGAGGAACTCGACGCCCGCGGCGCGCATGGCCCGGACGGACGCGACGATGTCGTTGGTGGCCAGCGCGATGTGCTGGACGCCCGGCCCGCCGTAGAACTCCAGGTACTCGTCGATCTGGGACTTCTTCTTGCCCGCGGCCGGCTCGTTGAGCGGGAACTTGACCTTGCGGGAGCCGTCGGCGACCACCTTGGACATCAGGGCGGAGTACTCGGTGGCGATGTCGTCGCCGACGAACTCCTTCATGTTGGTGAAGCCCATGACGTTGTTGTAGAAGGCGACCCACTCGTTCATCCGGCCGAGTTCGACGTTGCCGACGCAGTGGTCGACGGCCTGGAAGAAGCGGCGGGTGGGCGGCTCGACGATGGGCTCGGTGGCCTGGTACCCGGGCAGGTAGGGGCCGTCGTAGCCGGTGCGGTCGACCAGGGTGTGCCGGGTCTCGCCGTAGGTGGCGATGGTGGCGAGCACGACGGTGCCGTGGTCGTCCTTCAGCTCGTACGGCTCGGTGAGGCCGGTGGCGCCGTGCGCGACCGCGTAGGCGTACGCGGCGCGGGCGTCGGGCACCTCGATGGCGAGGTCGAACACGCCGTCGCCGTGCGCGGCCACGTGGTCGGCGAGGAAGCGGCCGTGCTCGCTGACCGGCTTGATCACCGAGGTGAGGACGAAGCGGGCGCCACCCGACTCCAGGACGTACGAGGCGGTCTCGCGGCTGCCGTTCTCGGGGCCGGCGTAGGCCACCTTGCGCATGCCGAACGCGGTGGAGTAGTAGTGCGCGGCCTGCTTCGCGTTGCCCACCGCGAAGACGACGGCGTCCATGCCCTTGACGGGGAAAGCATCCGGGGTCCCAGTGAGTGCAGTCATGGGAAAAGCGTCCCGCCGCCCTTCAGAGTGCGCAATAGTTCCGGTTTTCGCTGGACAGAGTGTTCAGCGGTGGTGAGGCTCGTATCGTCAATCTGTACAGGATGACCATGGAAGGCGGGCGGGGATGGGGATCGACGCGCTGGACGGGCGGCTGATCACACTGCTGGACCGGGAGCCGCGGATCGGCGTGCTGGAGGCGTCGCGGCGGCTGGGGGTGGCGCGCGGCACCGTGCAGGCGAGGCTCGACCGGCTGCGGGCCAACGGAGTGATCCGCGGCTTCGGACCTCAGGTGGACCCGGCGGCGCTCGGCTACCCGGTGACGGCGTTCGCCACGTTGGAGATCCGGCAGGGCCAAGGCGCGGACGTGCGCGCGCATTTGGCCGGGGTGCCGGAAGTGCTGGAGCTGCACACCACGACCGGCGAGGGCGACATGCTCTGCCGGCTGGTGGCCCGGTCGAACGCCGATCTCCAGCGGGTGATCGATCGGGTTGTCGGCTTTGATGGCATCGTCCGGGCCGCCACGGCGATCGTCATGGAGAACCCGGTGCCGCTGCGGATCATCCCGCTGGTGGAGCAGGCCGCGCGGGACACCTGACGAGCCGCGCGAGGCGCGGGACGCGAGGCGACGGGAGGAGGCCGGCGGTGAGCTTCTGGCAGTTCCTGTCCAGCCGGCACCAGCAGCTCCTCGTCGACGCCTACCAGCACGCCAGCGCGGTCTTCCAGTGCATGGTGATCGCCACCGTGATCGGCGTGCTGATCGGGGTGCTCACCTACCGCACCGAGTGGGCCGGCAACCTCGCGATCACCACGACCGCGGCGATCCTCACCGTCCCCTCCCTGGCGCTGATCGGTCTGCTGATCCCGATCCTCGGCCTGGGCGTCCCGCCGACGGTGACGTCCCTGGTGCTGTACGGGCTGCTGCCGATCGTGCGCAACTCGATCGTGGGCCTGCGCGGGGTGGACGCCTCGCTGGTGGAGGCCGCCCGCGGCATCGGCATGTCCCGGCTGGCGCGGCTGGTACGAGTGGAACTGCCGCTGGCCTGGCCGCCGATCCTCACCGGTATCCGGGTCTCCACGCAGATGCTGATGGGCATCGCCGCGATCGCCGCGTACGCCTCGGGGCCGGGCCTGGGCAACGAGATCTTCACCGGCATCGCGTCGCTGGGCAGCGCCAACGCGCTCAACGAGGTGCTGGCGGGCACCCTCGGCATCATCGTGCTGGCGCTGGCCTTCGACGCGGTCTACGTCCTGATCGGCCGGCTGACCATCCCGAGGGGGATTCGTGGCTGAGGCAGCGGAGCCGGCACGGGCGAAGGACGGCGGCGGGGCCCTGGAGGGCGCCGGGGCGCTCGGCGGCGGACAGGCACCCGGCGGCGGACTGGCGTCGGGCGCCCCGATCGTGCTGGAGAACCTGACCAAGCGCTATCCGGGCAACCCGCGGCCCGCCGTGGAGAGCGTGAGCATGGAGATCAAGGCCGGCGAGACGGTGATCCTGGTCGGGCCGTCCGGCTGCGGCAAGTCCACCACGCTGAAGATGATCAACCGGCTGATCGAGCCGTCGTCCGGGCGGATCAGGATCGGCGACGAGGACGTCACCGGGATCGACCCGGTGAAGCTGCGCCGCAAGGTCGGCTACGCGATCCAGTCCTCCGGGCTCTTCCCGCACATGACGGTCGCCGAGAACATCGCGCTGGTGCCGAAGATGGTCGGGTGGGGCAAGAGCCGGGTGCGGGACCGGGTGGAGGAGATGCTCGACCTGGTCGGCCTGGACCCGCGGGAGTTCCACGGCCGCTACCCGCGGCAGCTGTCCGGCGGCCAGCAGCAACGGGTCGGCGTGGCGCGGGCGCTGGCCGCCGACCCGCCGGTGCTGCTGATGGACGAGCCGTTCGGCGCGGTGGACCCGATCACCCGCGACCACCTCCAGGACGAGCTGATCCGGCTCCAGCACGAGCTGCACAAGACCATCGTCTTCGTCACGCACGACTTCGACGAGGCGATCAAGCTGGGCGACCGGATCGCGGTGCTGCGCGAGCGCTCGCACATCGCGCAGTTCGACACCCCGGAGGCGATCCTCACCAACCCGGCCGACGAGTTCGTCTCCGGCTTCGTGGGCGCGGGCGCGGCGCTGAAGCGGCTGAACCTGACCCGGGTGCGGGACGTGGAGATCGCCGACTTCGCCGCGGTGACCGTGGACGAGCCGTTGCAGTCCATCTTCGACCGGCTGCGCACCAGCCAGCACAACGAACTGCTGCTGCTGGACCACCGCCGGCGGCCGTACAAGTGGCTGCGGCGCGGCGACCTGATGCGCGCCCGGGGCTCGCTGGCCCGCTCCGGCACGCTGGTGACGCACACGGTGACCCGGGACGCGACGCTGCGGGACGCGCTGGAGGCGGTGCTCACCGACAGCGGCGGGCGGGTCGCGGTGACGGGGCGGCGCGGCGAGTACATCGGGGTGGTGGACATGGAGACCCTGATGAACTCGGTGCACGAGATGCTGGAGGCGGACCGGCTGACCGCGATGGAGCACCGGCACGACCTGGAGGAGGTCAGGGCGCGGCAGGAGCAGGGCGGCCAGTCGCCGGGCCCGGACGCGGAGCCGCCGTCATGACCGGGGTCCGCCCCGGCGAGCAGAGCGGGGGCGTCGGGAGCGGCGGGCGCGGCGGGCGCGGCGGGTCGAGCCGTTGGGACGAGGCGCGCGGGGCCGCCGGGCCCGGGCCGCGCGGCACGGACGCGGACGCCGGTATCGACGGAGCCGGGGGCGACGGCGGGGAGGGCGCGGACGGCGGCGGGGGCGGGCGGTCGCGCCGGCCCGCCCGCAAGGTGACCTGGCGGATGCTGGTGTTCCGCCCGGCCGTCCTGGTGATCGCGCTGGTCGCCACCTACCTGTGGATCACCAACATCCACCTGGACGCGATCGAGCACAACTCGCTCGACAACGGCAACGTGCAACTGCGGCTGTGGCAGCACATCCGGCTCACCGCGATCTCCACCTTCTGGGTCCTGCTGATCGCGATCCCGCTGGGCATCGCGCTGACCCGGCGCCGGCTGCGGCCGGTCGCACCGGTGTTCACCGCGCTGGCCAACATCGGCCAGGCCACCCCGGCGATCGGGCTGCTGGCGCTGCTGGTGATCTGGCTGGGCATCGGCGCGCGGACCGCGATCATCGGCATCGTCGCCTACGCGGTGCTGCCGGTGCTGTCGAACACGGTCGCCGGGCTGCGGGCGATCGACCCGACGATGGTGGAGGCCGCCCGCGGCATCGGGATGTCGGCGCCGGGGGTGCTGGCCCGGGTCGAACTGCCGCTGGCGGTACCGCTGATCCTGGCCGGGGTGCGCACCGCGCTGGTGCTCAACGTCGGCACCGCGACGCTGGCCACCTTCGGGGGCGGCGGCGGGCTCGGGGACCTGATCACGTCGGGGATCGTCAACCAGCGCATGCCGGTGCTGATCCTCGGCTCGATCCTGACGGTGGCGCTGGCGCTGTTCGTGGACTGGCTCGCCGCGATCGCGGAGGCGCTGCTGCGGCCGCGCGGGCTGGGGGCGGAGGCGTGAGGCGGGCCGGCGGCGGGCGAGGGGCCGGGGGCGGGCGAGGGGCCGGGGGCACGGGCCGGACCGCGACCGCCGGGCGGCGCGGCGGACGTACGGCGAGCCGGCGGACGGCGCCGGGCCGGCGGACGCTGCTCGCCGGGACCGCGGCCCTCACCGCGCTGGCCGCGCTCGCCGTGCTCTCCTCGTGCGGCCTGACCAGTGGCAGCCCGCTGGTGGACAACGTGCAGCCGGGCACGCTCGGCCGCGGCAAACCGCTCAAGGGCGCCTCGCTCACCGTCACGTCGAAGAACTTCAGCGAGAACATCATCCTCGGCGAGATGATCGGCCTGGTCTTCAAGGCGGCCGGCGCCTCCGTGCTGGACCGCACCAACATCACCGGGTCGATCGGCGCCCGCGAGGCGGTCAAGTCCGGCCAGGCCGACGCGATGTACGAGTACACCGGCACCGCCTGGATCACGTACCTCGGGCACACCACCCCGATCAAGAACCCGCACGCGCAGTGGCAGGCGGTGCACGACGAGGACCTGAAGAACGGCCTGACCTGGCTGCCGCCGTCCACCCTCGACAACACCTACTCGCTGGCGATCAGCGCGAAGAACGAGGCGAAGTACCACCTCAGGACGCTCTCCGAGGTGGCCGTGCTGGCCCGCAAGGACCCCAAGGCCGTCACGCTCTGCGTGGAGAACGAGTTCGCCTCCCGGCAGGACGGGCTGGTGGGCATGGAGAAGGCGTACGGCATGAACCTGCCGTCGGGGAACATCCAGAAGATGGATGCCGGGATCATCTACACCCAGATCAACAAGAGCAACTCCTGCCTGCTGGGCGAGGTGTACACCACCGACGGCCGGATCAAGTCCATGAACCTGACGGTGATGAAGGACGACCGGAACTTCTTCCCCAACTACAACGCGGCGCCGGTGATCTACTCCAAGGCGTTCCGCAAGCACCCGGTGATCGCGAAGCTGCTCGACCCGGTCAGCGCCAAGCTCGACACCGCGGTCGCGCAGCAGCTCAACGCGAAGGTGGACGTGGACGGCCAGGACCCGCACGACGTGGCGAAGGACTGGCTGGTCAAGGAGGGCTTCATCAAGGAGGGGTGAACCGGGGCGGGACGGCACGGGCCGGCCGGGCCCGGCCGAGGATGCAAAGAATTTTTGCAAAAGAGTCTTGCAAAGGTTCTTTGCACTCCCCTACGGTAGGGACGTGCCCAAGAAGCCCGCGGACGAGATCCGCCACCAAGCCCCCGCCGACGAGGTCCGCGTCATGGACCCGCGCGCCCTGCGCGCCCTCGCCCACCCGCTGCGGATGCGGATCATGGCCGCGCTGCGCGAGTACGGTCCCGCCACCGCCTCCGGGCTCGGCGACCGGCTCGGCGAGTCCAGCGGGGCCACCAGCTACCACCTGCGGCAACTCGCCGCGCACGGCTTCGTGGAGGACGACCCGAAGCGCGGCACCGGCCGCGAGCGGTGGTGGAAGGCGGTGCACCGGGGCACCCGGTTCGACAGCACCGAGGACTTCCTCGCCCACCCGGACCCCGAAGTGCGCGGCGCGATGCGCTCGTTCATGCACCAGATCGCCGTGGAGCACGCGGAGCAGCTCACCGGCTGGCTCGGCACCTCGGACGAATGGCCCGAGCCCTGGCGGGAGTCGGGGAACCTGAGCAGCTTCACCCTGCGGCTGACCCATGAACTGGCCACGGAGCTGAGCCAGCGGGTGGAGGAGCTGATCGGGTCCTACCGCGACCGGGTGCCGGAGCCGCCCGAGGACGAGCACCCGCGCAGCCCCGCGGCCGACGGCTCGGCGAGCGTCCGCATCCACTTTCATGCTTTCCCGCGCCGCGTCGACTGAGCAGGCCGCACCACCCGATCTCCTGACCGACCGGGCACCGTAGAACCGGCGCCACCCGCACCGCAACGCCCATACCGCTCATCGCACTCACGGGGGGACCCGCCATGAGTTCATCAGCCATGCCCGCTTCCGGCTCGCCGACCGCTCCCGGGACGCCGGTTCGTCCCAGGGACCGCCGCCCGCTCCTGCTGCTGCTCACCGCCAACGTCGTCTCCGTCGCGGGCAACATGCTCACGCTGGTCGCCATCCCGTGGTTCGTGCTCTCCACCACCGGCAGCCCGGCCCGCGCCGGACTGGTCGCCTTCGCCTCGACGGTGCCGGTGATCCTGGCGGCGCTGCTGGGCGGCCCGCTGATCGACCGGCTCGGCTACACCGTGACCAGCGTCGTCTCCGACGGGGTGTGCGCGCTGGCGGTGGTCGCGGTACCCGTGCTGCACGCGACCGGGCACCTGACGTACGGCCTGCTGCTGGTCCTGGTAGCCGTCAGCGGCCTGTTCCACTCCCCCGGCGAGACCGCCCGCGAGGTGCTGATGCCGCGGCTGGCCGAACGCGCGGGCACCACGGTGGCGCGGGCGTCGAGCGGATACGAGGGCGCCTCGCGCGGGGCGCGGATGCTGGGCGCGCCGCTGGCGGGTGTGCTGATCGCGGGAATAGGCGCGGCGAACGTCCTGGTGCTGGACGCCGGCACCTTCGCGGTGTCCGCGCTGCTGATCGGCCTGGGCGTGCACGAGCGGACCCGGCGGTCGGAGCGGACCGCGGCGCCGAAGCCCGCCAAGGCCGACAAGGGCGGCAAGGGGTCGGCGCTCGCCGCGTACCGGGCCGAACTCGCCGAGGGGTACCGCTACCTGGTCCGTGCCCGGCTGCTGTTCTCGGTGGTGGCGATGGTGATGGTGACCAACGCGCTGGACCAGGCGTGGTCGTCGGTGCTGCTGCCGGTGGAGGCGCGCGAGCACCTGGGCGGATCGGTCGGCATCGGGATGGTCTCCGGCGTCTTCGCCGCGACCGCGCTCACCGGGTCGCTGCTGTTCGGGGCGATCGGGCACCGGTTCTCGCAACGCGCCCTGTTCATCGGCGGCTTCCTGGTCTGCGGCTTCCCGCGCACGGCGGTGGCCGCGTTCCTCCCCGGACTGACGCCGCTGCTGATCGTCTCCGCGGTGTGCGGGCTGGGCGCCGGGGTGCTCAACCCGATCATCGGCACCGAGATGGTGCGGCTGATCCCCGAGCGGCTGCGCAGCCGGGTCTTCGGCGCGGTGACCTCGGGCGTGCTGGTCGCGGTGCCGCTGGGCGGCCTGCTCGGCGGGTACATCGTGCAGTACGCCGGGCTGCGCACCGGGATGGTGACGGTCAGCGCGATCTACCTGGTGACCACGCTGAGCCCGTTCGTCCTGCCCGCCTTCCGGGCCTGGGACACGGCCGGGGACCTGGCCACCGAGGAAGCGCGGCAGCCGGTCGGCGCGGGGGCGTAGGGAGACGTCAGGAAGGCGTAGGGGGCACTCGTCCCGCTCGTCCGGGGCCGCGGGCCCGTCCGGAGCCGTACCGGCCCGGGCGGGCCCGCTGTCAGCAGGTGGGGGTCTTCTGGCCGGCGCGCAGGGCGGACAGCGCGGACAGCGCGTTGTCCAGGGTCGTGACGGGGATCAGCTTGAGGCCGCCGGGCAGCGCGGCCTTGGCGTCGGAGCACTCGCCGCGCGGCACGATGAAGACGGTGGCGCCGTCCCGGACGGCGGCCTTCTCCTTCAACGGCACGCCGCCGACCGCGCCGACCTTGCCGGAGCCGTCGATGGTGCCGGTGCCGGCGATCACCCGGCCGCCGGTCAGGTCGCCGCCGTGGCCGTCGCCGTCGACCTTGTCGATGATGCCGAGGGTGAAGAGCAGACCGGCGCTCGGGCCGCCCACGTCGGCCAGGCGCAGCGTGACCTTCACCTTCGACGGTGACAGGCCCAGGTGCTTCAGGGCGGCGGTGGTGGCGTCCTGCTGGGAGTCGGTCATCTCCTTCTCGTTGGCCTTCTGGATCTCCGCGACCGAGTTGCCGCTGGGGTAGACCGAGTCGCGCGGCATCGCGGCCTTGTCCGAGCTGAACCACGCCTTCGCGACGTCCGAGAAGTGCACCGAGGCGTTCGGGGCCGTGGCCGCCACGGTCACCAGGCGGAGCTGGCCGCTGGTCGGCCGCGTTTTCGCTCCGCTCACCGTGATCACCGGGGTGCCCTTGTCGGCGCCCAGCACGTTCGCCGTCAGCCCGGGCACCACGATGGACATGGGGAGGGGGGCGAGGGCGGCGACGGCCAGCAGCGCGACCACGATCGCGCCGCACACGGCGAGGGTCAGGGTGCGGCGGGATACGGCAGGCATGCGCCGAGCTTAACGGGTCCGCCCGGGCCGCCCGCCTGCGGATGTGCCCGGACCTTGCGGTGCGCGGGTGGCTGGTCGCGCGGTTCCCCGCGCCCCTTGGTGGGTGCCCCTTGCGGTGGCGCCTTCACCTTGCGGTGCACGGTGGTTGCTCGCGCGGTTCCCCGCGCCCCTGCGTATGTGCGGCTCCTTCCGCGGAAGGACCGCAACCCCCAAGGGCGCGGGGGTCTCCCCAGCCGGGCCAGGCACCCCGCAGGGTCAGCGCAAAGCCTCGGACACTTCCGTCGCGGCCTCGACCACGCGCATACCCACCCGTTCCGGGACGGATTCCGCGAGCATGACAACACCGACGCTGCCCTCGATACCGGGCACCCCGAGAAGGGGGGCGGCGGCGCCGGCGGCACCGGCCTCCAACTCGCCGGAGGTGATGACGTAGCGGGCCTGCCCGAACGCCCCGCCGACCCCGATGACGCGGTCGGTCCCGTCGACCGGATGATCCACCGCGCCGACCGACCTCGCCGCGAACCCCGCGAACTCCTCGCTCTCGGCCCGCTCCCAGCCACCCCCGTCCGCGGTGGGCTGCATCCCGCGGCCGGCGAGGATCGCCCGCCCGGCGGCGCCGCGGTCCAACGGGTGCCGGAAGCCGGTCCGATAGGCCACGTGGTAGTCGGTCCAGGTGGGCTCGACCACGGCGACGGCGAGCGCCTCCGTGCCGTCGACGAGGGTCAGATGAGCGGTCGCCCCGATGTCCTCCGCCAGCGCCCGCAGCGCGGGCAGCGCGGCCTCCCGCAGCAGCGGATGCACCTGATGGGCGAGACCCAGCACCCCGAGCCCCACTCTGGCCCGCCCACCGAGGTCCCTGCGGACCAGCGAGTGCTGCTCCAGCGTGGCCAGCAGGCGGTACACCACCGTGCGGTTCACGCCGAGTTTGGCGGCCAGTTCCGTCACGGTCAGACCGTGGTCGGTGTCGGCGAGCAGTTTGAGAACCCGTAGGCCCCGGTCGAGCGTTTGAGACGTCTCCGCGGTCACGACGCCCCCTCCTCGTGAAATCGGCGGCGCATCTCACCACCCCCGCCATCGGGGTGCGCACTGCCGGTCCCGCGGCAGTGCGCGGAGAGGCCGCCGGTCGGTTCGTTACCCGGCTGCGCTCCGCGGCTGCACTGCCACGGCGCGTGCGTGACCGGCACCGTAGCGAGCGAGTACCGCTCAGCGGAAGGGGTCGTCCACAATCCGGGCGCTCCCTTGACCGGACTTTGGGGTTCATCCCGGTGCCGATCACCTACAATCCGGCGGAGATCACCGCATTCGGGTCGCCCACTCCTGCACCTTTTTGATGCGCTCGGCGAGCTGCCCGGCGCTCGCCTCGGCACTGGGCGGACCACCGCAAACCCGGCGCAACTCGTTGTGCACGACGCCGTGCGGTTTGCCGCTCTGGTGGTGATACGCACCCACCAGGGTGTTGAGCTGTTTGCGCAGTTCGAGAAGCTGGCGATGGGTGACGATCGGCCGCCGCTCGGCGGGCAGTTCGAGCAGATCGGCCTCTTCGTCCGGTTTCTTCCGGCTGTGCGAGATCTGCCGGGCCTGCCGCCGTTGGAGCAGTATCTGCACCTGGTCCGGCTCCAGCAGCCCGGGGATGCCGAGGTAGTCCTGCTCCTCCTCGCTGCCCGGGTGCGCCTGCATGCCGAACTCGGCGCCGTCGTAGAGCACCCGGTCGAAGACCGCGTCGGACTCCAGCGCCTCGAACGGCAGCAGGTCGTCGTCGGTCGCCTCGTCGTCGGCCTTCTCGGCGTCGGCGAGCAGCTGGTCCTCCTCGGCGAACGGGTCCTCCTCGCCGCCCTTCTTCGGCTTGTCGAGCACGTGGTCGCGCTCGACCTCCATCTCGTTGGCGAACTCCAGCAGCATCGGGATGGTCGGCACGAACACCGACGCCGTCTCGCCGCGCCGCCGGGACCGTACGAAGCGGCCCACCGCCTGCGCGAAGAACAGCGGGGTGGAGATGGTGGTGGCGTAGACGCCGACCGCCAGGCGGGGCACGTCGACGCCCTCGGAGACCATCCGCACCGCGACCATCCAGCGGTCCTCGGACGCGGCGAACTCCTCGATCCGCTTGGAGGCGCCGGTGTCGTCGGAGAGCACCACGGTCGGCTTGTGCCCGGTCAGCTCCTTGAGCAGCTTGGCGTAGGCACGGGCCGAGTCCTGGTCGGTGGCGATCACCAGGCCGCCCGCGTCCGGGATGCCCTTGCGGACCTCGGTCAGGCGCTGGTCGGCGCTCTTGAGCACGTTGGGAATCCACTCGCCGGTGGGCGCGAGCGCGGTACGCCACGCCTGGCCGGTGGCGTCCTTGGTCATCGGCTCGCCCAGCCGCGCGGACAGCTCGTCGCCGGCCCGGGTGCGCCAGCGCATCGTGCCGGAGTAGCTGAGGAAGATCACCGGGCGGACCACGCCGTCGGCGAGCGCGTTGCCGTACCCGTAGGTGTAGTCGGCGGAGGAGCGGCGGATGCCGTCGTTGCCCTCCTCGTAGACCACGAACGGGATCGGGTTGGTGTCGGAGCGGAACGGGGTGCCGGTCAGCGCGAGGCGGCGGGTGGCCGGCTCGAACGCCTCCAGGCACGCCTCGCCCCAGGACTTGCTGTCGCCGGCGTGGTGGATCTCGTCGAGGATCACCAGGGTCTTGCGCTGCTCGCAGCGGTTGCGGTGCAGCATCGGCCGCACCCCGACGCCCGCGTACGTCACCGCGACGCCGTGGAACTCGCGTCCGACCGGGCCCGCGCTGTAGTCGGGGTCGAGCTTGATCCCTATCCGCGCCGCGGCGTCCGCCCACTGCGTCTTGAGGTGCTCGGTCGGGGCGACCACGGTGATCTGCTGCACCATGTGGTTGTGGAGCAGGTACGACGCCAGGCTGAGCGCGAAGGTGGTCTTCCCGGCGCCGGGCGTCGCCACCGCGAGGAAGTCCCGCGGCTGCGCCGCCACGTAGGCGTCGATGGCGCCCTGCTGCCAGGCCCGCAGCTTGTTCGCCGTGCCCCAGGGGGCCCTCCCGGGGAAGGCGGGCGACAGGTGGTGGGAATGGGGGTGCGAGGCGGCGGTAGTCACGGTCTCCGTAAGGGGGTTGTCGGCGCGGGCGGCCGCGCGCGGGTCGGTTCGGTACGAAAACCGCCTCAGCCTACCGGGCGGCACGGCGGCCATCCCGCGGCGGCGCGAGCGCGCCGCCCCGGTGCGACCCACCTCACAGTGCGGCGAAAGGACGGCGCGGGTTGCGTCTCCGGTGCGGCAGACTGCCTGACAGCGCGGTGTGGGGCCGCGAGGGGACGGCGGCGAACCCGGGGGGCGGGATGGGAATCGGCATGACCGGACGCGGCGGGCGGGCGCGGGCCGGCGTGGTGGCGCTGGCGGTGCTGCTGGTGCTGGCGGGGGTGGTGGCGCTGGTCAAGTACGAGCGGCGCGACAAGGGCACCCCGTACGTGCCGCCGCGCGCCGGCCAGGCGTCGATCCTGCTCACCGCCGACCAGGCCGGCTCCGGTCTCGACCTCAACACGATCCGCGCCGACGACGGCATGGCCTTCGCTCCCGACGGCTCCCTCTACGTGCTGCGCACCGACCTGTTCAGGGTCTCGCCCGACCGCAAGGTGTCCCGGGTGTGGCGGGCCGGCGCGTACGCCACCGGCGGGCTCGCGGTGCTCCGCGACGGCACCGTCGCGGTCGGCGTGCGGGGCGGGGTGCTGCGGATCGACACGCACGGCAAGGCGTCGACGCTGGCGGGCAGCCCGGACCCGGCGCCCGGGAAGAAGAAGGGGAAGGGCGGGAAGGGCGACGACGGCGCCGGCACGGGCGGTACGAGCGGCACCGGCGGCACCGGCGGGGACTCCGGCGCGACGGGCGCCGCGGGCCCCGCCGGGTCGACCGACGCGACGGGCTCGACCCTCCCCGCCGGCTCCACCGCGTTCGTCGGCGTGGCCCGGCCGCTGGGCACGCGGCCGGACGGCGCCCTGCTCGTCCAGGACTTCACCGCCGTCTACGCCGTCAAGGACGGCACCGCGACCAAGGTGCTGGACACCCCCGTCGCCAGTGCCTACCTCAACACCGACACCGACACCGACGCCGTACGGCCCACCGCCGACGCCGCGGGTGACGTGTACTTCGTGGCCGCGGCCGACCACGTCGCCGGCCTCTCCCACCGCATCACCCGGGTCACCCCGTCCGGCGCGTCCGCGCCGGTCCCGATCCCGAAGAGGATTGCCGGCCTGCCCGGCGACCCCGACCGGCTCACCGTGCAGTCACTGGCCGGGGACGGCGCCGACGGGGTCTACGTCGACGCGGTCGGCGGGAGCGGCGGGAGCGGGTCCACCGGTGGCCTGAACGACTACATCGTCCACCTCCACGACGGCACGGCCCGGGTCGTCGGGCACAGCCACACCGCCGCGCACGTGCTCGACTGCACGCTGCCGCACGCGGTGAGCGCCCTCGAACTGCCCTGCTCCCTGCCGGCCGGCATGGCCTACCGCGACGGACGGCTCGCACTGGACGGGATGGTGCACTACACGCTCGAAGTGGCCGTCTCCTAGCCGGAACCCGAGGCCCGGAACCCAAGGCCCGGACCCGAGGCCCGGAACCCGGAACCCGGAAGCCGGAAGTTCGGGCCCCGTTGTGCGGACCCGGGAGTTCCAGCCCGGGACCCCGCTCGCGCGCCCGCGGCCCTCCCTGGGTTCAGTCGCGGGCCGGCCTGGTGCGCAGCCGCGCCGCGACCAGCGTGCCGGCCAGCGCGATCGCCGCCGTCGGCACGAACACCGCGGCGAACGCGGCCGGGTGCCCGGTGGTGGCGCCCGCGACCGCGGCACCGGTGGCCGCGCCGACCGAGCCGCCGCCGAGCGCGGTGAAGACGGTGCCGGCGCCGCCCACGATCAGCACGTTGGAGAGCGAGTCGGCGACCTGGAGGGCCGCGGAGTTGGTGCCCGCCTCGGCCGGCGGGGACAGCCGCAGCATCAGCACGCTCAGCACGGAGATGGTCAGCCCCATGCCGAGGCCGCCCGCGCACCAGGCCACCGCCACGATCCACGGCGGCACCGAGTGGATCAGCACGAACGGCAGCGTGCCGATGGCGGCCGCGGTCAGCGCCATGCCGGCCTGCGCCAGCCGCTCCCGGAACGGCTCCAGCCGCGGCCTGGACTGAAGGTAGGAGCCGAGCGCCCAGGTCAGCCCGCCGCCCGACAGCGAGAGGCCGGCCAGCGTCGGGGACAGGCCGCGCTGGGTGACCAGCATCAGCGGCACGAAGCTCTCCGCGGCGAAGAACGATCCCGCCGCGATGCCGCGCATCAGCACCACCGTCGGCAGCCCCCGTACGGCCCGGAACGTGCCCCGCGGCAGCAGCCGCAGCGCGGCCGGCACCAGCAGCCCCGCGCCGGCCACCGCCGGCAGCACGGACAGCGGCCGCAGGTCCTGCCCGGCGTACTGGAGCAGCGCGGCGCCGCACGCGAGCGCCCCCGCCCACCAGATCCGCCGGCCCGCCGGCCGCGCGGCGGAACTCTGCCCGCGCTGCGCCGCCGCGGCCTCCCGGGTGGCCCGGCGCAGCGCCGGCAGCATCACGGCCAGCGGCAGCACCACCAGCACCGGGATCGCCAGGAACACCCAGCGCCAGCCGAGGTGCTGGGTGACGGTGCCGGACACCAGCGGCCCGACGATCGAGGGCACCACCCAGGACGCGGAGAACGCGGCCATCACCGCGGGCCGCAGCCGCTCCGGATAGGCCCGACCCACCACCACGTACAGCGCCACGATCACCAGGCCGCCGCCGAGCCCCTGCACCGCCCGGCCCAGCACGAACACGCCCATCGACTGGGCGGTGCCGCTGACCACCAGGCCGGCGCCGAACCCGGCGATGCCGGTGGCCAGCGGCGCCAGCGGGCCGCCGCGGTCGCACCACTGGCCGCTCACCACCATGGCGAGCAGCGAGGTGGTGAAGTAGCCGGAGAACGCGAACGCGTACAGCCCGACGCCGTGCAGTTCCCGGGCGGCGACCGGCATCGCGGTGCTCACGGCGGTCGCCTCGAAGGCGATCATCAGCACCACGGAGACGATGCCGAAGGTGAGCGCGCGGTACGGGCGGGACAGCACGCCGCCGTCGGTCGCCGGCATCTGCGCCAGGTCCCGTGCGGCGGCCTGGTCCGGAAGGGTCCCCGCGCCGTGCGCGCTGCCCGGAGCGATGCCGTCCGGCGCGGCGCCGGCCTGAACGGTCGTGCCCGCAGCGGCTTTCCCCGCGGTGGCACCGCGCCGTCCGTGGCGGGTGCGCGTGGTCGGTCGTGTCGGTGCCATCCGGCCAGGGTAAGGGTCGCCGGGCAGTGCGCGCCCCTACCCGTAGGCGTTAATCGGATCAGCCGATGGACCTAGGCCGCGCGCCGGAACGTGCGGCGGGCGCCGGGCGCGCGGCGGGTGGGGCGCGCGGCCGGCCGTGAACGCCGTGTGGCAGTCGTGTTGCGGGGTGGGCCGGACCGTTGACCGCGCGTACCGCGGACCGGCATGGTCATAGCAGCGAGAGCACGCGGCCGCGTGCCCGAGTGGTCAGGGACTCGTCTGCAAAGCGAGCTACACCGGTTCGAATCCGGTCGCGGCCTCCACGTCCGGCCCGGCGCCCGTCACACGGGCCCGGGCCGGTCCTGCGTTCACGCGTCCGTACGCGGCCGGATGCCGGGCCCCTGGCGGGTCAACCCCCGCAACCCCGCAACCCCCGTCCCGGCGGCCTCACTTGGCCATCACCACCGCCACGATCACCGCGATCACCACCGCCAGTGCCGCGATCGCCGCCGTGATCTTCGCGGCGCTGTACGGGCGTTCGCCGATCACCTCGCCGGTGCGGGCGTTCACCATGACCTGCCAGCTCTTGCCCGCGTGCAGGTACGTCAGGAACCACACCGGCAGCAGCATCAGCTTGAACGTCACGTCGTCGTACCGGGTGTTCACCGAGGTGACCCGCTGCTCGTCGCCGCCGATGTCGGCGCGGCAGTCCCCCTCGATCACGCCCGCCATCCGCTGCTTCGCCGTCTCCAGGCCCTGTTCGGGCTCGACGTCGTAGCGCACCGTCTGGAAGCCGGCCAGGTACTCCGGCTGGTAGGGGCGCGCCTCCTCCAGCGGCCACGGGGTGAGCTTGTCCAGCTGCTTGGACTTCACATGGCTGGTGCCGGCCACCAGGATGTCGTCGAAGGCGCGGGCCACGGTGCCGGAGGCGTGGTGCCAGCGGGTGTGCTGGACCTGGCGGGTGCGGGTGACCTGCTCCCCGTTCTCCGTCGTGGTGTAGGTCTCGGTGGTGTAGTAGTGCTCGCCGCGCTGGCCCTGGTAGTGCGAGGTGGTCGCCGCGTCGTACGTCCAGTGCGGCAGGTAGCTGCCCTTGAACGTCTCCGCCTCGGTGACCTTCTTCAGGCTGCTCGGCGCGAACCAGCGCGAGGACGTCCAGGTGCTCAGCCGGTCCCGGGCGGCCCTGCGGTCCAGGCCGAACGGGACGACCGCCTCGGGCACCACCCGCTCGGTCAGTTCGGCGTCGGCGACCAGGGGGGTCGCGCAGAACTGGCAGCGCGCCGACAGGTCGTCGGTCTCGGTACGGGCGCCGCACCCCGGGCAGACGAACGCCCGCGCCTCGCCCAGCACCGCGGCGCGCGGCTTGTCCCGCAGCGTCGCGAGCTCCGCGATGGGGTGCTCGCGGACCTGGCGCGGCAGCTCCGCCAACGCCCGCTCGTGGCCGCAGTACGGGCACTTGAGCGCGCCCGCGCCCGGCGAGAACTCGACGGTGGCTCCGCACGCCTCGCAGGGGGTCGACTGCACGCCGCCCGCCCCGGCCGCCGCCGTAGCTGCCTCCGGTCCCGGCCCCGCCTGGGTGGAACCGGTGCCGGCCACCACGCCCTCCGGCCCGCGCTCTTCCGTGCTCATGGCAGTGCTCTCCCCCACTCCTTGGGTCGTCCGTCCGTGCCTCGACGTGCCTGCGTGCGTCCGTACCTGCGTACCTGTGTACGTCGCGACGGGTCCGGCCGGCTACACGGGTGCGCCGTGCCCCGCCGCCCGGGCGCCGGGCGTCCTCACGCCTGCGGCGGCAGCGGCGGCGGTACGGCCCCGAACAGCCCGCCGACCTCGGGGACCTGGGCGGCCGGCAGCCATCCGGCCATGCCGTCCTTCCAGACCAGCGTCTCGCGGGTGAGGGTGCCCGCGCCGACCAGGCCGGACAGCGCGGCGGCGTCGTACGGGCCCTGCTGGGCGCCGCCGATCCCGACGAACCACTGGGCGGGCTGGGGCAGCGGCGGCGGGGTGGCCGCGGCGGGAGCTGGTGCGGCGGGTGCGGCCGGGGCGGCGGCGGCCGGGGCCGCGGTCGCGGGAGCCGCCGGGGCCTGCGGGGTGAGCCCCGCGGCGATCCGCTGGCCCATCGCCATGCCGATGCCCAGGCCGACGCCCTCGCCCGCGCCGCCCGGGTTGCGGGCCGCCTCCCCGATCGCGTTCGCCGCCTGGAACTGCGTGAACTGGTCGAGGTTGCCCGCGATGCCCATCCGCGAGCGGGTGTCGATGGCCTGCTCGACCTCCGGCGGCAGCGAGATGTTCTCGATCACGAACTTCGGCACCGAGATGCCGACCGACGCCAGCTCCTGGCTG
Organism: Streptomyces sp. NPDC087270; assembly: GCF_044744625.1. Lineage (NCBI taxonomy): Bacteria > Bacillati > Actinomycetota > Actinomycetes > Kitasatosporales > Streptomycetaceae > Streptomyces > Streptomyces sp. NPDC087270. The sequence goes on from NZ_JBIUYR010000002.1 coordinate 698,003, forward strand.
AGCACCACGGCCAGCCGGGCACCGATCGCGTCCTGCTGCGTGGCCAGGTCCAGCATCGGCACGCCCGAGGTGGCCAGTGCGTTGGACAGCCGCCCGACGATGAGCTGCCGCAGGTACTCCTGCACCTCCTCGGTGCGGAACTGCGGGTCGGTGCCGGCCAGTTCGCGCAGCAGCGCGGGCGGGTCCACCACCTTCGCGGCGAACGAGCCGAACGCCCGCAGCCGTACCATCCCGAACTCGGCGTCCCGCACGATCACCGGGTTCGCTGTCCCCCACTTCATGTCGGTGAACTGGCGGGTCGTGACGAAGTACACCTCGGCCTTGAACGGCGAGTCGAAGCCGTACTTCCAGCCCTTCAGCGTGGACAGGATCGGCATGTTCTGGGTCTGGAGGGTGTAGGTGCCAGGCGTGTAGACGTCGGCGATCTGGCCCTCGTTGACGAACACCGCGGTCTGGGACTCGCGCACGACGAGCTTGGCGCCCATCTTGATCTCGTTGTCGTGCCGGGGGAAGCGCCACACGATGGTGTCCCGACTGTCGTCGGTCCACTCCACGATGTCGATGAACTCGCCCCGGATCGCGTCGAACAGACCCACGCCCGTCCCCCATCCCGCGCTTCGCGCGCACTGCCCGCCCCATTGACCGACCAAGCGTCCGAGCACGCCCGAACCCGGGCACTCTAGCAACCACCCCCACCGCCACCCCTCATGACGTCCGCTCCCGAATCCCCGGTTCCACCGCCCCCGCAGTGGGGGCGTCCGGCCGCCGCCGGGATTGGCCCGGAGATCGGGGGTCGTAGTGGCCCAGGGGTGGAGGGGCGGGGGGACGTAGCGTCAGGGGTATGACGCGACGAGGGAGTTACGCACAGCAGGCGCCGGACGTGTTCAGGACGATGCTGGCGTTCAGTCAGGCGGCCGTGAAGGGGCTCGACCCGGTGATCGGGGAACTGGTGAAGATCAGGGCCTCGCAGATCAACCGGTGCGCGTTCTGCCTGGACATGCACGTGAAGGACGCGCGGAAGGCGGGCGAGAGCGACGAGCGGATCGACCTGCTGGCGGCGTGGGAGGAGGTCGACGGGCTCTACACCGACAAGGAGCGGGCGGCACTGGCGCTGACCGAGGCGGTCACGGTGCTCACCGAGGGGTTCGTGCCGGACGATGTGTACGCGCGGGCCGCGGCGCACTTCGACGAGGCCGAACTGACCCGGCTGGTCAGCGCGATCGTGGCGATCAACGCGTGGAACCGCTTCAACGTGACGTTCCGCACGGCCCCCGGGAGCCAGGCATGAGCGGCACGGCCATCGGCGGCAAGGCCGCCGTCCTGCGCGCCCTGCACCACGACCGGGCGGCCGACGATCCGCTGGTGCTGCCCGGACCGTGGGACGCCGCGAGCGCGAAGGTGTTCGCGGACGCCGGCTTCCCCGCGCTGGCCACGCCGAGCTCCGGGGTCTCGGCGTCGCTCGGCTACCCCGACGGGCAGGGCACTCCCCCGGCCGAGATGTTCGCCGCGATCCGCCGGATCACCCGGGCCGTGGACGTGCCGGTCAGCGCGGACGTCGAGGCCGGATACGGGCTGCCCGCCGCGGAGTTGGTGGAGCGGCTGCTCGAAGCGGGGGCCGTCGGGTGCAACCTGGAGGACTCCGACCCGGCGACGGGTGCGCTGCGCGACCCGGACGCCCAGGCCGAGTTCCTCGCCCAGGTGCGGGCCGCGGCGGGCGACGCGCTCGTCCTCAACGCGCGCGTCGACACCTATCTGGCGGGGGCCGACCGTACGCCCGCGGCCGCGATCGCCCGCGGGCGGCGGTACGCCGAGGCCGGGGCGGACGTGATCTACCCGATCCTCGCCGCTCCGCAGGCGCTCGGCCTGATCGCCGAGGGGGTCGGGCTCCCCGTCAACGCGCTGTGCAAGCCGGGCGGGCCGGCGCCCCGTGAACTCGGGGTGTTCGGCGCCACCCGGGTGACCTTCGGGGGAGGCATGCAGCACCAGGCGATGGACGATCTCCGCGTCACCGCGGAGGCGTTGCGGGGCTGAGCCGGTCCGCCCGGGCTGCCCCGTCCCGGGAGTACCCGGACCTGACGGCCCGGGGTGGCTCGTCGCCGCGGGTACTCCCTCGGGGGAGTTCCCCGCGCTCCTCGTACGTGGCTGATCGCCGCTTCTGCCCGCGGGCGCCCACGCCACGGGCGGTGTTCGACCGTGCGGAAGACGTGCACCGACAGGGGCGCGGGGAACGGCGCGCGCAACCCGCCACCGGCGGGAGCCCGGGGGCAAGGGCGGAACCGTGGCGGCGCGGCGCCCGCGGGTTCCTACGGGGTGGGGGGTTTGACGACGGCTGCTTGGGGGCGGATGGGGAGGCGGTTGACGGGGCGGCCGGTGGCCGCGCGGACCGCCGCGGCGACGGCGGCCGGTGAGGTGACGACGGGCACCGCGGAGACGGCCTTGGCCCCGAAGGGCGCGACGACGTCACGTTCCTCGACGAGCTTGACGATACGGACGTCGGGCGCGTCGAGGGCGGTCGGCAGCGGGTACCCGGTGAGGTTGGGCCGCTTGACGATGCCGCGCGGCGCCCGCAGGTCCTCCATGAGGGCGAGCCCCAGCCCCTGGGTGACGCCGGCCTCGATCCGGGCGGCGAGCTGGCGCGGGTTGAGCACGCGCCCGACGTCCTGGGCGACGGCGAGCTCGACCACCCGCACCGCGCCCAGCTCGATGTCGACGTCGACCACCGCGCGGATCGCGCAGAAGGTGAGCCCGACGAAGGCGTCGCCCTGGCCGTTGTCGTCGAGCCGGTCGGTGGGGTGCGGGCGGCACTGCGCGGTCGCCCACAGCTCCTTGCCGTCGAGCGTCTCGGCGACCGTCGTGGACAGCACCCCGTCGTAGGACGTGATCTTGCCGTCGGCGATGGACAGCAGCTCCACGGACATGCCGAACTTCGCGGCGAGCGGCTGGAGCAGCTGGGTGCGGACCATCTTCGCGGCGCGCTCCACCGCCCCGCCCGACACCCAGGTGTGCCGCCCGCGGGCGGCGGGCCCGGCGGGCGGCTGGTCGGTGTCGGACGGCAGCACCCGCACGTCGTCGACGCCCAGCACCTCCTGCACGATCTGCCGGGCCAGCGTGGTGAACCCCTGCCCGGTCTCGACGGCGGCGCAGATGACGGTGGCGCGGCCGTCGTGGATGCGTACGGTCGCGGTGGACACCTCGTCGGTGCCCTCGGCGCCCAGCAGGTGCACCATGCCGAGCGCGTAGCCGACCCCGCGGCGCACCGCCCCGGGCTCGCCGGCGCCGGAGACACCGCCGGGCAGCAGCCACTGGGACTCGTCGTCGCCGTCGGGCAGCGGCGGCAGGTCGGCGTCGCGCACGGCCTTGAGGAGTTCGCCGACCGGCGCCGGGCAGGTGACGGTCTGGCCGGTGGGCAGCAGGTCGCCGGTGGCCAGGACGTTCCGCATCCGGATCTCGGCCGGGTCCAGGCCGAGTTTGGCGGCGAGCTTGTCCATCTGGCCCTCGTAGGCCGCGCAGACCTGGAGGGCGCCCTCGCCGCGTACGTGCCCGGACGGCGGGTTGTTGGTGCGCACCACCCAGCCCTCGACGAAGACGTGCGGCACCACGTAGGGGCCGGCCGCGAAGGCGACCGCGGCGGCGAGCGCGTCGGAGGACGCGTCGGCGTAGGCGCCCGCGTCGAGCAGCACCTGCGCCTCGACCTTGACCAGGCGGCCCTCGGCGTCGGCGTGGTGGCGGTAGCGCAGCAGGGTCGGGTGGCGGTGGGCGTGGCCGAGGAAGGACTCCTCGCGGGTGGCCACGAACTTCACCGGGCAGCCGGTGCGCAGCGCCAGCAGGCCCAGCGGGAGCTGGATGCCGGAGTCCTCGCGGTCGCCCATCGCGCCGGGCACCCCGGTGACGACGACCTTGACCCGGTCGGCTTCGAGCCCGAAGCAGGCGGCGGCGATGTCCCGGTCGGCGTGCGGGTCGGTGGAGGCGACGTAGAGCTCCACGCCGCCGTCGGGGCGCGGGACGGCCAGGCCGGCCTCGGCGCCGATCGGCGCGGGGTCCTGGCGGCCGACCCGGTACAGGCCCTCCACCACGACCTCGCCGACCGCCTCCGGGTCACCGAAGCGCAGCGGGATGTGCCGGATCAGGTTGCCGTCGGGGTGCAGCGGTTCCGCCGCGAACGCCTTCTCCGGGTCGGTGACCGGCTCCAGCACGTCGTACTCGACGAGGATCGCGGCGGCGGCGAGCCGGGCGGTGTCGGGGTGGTCGGCGGCGACCGCGGCGATGGGCTCGCCGTGGTGGCGTACGACGTCGTGGGCGAAGACCGGCCGGTCGGCGACCTTGCGGCCGTGCATGGCGTCGCCGGGCACGTCCTCGTGGGTGACGACGGCGCGTACGCCGGGCATCGCGACCGCGTCGGAGGTGTCGATCCGGGTGATCCGCGCGTGCGGGTACGGCGAGCGCAGCACCGCCGCCCACAGCAGCCCCTCGGCCCACAGGTCGGCGGCGTACGGGTAGGTGCCCTGCGCCTTCGGCAGCGCCTCGGCGGAGGGCACCGGCGCGCCGATGCCGTGCGGTTCGCCGCCCTGGCCGGCCAGCGTCTCGGCCACCGCTCCGGGGCCCTCGACGATGCTGCTGCTCACTGGGCACCTCCCGAGCCCGCGGAGCCGCCCTGGTGGGGGACGCGGGCGGGGTCGTCGGGTCCCGCGGCCGCGGGGTCGTCGGGGTCGCGGCCGGTGTCGCGCGCGGCGACGACCGAGCGGACGGCGTCGAGGACGCCGCGGTAGCCCGAGCAGCGGCAGAGGTTGCCGCTGAGCGCCTGGCGGACGTCCAGGTCGGTGGGCTTGTGGTTGCCTTCGAGCAGGTCGTGGACGGTCATCGCCATGCCGGGGATGCAGAAGCCGCACTGCACCGCGCCGCTGTCGGCCAGCGCGCACTGGACGTCGGAGGGCCGGCCGTCGACGGTCAGGCCCTCGACGGTGCGCACCTCGCTGCCGGCCGCGGTCGCCGCGGGCACCAGGCAGGACGCCACCAGCCGCCCGTCGACCTGGACGGAGCAGGCGCCGCACTCGCCCTGCTCGCAGCCGTCCTTGGCGCCGGCCAGGCCCAGCCGCTCGCGCAGGACGTACAGCAGGGACTCGCCGAGCCAGGCGTCGGTGACGGGCCGGTCGGTGCCGTTGACCCGGAGCATGTAGGAGGCGAGCGGGTGCTCGCTGCGGGTCGGCTCGGGGGATTCGAAGGGCTCCGCCGGGTCCGGATCGGCCGAACCGGCGTCCGCGGTACCGAAGTCCGCCGCGGCGTCCGGGGCGGCGCCGGTGTCGCCGTCGGACGCGGCGTCGCCGTGCGGGGTGCCGTCCGCGCCGTCCTGGCCGTCCTGGCCGGGTCCGGCGCCGAAGTCGGGGTCGACGTCGGAGCCGAGTTCGGGGCCGTCGTGCGGGGACGCGTCGTCGGTGCCGGACGCTTCGGAGACGGCCTCGGCGACTTCGGTGGCCTCGGCGTCATCCGGGCCGTCCGCGCCGGGTGCTGCCGCGGGCTCCCGCACGTCGTCCGGGCCCGCGAGGTCGGCGAGGTCCGCGAGGTCGCCGTGGCCGTCGGGGCCGTCATGCCGGGCCGATCCGACTTCCTCGCCGTACCCGGCCGGCTCGTCGACGGCGGCCGGCTCGTCGACGGCGGCGGGATGGTCGACGGAGGCGGGCTGGTCGAAGGACGGTACGGCGTAGGGGATCTCGCCGCCCGCGGCGACGTCGTGGCCCGCGGGCCGGTCCTGCCCGGTGTCGATGCCGTCGGCCGTGGAAGGGACGTGAGGCGCGTGGGGCGCGGGAGGCGGGCCCTCGGGGTCGTCCACGATGCCCGACCAGGCCGCGTCCGCCGCCGGGGCGTGCGCGGGCAGCCACGGCACCGCGTCGCCGCCCTCGGGGCCGGTGAACGGCATCTCCCAGTGGCTGCTGCCGGGGTCCGACGGCGCCTCGGCGCCGCCGCGCTCCCGCTCGGCCGCGGCCCGCTCCCGCGCCGCCTGGGCGGCGGCAGCGGCACCCTGGCCGAACATGCCCGCGGGGAAGGACTGGGTGGGCGCCGGTGAGGGCGTCTGGTCCCAGGAGGGTGAGAAGGCACCGAGGGAGTACTCGCCGGACTCGGCCTCGGACTCCTCCCTTATGACCGGGATCGACCAGGCGGTGACCGGGTCGTGGTCGCCGCCCGCACCGCCGACGCCACCCGCGCCACCGGTTCCGCCCGCGCCGAAGCCACCGGTGCCCGAACCGCCGTCGGCCGGACCCCCGTCGCCGTGCCCGCCGCCGTGCCCGCCGCCGGAAGCACCACCGGGAGCACCGGCCGGGACGTCCTGCCCGCCGCCGTATCCCCCGTGCCCCCCGTGCTCGTAGGGCCGCTCGGGGTTGCCGGGCAGCCGGCCGGAGTGCCCGCCGTGCGGGCCGGGTTGCTCCTGCGGCCGGTAGTCGTACGCCGAGCCGCCGTCCGGGCCGGGCCCGTACAGCGGCTGACCGACCTGGTAGCCGCCGTTCTCCAGGTAGCCGGCTTCCTCGTCGGGGTGGCCGGACCAGCCGGGGCCGGCCGGGCCGTGCGCGCCGAGCGGGTCCTCGCCGGGGCGCGGCTCGGGCGGGAGTTGGGCGGCGAAGGAGACGTGCATGGTCTGGTCGGGGTCGTAGTCCCCGCCACCGGGCACCGGCTGCCAGGCGCCGGCGGTGCCGGGACCGTGCCGGCCCTGCTGGTCCCGCTGGTCCCGCTCGTTCGGCTGCTGGTCGGTCATGCCAGGGCCCTCCCGAGCGCTCGGCGGGACAGTGCGGCCACGGTACGGCGCAACTGGACGGCGGCGGGTGGCAGTTCGACACCTGGCTGGTCGGGGATGCAGGCGGCGGCCACGTACTCCCCGAAGGCGGTGCACGCCTCCGGGGCGAGGCTGCGCTCGCCGTCCCAGTCGATCAGGCCCGCCACCCACTGCTCGGCCTCCAGCGGCCGCAGCGGCACGGGCGCGACGGCGCCGACCGAGCAGCGCACCTGGCGCCGGGCGGGGTCGACCACGAGGGCGACCGAGGCGACCGCCCGGCCGGGGCCGGTGCGCCCGGTGGCCTTGAGGAACGTCTGCGGGGCGTGCAGCAGCGGGATACGGACGAAGGCGAGCAACTCGCCGGGGCGCAGCGGGTCCATGCCGGTGAGCAGGTGGCTGACCGGCAGTTCGCGGTCGCCGTCCGGCCCGGCGAGGATCACGCTCGCCTCCAGGGCGGCCAGCACCGGCAGGGCGTCGCCGGTGGGCGCGGCGCTGGCGATGTTGCCGCCGAGGGTGCCGGCGTTGCGGATCTGCGGGGGGCCCGCGGAGCGGGCGGCGGCGGCCAGCGCGGGGATCAGCGCGGCGAAGTCGGGGCGCCCCATGCGGGCGTGGGTCAGGCCCGCGCCGAGCAGGGCGGCCCCGTCGGCGTACTGCCAGCCGCGGATCTCGCTGATCCGGCCGAGGCCGACGAGCGCGGCCGGGCGCAGCAGGCCGGAGTTGACCGACGCCATCAGGTCGGTGCCCCCGGCGACGGGCACGGCACTGGGCATGTCGGCCAGTGCCGCCACCGCCTCGTCGAGCGAGGAGGGCAGCGTGACGTTCGCCGCCTCCTGCCGTGCATACGTGCTCACGACGCTGCCCCTTCCCGGCCTACCTACGTCACGCGGTAGCCGTACCGTACGTGCTGACAGCCCGGACGTGGCAACTCTGGCACATGTTCCGGGGCGCCCGACGCGAGGGTCCACGAAGTACCGATCCGCCCCTCACAGGGTTGATCGTACGACTGGACACGGATCGGGTGCTGTGTCTGCATTGCCACCCTTCAAGGCAGTTGGGACGGTACGGGTCCAGGGTGCCGCCGCGGCGCGCGGCGCGGCGGCGGGTTCCCGGTTCGGTCACACGATCGGGGGCGAACCGGGCTTCGGGCGGCCGAGGACGCCGGGGCGGCGCTGCCAGGGCTTCGGGCCGCCGGGCGGGCGGTATTCGACGCCGAGAGCGTCGAGCCGGGCGTAGTGGGTGCGCATCCGGGCCTGGAAGTCCGGCCAGTCCCGGTCGGCGGGGGCGCCGAGAGCGGACCAGGCGACCTCGGCGAAGGCGGCCAGCCGGGGGAAGACCATGTAGTCGACCGCGCGGACCGAATCGAGCACCTCGGTCCAGACGTTGGCCTGGGTGCCGATGACGTGGGCGGCCTCCTGCGGCGTCAACTCCGGCGGGACCGGCTCGAACCGGTAGACGTCCTCCAGGGTGCGGACGTACCCGATGGGCACCGGCTCGTCGGGCGAGTCGGACTGTCGCCAGTCGAGATAGACATGGCTCTCCGGGCACATCACTACGTCGTGTCCGGCCCGGGCGGCGGTGATTCCGCCGCGGTACCCGCGCCAGGAGGAGACCGTGGCGCCCTCCGGCAGGCCGCCCTCCATGATCTCGTCCCACCCGATCAGCCGCCGGCCGCGCTCGGCGAGCCAGCGGTCGAAGTGGCTGATCAGCCGGCTCTGGAGTTCGTCCTCATCGCGCAGGCCGAGTTCGACGATGCGGTCCTTCGCGGTGAGCGAGGCGGTCCACTGCTCCTTGGGGCACTCGTCGCCGCCGATGTGGAAGAACGTGCCGGGGAACAGCTCCAGGAGTTCGGTGAACACCTCCTCGTAGAAGCGCAGGACGGCCTCGGTCGGGGCGAGCACGTTGGGGTTCACGCCCCAACTGGTGAGCACCGGCAGGGCGCTGGTGTCGAGCACGTCGGTGTTGCCGAGTTCGGGGTAGGCGGAGATGGCGGCCTGGGAGTGGCCGGGGATGTCCACCTCGGGGACGACGGTGATGTGCCGGGCGGCGGCGTATCCGACGATCTCGCGGATGTCGTCCTGCGTGTAGTAGCCGCCGTGCGGGCGCTCCTCCCACAGCGGGGACTCGCGCAGGCCGACCTTGGTGCGCTCGCGCCAGGCGCCGACCTCGGTGAGGCGGGGGTGGCGGCGGATCTCCACCCGCCAGCCCTGGTCGTCGGTGAGGTGCAGGTGCAGCACGTTGAGCTTGTGCGCGGCCATCAGGTCGAGGTAGCGGAAGACCACGTCCTTCGGCATGAAGTGGCGGGCCACGTCCAGCATGAAGCCGCGCCAGCCGAAGCGGGGGGCGTCGGCGAGGTGGCAGGCCGGTACGGTCCAGGTGCGTTCGGCCAGCGGGGCACGGCGGAAGGCGTCGGGGCCGAGGAGTTGGCGGAACGTCTGGGCGCCCCAGAAGACGCCGGCCGGGCCCGCGCCGGTGATCCGTACGCCGCCCACCGGGTCGACGGTCAGGCGGTACCCCTCCGGCCCGCCCGGCACCGTCTCGTCCACCGCCAGCCGCACGGCTCCCCCGCCCGACGCCTCCCCCGCGGAAAGCGGCAACCCCGTCGCCGCGCCCACGGTGCCCCGCAGCCACCGCGCGGCCGCCTCCGTACCCGGCCCGGCCGCGATCACCGTCTCCGGCCGCAGCGTGAAGACTTCGTCGTCGGCGGAGTACGTCGTGGCGTCGCTCGGCATGGGGATGAGATCCATGGGCCCATCCTGCAATACGCCCCACCGATTGGCATAGACCAATACGCCGCCCCGCGCCCTTCGTACGTGCGACTTCTCCGGGGACGGCTAGAGCGCGCGGCGCCGCAACACGTGCAGGCGGGCGGAGAAGACGCTCGCGGCCAGCCACCCTCCGACCGTCCAGAACAGGTGCCCGAGGGCGACCGGCGCCCACGCCTCCGTGGAGGTCCGCCCGCGCACCGCGAGCGCGAGGGTGCCTCCGATCAGGAGCCCCGTGGCCGTGAGTTGGAGCCGGACCAGTCCGGCGTAGCGAAGGATGCGGCGGGCGAACATCTCGCCGTACCACCAGGGCACGCTCAGCAGGACCGCGCAGACCGCGGCGAGCCCGGCCACGGAGAGCAGGGCCACGGACCACAGCGGCCAGGGCGCGCCGCGCCACGCCCGGTCGGCGACGAGCCCGGTCGTGAGCAGCGCGGGCAGCGGCAGGACCGTCGCGACGTGCACCGCGGCGATCCGCCACAGCCATTCGTCGCCGACCATCTCGGTACGGGTGGTGGCGCGGACCCCGCGCAACCGGGTGCGCGCGCTCACCCCGGACCGCCTGGACCCCATGGCGGCCAGCACCCCGATCAACCCGAAGGTGACCCCGAAGACGATCCCGGCGGCCACCAGCTCCCAGGTCCCGCCGGTCTCGATCCGGTAGAGCTGCACCCCGAGGAAGACCGCCAGCCCCACGCCGCCGAGCACCGCGCCTCCGCGCGGCACCACGAGCTGCCCGGGTGCCGCGCCGAGCGTGAGTGCCCGCTCGGCCGCCGCACGGTGCTCCGCGCGGTTGCGGCGCGGTATCCGCCCGAACACGCCGCGCCCCGCGGACAGCGAGCGGGCCAGCGCGATCTGCGCCTCCGCCTCGCGCGGGGCGAGCGTGACCGCGCGGCGGGCGGCCGCGATCGCGTCGGGGATACGGCCGAGCCGCCGGTAGACGTCGGAGAGCAGCACCGACGGCTCCCAGCCGTCGGGGTCCGCCCCGGTCGCCCGCAGCGCCACGGTGAGCGCGGCGTGCGCCTCGTCCAGCGACAGCAGCACCACCCCGGCGAGCACGAAGACGTCGCCGGCCTCGGCGGGCGAGGCGATCGCCAGCGCCCAGTCGACGGCGTCGCGGGCCTCCGCGGGCCGCTGCTCCTGCGCGAGCACCCAGGCGCGCAGCAGGTACCCCGCGCTGCCGTTGCGCTCCACGAAGGCGTCACTGATCAGCGCGTGCGCCTCGGCGAACCGGCCCTGGCCCACCAGGGAGTGCACGCGCTCACCGCTGCTCGCGTCGTCGTCCGGCGCGTCCGCCGCACCGAACGCGCCGCTGTCAGCCGTTGCCGCCCCTTCCGGACTTGCCGGAGCCGGACTTGTCGTTGCCGCCGCCACCGGCCGGCATGCCCTCGTAGATCTCCTTGCACATCGGGCAGACCGGGTACTTCTTCGGGTCCCGGCCGGGGACCCAGACCTTGCCGCAGAGCGCGACGACGGGCGTGCCTTCCAGCGCGCTCGCCATGATCTTGTCCTTCTGGACGTAGTGCGCGTAGCGCTCGTGGTCGCCGTCACCGTGGGAGAGCTGCGGAGTCGGCTCGACCAGTGTGCCGGTGCCCGCCCCGCGCTCGGGCTCAAGAGTGCTCATAACCGTCAAGCCTAATTGAGAGAGGGATCGTCGGGATACGTGGCCACCATCGCGAGCTTGCCGCGCTGCCGGCGCAGTACCGCCCGCCACATCCTCTCCGGGTCCGGCGCGGACACGTCACCCGGCTCGGACTCGACGACGTACCAGGCGCCGTCGGCCAGTTCCTTCTCCAGCTGGCCCGGTCCCCAGCCCGCGTACCCGGCGAAGATCCGCAGCGAGCCCAGCTCCGCGGCGAGCAGCTCGGGCGGCGCCTCCAGGTCGATCAGGCCGATCGCGCCGTGCACCCGGCGCCAGCCCAGGATCGCCTCGTCGCCGTCCGCACCGGGCTCGCCGGGGACGACGGCCAGGCCGAGCGCGGAATCCAGCGAGACCGGGCCGCCCTGGAAGATCACCGGCGGGGCGACGGTGAGCGCCGCCCACGACTCCAGGACGTCGCCCACGCCGACCGGCGTCGGCCGGTTCAGGACGACGCCGAGCGACCCCTCCGCGTCATGGTCGAGGAGGAGCACCACCGCCCGGTCGAAGTTGGGGTCCGCGAGCTTCGGCGTGGCCACCAGCAGTCGTCCGGTGAGCGAGGACACCTCGGTCATGGTGCACATGATCCCCCAACCGATGCCCGTTCGGAGGGTCAACGGCGGGGTAGGCGGACCCGTCAAGCGCATTACCATCTCTTCTGGTTCCCGCGCGGCGGCGAAAGACCCGCGGCCGTGCACGCCGAAGCCCGTACGACTTCTGAAGAAGATCGCGAGATCCATGACCGACATCGCCGATGTGCTGCTTGTCCATGGTGGGACCCCCCTGGAGGGCGAGATCAAGGTCAGAGGTGCGAAGAACCTCGTGCCGAAGGCCATGGTGGCCGCCCTGCTGGGCAGCGAACCGAGCCGGCTGCTGGGCGTGCCCGAGATCCGCGACGTGCGGGTGGTGCGCGGCCTGCTCCAGTTGCACGGCGTCACCGTGGAGAGCGGCGACGCGCCCGGTGAGCTGGTGCTGGACCCGCGCCGGGTGGAGAGCGCCAACGTGGCCGACATCGACGCGCACGCCGGCTCCTCGCGCATCCCGATCCTGTTCTGCGGCCCGCTGCTGCACCGGCTCGGGCACGCGTTCATCCCGGGCCTGGGCGGCTGCGACATCGGCGGCCGGCCGATCGACTTCCACTTCGACGTGCTGCGCAAGTTCGGCGCCACGATCGAGAAGCGCGCCGACGGCCAGTACCTGGAGGCGCCGCAGCGGCTGCGCGGCTGCCGGATCAGGCTGCCGTACCCGTCGGTGGGCTCCACCGAGCAGGTGCTGCTGACCGCGGTGCTCGCCGAGGGGGTGACCGAACTCACCAACGCCGCCGTGGAGCCGGAGATCGAGGACCTGATCTGCGTGCTGCAGAAGATGGGCGCGATCATCTCGGTGGACACCGACCGCACCATCCGGATCACCGGCGTGGACTCCCTGGGCGGCTACGTCCACCGGGCCATCCCGGACCGGCTGGAGGCCGCCTCCTGGGCGAGCGCGGCGCTGGCCACCGAGGGCGACATCTACGTGCGCGGCGCGCAGCAGCGCTCGATGATGACCTTCCTGAACACCTTCCGCCGGGTCGGCGGCGCCTTCGAGATCGACGACGAGGGCATCCGCTTCTGGCACCCGGGCGGCCCGCTGAAGGCCATCGCGCTGGAGACCGACGTGCACCCGGGCTTCCAGACCGACTGGCAGCAGCCGCTGGTGGTGGCCCTCACCCAGGCGTCGGGGCTGTCGATCGTGCACGAGACGGTCTACGAGTCCCGGCTGGGCTTCACCGAGGCGCTCAACCAGATGGGCGGGCACATCCAGCTCTACCGCGAGTGCCTGGGCGGCAGCGCCTGCCGGTTCGGGCAGCGCAACTTCCTGCACTCCGCGGTGGTGTCGGGGCCGACCAAGCTCCAGGGCGCCGACCTGGTCATCCCCGACCTGCGCGGCGGCTTCTCGTACCTGATCGCGGCGCTGGCCGCGCAGGGCACCTCGCGGGTGCACGGGATCAGCCTGATCAACCGCGGCTACGAGAACTTCCTGGCGAAGCTCCAGGGGCTGGGCGCCGACATCGAGCTTCCGCCGCTGCCGGACAGCGGGGCCGCTGAGGTGGCCTGAGAGCCACGACCCGAGCCGTGGCCGGAGCCGTGGGCCCCGGTCCCGCCGCTGGAGCCCCGACCCGAGCCTTCGTACGGCCCGCAGCGCCCCCGTACGGGCCGTACGAGCCGTATGCCGCCGGTACGGAGCCCGGCCCGGCCGGTACGGCGCCTGCGGGCCCCTGCCGGCCCGGCAGACGCCGAGGGCGGCCGTCTCCCTCGGGAGGCGGCCGCCCTCGGCGTTTCGGTGCTACTGCACCACCGGGCTCACTTGCCCTTGGCGGCTTCCTTCAGCTTGGAACCCGCGGACACCTTCACGCTGTAGCCCGCCGGGATCTCGATCGGCTCACCGGTCTGCGGGTTGCGGGCGGTGCGGGCACTGCGGTGGGTGCGCTCGAAGGTCAGGAAGCCGGGGATGGTGACCTTCTCGTCACCCTTGGCCACGATCTCACCGACGGTCTCGGCGAACGCGGCCAGCACGGCGTCGGCGTCCTTGCGGGTCACCTCGGCGCGGTCGGCCAGCGCGGCCACCAGCTCACTGCGGTTCATATCTGTACTCCCGTGTTCTTGCTGCCATGGGGGCGCGAGCCGAAGCTTTTGCTGTGTGCCTCACCGCCCAGGTGTGCATCCTGCCCCCATATATGGGGGGAAAGCCAATCGCCTGCCCGCGCGAGTCGCGGAAAAAGCGCTGGGAGAGGCCAGGCGGCGGCACCCTGGGGCGAGAGCATCACGCGCTGTCGTCAGACGGTCGACGCTGGGAATCCGTTTCCGCGCTCCGGGGTGACCGCCTTGGCCGCGTTCCTGACCGCGTCCGCGACCGCGCCGGCCACCTTGTCGTTGAAGACGCTGGGCACGATGTAGTTCGGGTTCAGCTCGTCGTCGCCGACGACCGAGGCCAGCGCACGTGCGGCGGCCAGCATCATCTCGGTGTTGACGGTGCGGGACTGCGCGTCCAGCAGGCCGCGGAAGACGCCCGGGAAGACCAGCACGTTGTTGATCTGGTTCGGGAAGTCGCTGCGGCCGGTGGCCACCACGGCGGCCGTCTCGCGCGCCTCGGCCGGGTCCACCTCGGGGTCGGGGTTGGCCAGCGCGAAAACGATGGCGCCCTCGGCCATCCGGGCGATGTCCGCGCCTTGCAGCAGGTTCGGCGCGGAGACCCCGATGAACACGTCGGCGCCCACCACGGCGTCCTTGAGGGTGCCGGTGGCGCCCTCGGGGTTGGTGTTCTCGGCGATCCAGCGCAGCGCGGTCTCGGGGCCGGCGTCCTTCAGGTCGTCCCGCTCGGCGTGCACCACGCCGTGGATGTCGGCGACCACCGCGTGCTTCACCCCGGCCGCCAGCAGCAGCTTGAGGATCGCGGTGCCGGCCGCGCCCGCGCCCGACATGACCACCCGCAGGTCGCCGATCTGCTTGCCGACGCAGCGCAGCGCGTTGGTCAGCGCGGCGAGCACCACGATCGCGGTGCCGTGCTGGTCGTCGTGGAAGACCGGGATGTCCAGCGCCTCGCGCAGCCGCGCCTCGATCTCGAAGCAGCGCGGCGCGGAGATGTCCTCCAGGTTGATGCCCGCGAAGCCCGGCGCGATGGCTTTGACGATCGCGACGATCTCGTCGGTGTCCTGGGTGTCCAGGCACAGCGGCCACGCGTCGATCCCGGCGAACCGCTTGAACAGCGCCGCCTTGCCCTCCATCACCGGCAAGGCCGCCTTCGGCCCGATGTTGCCCAGCCCCAGCACCGCGGAGCCGTCGGTGACCACGGCGACCGAGTTGCGCTTGATGGTCAGCCGGCGGGCGTCCTCGGGGTTCTCGGCGATGGCCATGCAGACCCGCGCCACGCCGGGCGTGTAGACCATCGACAGGTCGTCACGGTTGCGGATGGGGTGCTTGGACTGCATCTCGATCTTGCCGCCGAGGTGCATCAGGAACGTACGGTCGGAGACCTTGCCGATGGTCACGCCGTCGATCGAGCGCAGCTTGCTGACGATCTCGGCGGCGTGGTCGGTGGAACTGGCCGCGATGGTGACGTCGATGCGCAGCTTCTCGTGGCCCGACGCGGTCACGTCCAGGCCCGTGACCGACCCGCCGGAGGACTCGACCGCGGTGGTGAGCCGGCCGACCGCGCCCCCGCTGGCGGGGACCTCCAGCCGTACCGTGATCGAGTACGAGACGCTTGGCGCCGTTGCCATGACTGCCTTCTTCCGGTTCCTGCCTGAGGGATTCTCGTGATGGTCGCACCTACCGGCGGGTACGCGTAAACCCGCCCACAGCAGTGGAATCGTACTTCCGCGATACGGGAGCGGGCCACGTGCGGGGTGCACAGCGGCGGAAGAACACGTGGCGGGCGGGTGACGGACGACCAATTCCGGCCTGCGGGAAGAGGTTCGCAGGAGGGTTTGTTAGCCTGGATACGGCACCGGCTCGATCCAAGCCCCCGGGCCCAACCTTAGGCGCTTCGAGCGCCCACTTGCCGCGAGGCGAGCATGGCGGGTCGGTGTCGCAAGCGTCATTCGGGCGCCCCCTTCGGCGAAGGGGGCGCCCGATGTGCGTCCGGGCCGGCGCCGCCCGGTCCGCGCGCCGCCCGGCCGGGTTCCGGTCCGCCCGAGGCGCGCCGCGGCCGGGCTCAGTCCGCCCGCAACAGGTCCGGCACGCCTGCCGCGTCGGGCAGGTCCGCGGGCACCGCCAGCACCGTGAGCCGCTGCGTGGCCCGCGTCAGGGCGACGTACAAGGTGCGCAGCCCCGCCGGGGACTCCTCCGCGATCTCCGCTGGCCCGACCACGACCGTCGCGTCGTACTCCAGCCCCTTGGCCTCCAGGCTGCCCAGCGCGACCACCCGGTCGCCGAGCCCTTCCAGCCAACGCCGGGCCTGCGCGCGGCGGTTCATCGCCACCACGACCCCGATGGTGCCGTCCACCTCGCCGAGCAGCCGCTGTGCGGCGGCCCGCACGTCGGCGCCCAGATCCTCGCCGGCCACGTCGTAGCGCGGCGCGATCCCGGTGGAGCGGACCGCGCGCGGCGACGGGCTGCCGGGCATCGCCAACGCCAGCACGGTGGAGGCGACTTCGGCGATCTCCGCGGGGTTGCGGTAGTTGACGGTGAGGGTGAACCGGCGGCGCGGACGGGTGCCCAGCGCCTCGTCACGCGCCCGGGCCGCCTCGTCGACGTCCGTCCACGAACTCTGCGCCGGGTCACCGACGATCGTCCAGGTGGCGGTGCGGCCGCGCCGGCCGACCATCCGCCACTGCATCGGCGTGAGGTCCTGCGCCTCGTCCACGATCACGTGCGCGTACTCGGTACGCTCCCGCGCCAGCCGCTCCGCCCGCTCCCTGCGGGTCTCGGCGCTCGCCTGCGGCATCAACTCCTCCAGCCCGGTGAGCTGGTCGAGCGGATCGACCTCGCGGCGCTTCTCCCGGGGCGGCGAGCCCAGCAGCGTGTCCAGCTCGTCCAGCAGCGCCACGTCGTGCACCGAGGTGCCGGCCCGCCGCAGCGACCTGGCCACCCGGCGCACCTCCGGCGGGCTGAGCACCCGGCGGGCCCAGCGGGACAGCCGCTTGTCGTCGGCGAGCGCGGCCAGCACCCGGACCGGTTCCAGCACCGGCCACCAGGCGTCCAGGAACTCCGTGAAGTCCGGCTCGGTGCTGATGTCCTCGTCGAAGCCCGCGCGCTCCTGCGCGGCGAGGTCCGGGTCGTCGAACCGGCGGCCGGTCTTGCGCCACAGCGCGTCCAGCAGCAGCCGCCTGGCGCGCGGGCGCAGCAGGTTGACCGGGGTGGTGCCGCCCAGCACCTGCTGGCGCACCGCGTTCAGCTCGTTCGCCTCCAGCTCCACCCGGCGGCCGAAGGCGACCACCCGCAGCCGCCCGCCCTGCGGGCTCGCGCCACCGCCCGCAGTGGGGTCCGGCGGCAGCTCCAGGCAGCCGCGGGCCGCGTTGCGCAGCACCTTCAGCATCCGCAGCGAACCCTTGATCCGGGCCACCGCCGGGTCGTCGTACAGCTCCGCCGTCACGCCGTCGACCAGCGAGCCGACCGCGCGGATCGCGACCTGGCCCTCCTCGCCGAGCGAGGGCAGGACGCCCTCGGTGTACGCGACCAGCAGCGGGGTGGGGCTCACGCACAGGATGCCGCCGGAGTAGCGGCGGCGGTCCTGGTAGAGCAGGTACGCGGCCCGGTGCAGGGCCACCGCGGTCTTGCCGGTGCCGGGGCCGCCGGACACCTCGGTCACGGACGCGGCGGGGGCCCGGATCACCAGGTCCTGCTCGGCCTGGATGCTGGAGACGATGTCCCGCATGCTGTGCGTACGCGCCTGGCCGAGCGCCGCCATCAGCGCGCCGTCGCCGACCACCGGCAGCCCGGTGGTCAGCTCCGGGCGCAGCAGGTCGTCCTCGACGCCGAGCACCCGGCGGCCCTTGGAGCGGATCACCCGGCGGCGCACCACCCGGCCGGGCGCGACCGGCGTGGACCGGTAGAAGGGCGCGGCGGCCGGCGCCCGCCAGTCGATCACCAGCGGGGCGTACTCCGCGTCGAGCACGCCGATCCGGCCGATGTGCAGGGTCTCGGCGATGTCCGCGGCACCGTCGGCGCGGATCGCGTCGTCGGCGGGCTCGATCGAGGTGTACGCCCCGTCCGCGCCCTTCTTGCCGTCCTTGCCGGGCAGCAGGTCGATCCGGCCGAAGAGGAAGTCCTCGAACTCGCTGTTGAGGCGGTTGAGGTGGATGCCCGCGCGGAAGACCTGCGCGTCGCGTTCGGCCAGCGCGCCGGGCGTGCCGACCTGCCCGCGCTTGGCGGCGTCGCTCATCAGGAACTCCGCCTCGTGGATCTTCTCCTCCAAGCGGCTGTACACCCGGTCCAGGTGCGCCTGCTCCGCGGCGATCTCCTGGTCCCGGACCCCCGGTGCTGCGGTCTGCGCGGCCACGCAGGACCCCCTTCTGCTGTGCGACGCCCCGTGCGCGTCCGTGCGTGGGGCAGCCTGCAACCGTACGCGACCTGCGCGCCCGTGCCCACCCGGGCGCGCGCCCGCGGCGGACCCGACGCGCGCCGGGCCCGCCGGCCGGCCCCGACGGCCGGGTCAGCCTTGGGTGCCGGCGAGGGTGGTGCGGCGGCGGTGCCGGGCGACCCGCTCCCGGTTCCCGCACACCTCACTGCTGCACCATCGGCGGCGCCGGCCGCGCGAGGTGTCGAGGTAGACGCGGTGGCAGCGCTCGCCCTCGCAGCGGCGCAGCCGGTCCCGCGCGGCCGGGTCGGTGAGCAGGTCCACGGCGTCCCGGGCCACGACGGAGGCGAGGGATTCCCAGGTGGGAGGTGCGGCGAGCCGCCTCGACAGCGCGACGGCCGGCTCCGTCTCCTTCTGCGGCGGCTTCCGCGTCGCCGCGTTCGTCGCCGCGTTCGTCGCCGTGTTCGTCGCCGTACGGGGCTCGGTACGCGGCTCCGGTACGGCCGCGGGTGCGGGGGGCGCGGGGCGCGCGAACTGGTTGAGCGCGGCGATGTCGTCCGGGGTCGGCGCGTCGCCGTCCACCTCGCACGCCACCAGCCGCCGCAGCAGTGCGCGCAGCTCGTGGAAGTGGGGCAGCCACCCGCTCTCCACCGGTATCGCGGTGGCCGCGGGGACCAGGCCCGCGCCGTACAGCCACCGGCTCAGCTGCGCGGTGTCCCGCAGTTCGTCCGCGGTCTCCGCCTGCCCGTGCTCCTTCGTGGCCGCCAGATCCAGACACACCCGGCCCCCGTCAAACCGCATCCACCCGCACCTCCCACCCCAGGGTGCCCCTCCGGGGGTGGAGCCGCTACCCGTCCCGCCGCCACGGTTCCGTCTCGTACCGGCCTTCCCCGGTGGTGGGCCGGTCGGCGGTTCCCCGCGCCCCTGGGTTTGTGCGGCCCGCTCCGCGGAAGGAGGCTCACCCCCAAGGGGCGCTGGGCTGCGGTCGGGGACGTGGCAGAACCGTGACGGGGGGACGCCGTACCCACCACCGGGGGGTGGTCCCGGGAGCGGCGGGAGGCATCAGCCCGGGGGGTCCAGCGCCAACCGATACCCCCGCTTCACCACGGTCTGCACCAACCGCGGCTCCCCGAGGGCGGTACGGAGCCGCGCCACCGCCGTCTCGACGGCGTGTTCGTCGCGCCCGGCCCCGGGCAGCACCCGCAGCAGCTCACCGCGGCCGACCACCCACCCCGGCCGGCGGGCCAGCGCCCGCAGCAGCGCCATCCCGGCCGGGGGCACCGGCCGAAGCAGGCCGTCGACGAGGACCGCGTGCCCGCGCACCTCGACGCGGTGCCCGGCCACCGGCAACGGGTGGACCCGCGCGGGCAGTTCACGCGCGAGCACCTGCACGAGCGGCAGGAGCCGGAACCGCTCGGGCCGCAGAGTCGGAACGTCCCGCTCGTGGAGCGGAAGGGCCGTCACCGGCCCCACGCACGCGGCCAGTACCTCCCCCCGGAACGCCCGCAGCAGATCGTCGAGCCGCCCGCGCTGCTCCGCCCGCTTCAGCAGCGAGGCGACCGCGGGCGCGGAGGTGAAGCTCACCGCGTCGACCCCGCCCGCGAACACCGCGTCGAGCAGCCGGTCGACCGGCCCCAGGTCCTCCGGCGGCATCCACCGGTAGACCGGCACCGCCACCACCCGCGCCCCGGCCGAGCGCAGCGCCTCGTCGAACCCGGCCGTCGGTTCGCCGTGCAACTGGACGGCGACGCACCGCCCTTCGACGCCCTCGGCCAGCAACTGCTCCAGCACCTCGGCCATCGACTCGGAGGCCGGGGACCACGCCTCGGCGAGCCCGGCCGCGCGGACCGCGCCGCGCACCTTCGGCCCGCGGGTGAACACCCGGGCCTCGGCGAGCCGCCGCAGCAGCGCCTCGCCGAGCCCCCACCCGTCGGCCGCCTCCAGCCAGCCGCGGAAGCCGATCGCGGTGGTGGCGACCACGACGTCCGGCGCGTCGTCCAGCAGCCGCTTGGTGGTCGCCAGCAGTTCCGTGTCGTCGGCGAGCGGCATGATCCGCAGGCTCGGCGCCCGCAGCACCACCGCGCCCCGCCGCTCCAGCAGCGTGGCCAGTTCGTCCGCACGACGGGCGGCGGTCACCCCGACGGTGAACCCGGCGAGCGGCGGCACCCCGCCGGCCGCCCCGTTCGGTTCGGAGTCCGCGTCCATCGCTGTCCCACCTCGCTGCTGTCCCCGGGAGGACCATCCTCCCCATCCAGGGTGACGCATGCGGTTCGCCCGGATTTCCCGGGTGTTACGCCCGTCGCCGCCCACCCCGCACCCGCTCCCCCGCGCACCGCGTCCGGCCGCCACCGGTATACGACCCGGGCGGCCCGAAAACGAAAAAGCGACGCGGCCCGCTTCGCGGGCGACGTCGCTTCGTCGCGCAGTACTGGGGGGTGCGGGTGGCACAGCCCCCGCAGGCGCGGCGAAGCCGCGCAGAAAACAACGAAGGCGAGGCGGCCCACGCACTCCGCGGGCATACCTCACCTGCCGCCTTCGGGGGTGCGGGTGGCACAGCCCCCGCAGGCGCGGCGAAGCCGCGCAGAAAACAACGAAGGCGAGGCGGCCCACGCATCCCGCGGGATACCTCACCTGCCGCCTTCGGGGGTGCGGGTGGCACAGCCCCCGCGGGCGCGGCGAAGCCGCGCGGAAAACGACGAAGGCGAGGCGGCCCGCGCATTCCGCGGGCATACCTCACCTATCGCCTTCGTGGAGATGGCGGGAATCGAACCCGCGTCCTGTGGTGCGGAACCAGGGCTTCTCCGAGCGCAGTCCGCTGTGCTTTTCTCGGCCCCGGCAGTCACGCGGACAAGCTACCGACGGGCCCAGCCACTGTGAGATTTCCCGCCGTGCCCCGTGGCCGGGCTCGGCGGTTGAGTCCCCTTAATGATGCCAGGGTCCGGGTCGGGAACACCCCCGGGCTGACACTCCGCAGAGTCTTCGCTAGCTGCTAATTAGGCAGCGAGAGCGAAGGCGGAGGAATCGCGCTTGGAATTGGCGATTATTGGTTTCGGCATATGGTTAACGAGATCATTGCCGCTTCCTCGGCTCGCTTCCCCTGCTTCGACATCCCCAGTCGAAACCGATCATCCCCATGTGGTGTTTTCAAGGTGCACCGCCGGTCACCCGGCGGTTCGGTGCCGGTCCAGCTTCCGCTGGCCCCGCGTTCACCAGTGTAGTGGCAGAACGCGCCACGGGGCCAGCGCATTCCCACGGATCAGGCGCGCTGCCTGCGCCGTGCCGCGGAGACCGCACGGTCCGTCTCGCGCCGGTCCTGCTTCTCCCGCAGCGTCTGCCGCTTGTCGTACTCCTTCTTGCCCTTGGCGAGGGCGATCTCGACCTTCACCCGGCCGTCCTTGAAGTACAGCGCCAGCGGGATCACGGTGTGCCCGCTCTCCTGGGACTTCTGGTCGAGCTTGTCGATCTCCGCGCGGTGCAGCAGCATCTTCCGCTTGCGGCGTGCCGAGTGGTTCGTCCAGGTCCCCTGCGTGTACTCGGGGATGTGCACGTTGTAGAGGTACGCCTCGCCGCCCTCCAGCTGGGCGAAGCCGTCCACCAGTGACGCGCGGCCCATCCGCAGCGACTTCACCTCGGTGCCGGTGAGGACCAGCCCCGCCTCGTAGGTGTCGAGGATGAGGTAGTCGTGCCGCGCCTTCTTGTTCTGCGCGATGATCTTGCGACCCGTCTCTTTAGCCATAGCGGGGCCATTCTCCCACTAGGAGGGGGCACCGAGGCCAGCGAATACCTCGCGGCTCGCGGCGACCGGGTCCTGCCCGCCGGAGACGACCACGTCAGGGGTGATGCCCTTGCCGTCGACGGTACGGCCGTCCGGCAGCCGGTAGTGCCCGACGGTCAGCTCGGCGACCGAGCCGTCCGCGAGGGTGGTGGGCATCTGCACCGAGCCCTTGCCGAAGGTGCGCGAGCCGATCACGACCGCCCGGCCCCGGTCCTGGAGCGCGCCGGAGAGCATCTCGGCCGCGCTCATGGTGCCGCCGTCGACCAGCACCACCAGCGGCACCGCGGTGTCGCCGCCGGCCGCCGCGTAGAGCGCCTGCTGCTGTCCGTGCACGTCGTACGTGGCGACCAGGCCGCCGTCGAGGAAGGCCGACGCGGTGGCGACCGCCTCGGTGACCAGGCCGCCGGAGTTGCCGCGCAGGTCGAGCAGGACGCCGTGGTCGGAGTCCTTGACCGCCGCCGCGACCTGCTCGCCGACCCCCTTGGTGAAGGCGTCGACCTTGATCACGGTCGGGCCGTCCTGCTGCCGGGTGACGGTGACCGCCTCGGTGGCGAGGGTCGCGCGGTGCACCGCGACCGTCCAGTCGCGCGCGCCGCGTTCCACGTCGAGGGTGACGGGGCTGCCCGGCACGTTGTCGCCGCGCAGGTCCGCGACGACCTCGGTGACGGGCAGGCCGGTACATCGGGTGTCGCCGATGGCGGCCAGCACGTCGCCGCCGCGCAGCCCGGCCCGGTCGGCGGGGCTGCCGGCCTGGACCTTGGCGACCTGGATGCGGCCGCCGTCGATCCGGCGCACGGAGACGCCGGTCCCGACGTACTGCCCGTTCAGCGCCTGCTGGAAGCCCGCGTACTCCTGGGCGGTGTAGAACGACGACCAGCGGTCGCCGCTGCGGCTGACCAGCTGCTGCGCGGCGTCGGGGCCCGGGGCGCCGGATTCGGGTTCCCGGCTGATGCGGCCGGTATCCGCCGCCGGGTCCTTGCCCGCGCCCGCCGTGGCCGCCGGGACGCCGCCGCCGTCGCGCCCGTCGTCGGTGCCTCCGCTGCCCGTCACGCCGCTGCCGGGGGAACCGAAACCCTTGCCCGTGGCGCCGCCCGAGGGCGCGCCGCCGGCGGTCCGTGCGGCGCCGGCCGGGGCCGAGGCGACCTCGTGGCCGTTCCTGCGGCCCTGTGCGTCCACACCGGTGAGGCTGCTCGCCGCCGCGCCGGTGGCCAGCATCGCGCCGCACACCAATGTCAAGGTGGCCCCGCGGCGCCAGCGGCGGGGCGTCCCGAACAACGACGGGCCGGACATGGCCGGAAGTCTAGGGCAGAAACCGTACGCACACGGCAAGTTGCGGCTACACCCGACCGGGGGCCGCCGCAACCGCGAACGGCGGCGCCCCGGGACCGCGGGCCCGCGAACGGACCCGGCCCCGGGGCGCCGACGCCCCGCCGTACGAACCTCCGGGCGTCGGCCGCCCGGAGCGTCAGCCCCTCAGTTGCTCAGACCTTCAGATAGCGACGCAGTGCGATGAACGCCGCGAACGCCGGCATCACCACGCCGATCAGCAGCACCAGCGGGAGCACCTGCACCACCGGCCCCCAGCCGAGGAAGGACACCAAGGGGATCTTGTCCTGGAGTCTGAGGCCGGCGTCGATCAGGAAGTACCGTCCGCCGAGCAGCATCACGCACGCGAGTCCCGCGCCGACCAGCCCCGCGAAGGCGGCCTCCATGATGAACGGCATCTGGATGTAGAAGCTCGACGCGCCCACCAGCCGCATGATCCCGGTCTCCCGGCGCCGGGAGAACGCGGACACCCGTACGGTGTTGATGATCAGCAGCATCGCCACGGTGAGCATGAACGCCAGCACCACGTACGCGACCCGGGTCATGCCGTTGAGCAGGTCGAAGAGGTTCTGCAGCACCTTGCGCTGGTCCTCCACCGACTGCACGCCCTTGCGCCCGTTGAAGGCGCTCGCCACCACCTCGAACTTCGTCGGGTCCTTCAGCTTGACCTGGTAGCTCTGTTCCATCTGGTCCGGCGTGATGGAGTCGGCGAGCTGCTTGTTGGACTTGAACTGCTCCTTGTAGTGCTTGTACGCGCCCTCGGCCGTCTCGTAGTAGATCTTCTTGACGACCGGCAGCTTCTTCAGGTCGGCGAGGATCTGGGCCTTCTGGTCGTCGGTCACCGGACCGGCGGCGCAGTTGGGCGTGGTGGCCGCGTCGTTCTTGTTGCAGAGGTAGACGCTGACCTCGACCTTGTCGTACCAGTAGCCCTTCATCGCGTCGACCTGCTTGTTCACGAGCAGGGCACCGCCGGTGAGGGCGAGGGAGAGCGCCACGGAGATGACGACGGCAAGGGTCATCGTGAGGTTCCGGCGGAGACCGACGCCGATCTCCGACAGAACGAACTGGACACGCATGGGGGTCGGGGTTCCTTCCGGAGGGTTGGTGCGAGCGGGCCGGCCCAGTCAGTGCTGGTAGCCGTACACACCGCGCGACTGGTCGCGGACCAGTCGCCCCTTCTCGAGTTCGATGACGCGCTTGCGCATCTGGTCGACGATGTTCTGGTCGTGGGTGGCCATCACCACGGTGGTGCCGGTCCGGTTGATCCGGTCCAGCAGGCGCATGATGCCCACCGACGTCTGCGGGTCGAGGTTTCCGGTCGGCTCGTCGGCGATCAGCAGCATCGGGCGGTTGACGAAGGCGCGGGCGATCGCCACCCGCTGCTGCTCACCGCCGGACAGCTCGCCGGGCATCCGGTCGTCCTTGCCGGCCAGACCCACCAGGTCGAGCACTTCGGGCACTGTCTTGCGGATGGTGCCGCGCGGCTTGCCGATCACTTCGAGCGCGAACGCCACGTTCTCGGCCACGGTCTTGTTCGGCAGCAGCCGGAAGTCCTGGAAGACGGTGCCGAGTTGGCGCCGCATCTGCGGGACCTTCCAGTTCGACAGCCGGTTGAGGTCCTTGCCCAGGACGTGCACCATGCCGGTGTCCGTGCGCTCTTCGCGGAGGATGAGTCGCAGGAAGGTCGACTTCCCTGAGCCGGACGAGCCCACCAGGAAGACGAACTCCCCTTTCTCGATCTCCAGCGAGACATCCCGAAGTGCGGGACGGTTCTGCTTGGGGTAGGTCTTGGTGACGCTGTCGAAACGGATCACGTTGGCACCAGGGGTTGCGGGATCGGGGTTTGGGGTAGGGCCGGATAGGGGATGTGGGGGCGACACTACGCGACCCGGCGAGGCGCGCGCAGTCGCGGTGAGCGGTTGGTGGCCCGGACCACAGGGCACACTCGGACAAACCCGTCATCGCCCCCTTCCGCACCGCGATCCCGCCGCCGCGCGACCCTTCCGCGGGCCGCCGTTTCCGGGCCCGCGATGACGCCCTCGGGGCGCCCTTCCGGGCGGAACCTGGCACAGTAGAGAGTGTGCACGTTGTCAGGACACCGCGGCACAAATGGAAGCCACGGGGCGGGCACGGAGTAGACGCGTCGAGCCCAGGGAACGATTTCATGACCGGGGGCGTTCACCGGACGGAAAAGGAGAGCGCGATGACGTTCGACCGACTGGTGTGTGCCAACTGCGCCGGCCCCGTGAGCGAGGGCCGCTGTCCGGTCTGCCGCGCGAACCGCGCGCGCATGGAACAGCAGGGCGGCTGGTCGACGATATCCCCCGCCACCTTGATAGCACTCCTGGTGGCGCTTCTGGCAGTGGTGATCGTCGTGGAGCACGCCACCGCGTGACACGCGCCCGCACGGCGGGCACACGGATACGGACAGACAGACACCGGCGGGCCCGGGGCGCTGAGCGCCCCGGGCCCGCCTGTTCGTGCTGCTGCGACCGTCAGGCCGCGGCGCCGTCGCCGCCGCCGCGGTTGATCAGGCGCGGGGTCAGCCGGAAGCCGACACCGCCCGCGATCAGGGTCGCGGCACCGATGATCATGAAGGTGGTGCCGCTGGAGCCGGTCTCGGCGAGCTGCGAGGTGGTCTTGCCCTGCTGGACCTGCTGGTTGTCGGTGCTGGCGTTGTTGCCGCAGTCGACGCTGTCGCCGGTCAGGGTGCAGGTGTTGTCGTTGCCGCCCGAGGTGGACGAGCCACCGCCGGAGGTGGACGAACCGCCGCTGCTGGAGCTGCCCCCGGTGCTGGAGGAGCCACCGGAGTTGCCGCCACCGGTCGAGCCGGTACCGCCGGCGTTGCCACCGGTGTTGCCGCCCGAGGTGGTGGTGTCGCCGCCGGTCGTGGTGTCCCCACCGGACGTGGTGTCGCCACCGGACGTGGTGTCGCCACCCGAAGTGGTCGTGTCACCACCGGACGTGGTCGTGTCGCCGCCCGAGGTGGTGTCCCCACCGGAGGTGGTGTCGCCACCGGACGTGGTGTCCCCGCCCGAGGTGGTGTCACCCCCGATCGTGGTCGTGTCGCCGCCCGAGGTGGTGTCCCCACCCGACGTGGTGTCGCCGCCGGACGTGGTGTCCCCACCCGAGGTGGTGTCGCCACCGGACGTGGTGTCGCCACCCGAAGTGGTCGTGTCACCACCGGTGGTGCCACCGTTGGTCACCCCACTGGTGATGCCACCGTTGGTCACGCCGCTGGTGATGCCACCGATGAGATCCAGCGAGCTGGCCGGCTTCACGCTCGGGGTGCTGCTGGGCTGGGAGGCCGCCTGGGCCGCGCCCACGGCCGTCAGGGAGGCGCCGGCCGCGATCACGGCCGCTGCGGCTATGCGAGTGACGCGCAGCCGTGTGTTGCGCTTGGTCATGTCTCAAGTACCCCCATCAGATGTCTGCTTAGGGATGCGCAGCCATGCGGAGTGCGGTGCCACTGGGGCCCGGATGCGCCCGCCCCCAAACGCTCACACCTCATAAACATGCGCATGCCGCGCAACACCCTTGCGACTTTGCCCAGCACCGTCAAGGTCGTTACGCACACCTTGGGCGAATTGCCCGCCTGTGCCCGTCAGTTCCGTACAGCACTGTGACACGGGAGACGCAACTGCCGTTGCCCGCAAGCCGTTACGCGTCGGCCTTCTCGCGGGACTTGCGCCAGCGGATGCCCGCCTCGATGAACCCGTCGATGTCGCCGTCGAGAACGCCCTGCGGGTTGCCGACCTCGTGCTCGGTGCGCAGGTCCTTCACCATCTGGTACGGGTGCAGGACGTACGAACGCATCTGGTTGCCCCAGGAGTTGCCGCCGTCGCTCTTGCCGAGCGAGTCCATCAGGGCCTGCTCCTCCTGGCGGCGCCGTTCGAGCAGCTTGGCCTGGAGGACGTTCATCGCGCTCGCCTTGTTCTGGATCTGCGAGCGCTCGTTCTGGCAGGAGACCACGATGCCGGTCGGCAGGTGGGTGATGCGGACCGCGGAGTCCGTGGTGTTGACGCCCTGGCCGCCGGGGCCGGACGCGCGGTAGACGTCGACGCGCAGTTCGGACTCGTCGATCTCGACGTGGTCGGACTGCTCGACGACGGGCAGCACCTCGACGCCGGCGAAGGAGGTCTGCCGGCGGCCCTGGTTGTCGAAGGGCGAGATGCGGACCATGCGGTGGGTGCCCTGCTCGACGGAGAGGGTGCCGTAGGCGTAGGGGACCTTGACGGTGAAGGTGGTCGACTTGATGCCGGCCTCCTCCGCGTACGACGTCTCGTAGACCTCGGTGGGGTAGCCGTGCCGCTCGGCCCAGCGCAGGTACATCCGCTGGAGCTGCTCGGCGAAGTCGGCCGCGTCGACACCGCCGGCCTCGGCGCGGATGTTGACCAGCGCCTCACGGGCGTCGTACTCGCCGGAGAGCAGGGTGCGGACCTCCATCTCGTCCAGCGCCTTGCGGACCTGCTCCATCTCGGACTCGGCCTCGGTGCGGGTGTCGGCGTCGTCCTCGGCCTCGGCGAGTTCGAAGAGCACCGCGAGGTCGTCGATCCGGCCGCGCAATGTCTCGACCTTGCGCAGCTCCGCCTGGAGGTGCGAGAGCCGGCTGGTGACCTTCTGCGCGTTCTCCGGGTCGTCCCAGAGCGAGGGCACCGCGGCCTGCTCCTCGAGCGCGGCGATGTCCCCCCGCATCCGGTCGAGGTCGAGCACGGCCTCGATCGACCCCATGGTGGAGGAGAGAGACTTCAGTTCTTCGGAAACGTCGACGATCGCCACGGGGTCCAGCCTACCGGCTGGTCGGGTGATGGGCGGTTTTCGGTCGCGGGGCGGTCATGCGGCGGCCGTCGCGCGGGACAGCCGGCCCTGGGCGGTCACCACGTAGAGGTCGAGCGTGTGGGCGGAGGCGCTCGCGCCGATCGGTCCGGAGGCGCCGTGCGGCAGCAGCAGATCACCGGCCGGCTCGGCGCCGCTCGCGCTCGCGGCGTTCGCCGCGTCGATCATGGCGGCGGCGGCGAACACGTAGAGGTGGCCGCCGGTGGCCAGCGCGTCCGGGCGCACGTCGCCCGTGAGGTGGGCGAGCACCTTGGCGGGCCGCCACGCGCCGTCGGAGAACGACAGCCGGAGCACCGCGCCGTCCGCCTTGCGTACGACGAACGCGTCCAGGGTGCCGCGGGCGGAGGAGACCAGCGCGGGCGCGTACGTGATCCGGCCGGCCGTCGGGACCAGCGCCCAGGCGTTCCAGCGGCCGTCGACCAGGGAGGCGGTGACGAGGTCGCCGCCGACCCGCCCGACCAGGTCGATCCGGCCGGGCGCGGAGGAGGCGGCCGCGGGCGCCGCGTCGAAGTGGGTGCGCTCGTCGACCTGGAGCCAGGGCTTCCAGTAGCCGCCGGTCAGGGTCCGGCGGTAGAGCAGGCCGTCGGTGCCGAGGGCGAACAGGTCGATCGACCCGGGCCCGGCGGACACCACGGCCGGGTCGGCGTCGACGCTTATACCGGTGAGCCTGTGCCAGGCGCCGTAGCCCGAGCCGTCCCGGACCACGTACCAGACGTTCTTGTCGGTGCCGCGGGCGAAGACGTACGTGTCGCCGCCGACGACGAGCGTGCGCGGGCCGCCGGTGAGCCGCACCCCGGCGGCGGGCGCGTCGCGGAAGGCGGACCACTTCGGCAGGTCGACCGGGGCGCCGGTGCGGCCCTGCGGGGAGTCGGCGCCCCCGGTGGGGGCGGCCGGGGTGCCGTGGCCGGCGTTGGCGCCGTGGGCCGTGTCGGAGCCGGAGCCTGAGTCGGTCGAGGGGCCCTTGTCGTCGCGGGAGGTGCCGCCTGGGCCCGGGTGGCCGCCGTGGTCGGGGGAGCCGGCCGAGG
This sequence comes from Streptomyces sp. NPDC087270, assembly GCF_044744625.1. Lineage (NCBI taxonomy): Bacteria > Bacillati > Actinomycetota > Actinomycetes > Kitasatosporales > Streptomycetaceae > Streptomyces > Streptomyces sp. NPDC087270. The sequence continues at coordinate 727,122 of NZ_JBIUYR010000002.1, forward strand.
CGATGCCCCAGCCGCCGAGCCCGGCGACGGCGAGCGCGGCCGCGGCGGCTGCCGCGAGCTTGATCCGCCGCTGGCGCACGGCGTCGGAGACCGAGCGGTGCCGGGGGCTGGCCGGGCGGTCGGCCGCGGAGGCGCGACCGCGTCCCGCGCCGCTCCCGCCGCCGCCTCCCGCGCTGCCGGCCGGACCCGTCGCGGCGCCCGCGCCGTCGGCCTGGCCGGCCCGGCCCGGGCGCCCGGAGCGTGCGGCCTCGGCCCCGAAGCCCGCCAGCTCCTCGGCGGTGGGCAGCTTGATGCTGGTGTGGGTGTCGCGGCTGGAGTCCGGGGCGGCCCCGCGCACCAGCGGCACGGCGCCGCGCCTGCGGTCCCGCGCCGGGCGGCCCCCGGGGTCGTCGCCGGGCCGGCCCAGGCCCTGGTCGGGGTCGGCGCCGAAGCCGGCACTGCCCACCGGCTCGTCCGCGTCGTCGTACACCCCGCCGGCCCGCTCCGGCTCGCCCTCCGCGCCGGGCGCGGCCACGTCCAGCGCCGGCAGCCCGGCCAGGTCCGGCAGCAACTCCCGCAGCCGCGCGCCCAGTTCGCTCGCCTTCAGCCGGGACGCGGGCGCCTTGGCCAGGCACTGCGCGAGGATCTGCCACAGCTCCTCGGGCACTCCGGGCAGCGGCTGCACGGTCTCGGTGACGTGCCGGCGCAGTACGGCGCCGGGGTGGCCGCCGCCGAACGGCGTGAAGCCGGCCAGCAGTTCGTAGAGCACGGTGGCCAGGGCGTAGATGTCGACGGACGCGCGCGGCGGCAGGCCCTCGATGATCTCGGGGGCGAGGTAGTCGGGGGTGCCGATGATCCGGGTCGCGCGGGTGCGGCGCGGGGTGTCCACGAGGCGGGCGATGCCGAAGTCGGTGAGCAGCGCGGGCGGCGCGCCGCCGGGGCCGGGGATCGCGGCCGAGTCGAGCAGCACGTTCTCGGGCTTGACGTCCCGGTGCACGACACCGCCCGCGTGGGCGGCGGCCAGGCCGTCGGCGACGTCGGAGGCGATCGCGACGGCCGCCTCGGGCAGCAGGCGGCGCTCGCGCTCCAGCCGGGAGCGCAGATCGGTGCCGCGCACCAGTTCCATCACCAGGGCGAGGTCGGTGCCGTCGACCACGAGGTCGCGGATGCCGACGATGTGCGGGTCGTCCAGCGACAGCAGCGCGGTGCGCTCCTGCACGAACCGGCCCACCAGGTCCTGGTCGGAGGCGAGGTCCTCGCGCAGCAGCTTGATGGCGACCGGGCCTTCGGGTCCCTCGCCGAGCCACACGGTGCCCGCCGAACCGCGCCCCAGCACCTGGTGGGCGGTGTACCGGCTGCCGATCTTCCTGGCCAAGGCTGCTCCGACTCCTCCGACGGTCCGCCGCGTTGCCGAGTGTCGGGGGCGTCGGGTGGGACCGGGACGCCGTGGGGCACCGCGTGATGGCTCGTGTTGGCGACAAAGCTACGCGGCTCGACGGCTGTTCGGGACGCCCCCGGCCGGTGAGGAGGTGTTCTGCCGGAGAAATCACCCTCTGGAAGTCGACAAATCCCCAACCCAGGAGGCGAATCGGGTGGATGCGGGCCGTCCCGAGGGTGCGGCGGGGCACCCTCGGGACGGGCAAGGTCGGGCCGGGATGGGCAGGGTGAGGCCGGGTCAGGCCGAGCCGAGCCGAGCCGGGACGGGGTGCGGCGGGACGGGTGCGGCGCGACGGGGTGCGGCGGGCTTCCGGAACGGTCAGTTGCTGCCGGAGCCGCCACCGGAGTCGCCGGTGATCGCGGAGATCTTGTCCCAGGCGGTGTTGACCCAACTCGACGTCGCGTCCCACAGGTTGCGGGTGCTGTTCACCCAGTCGGGCAGCGGCGTGGTGTACCAGACCACGACGAAGATGACCACGAGCACGAGGATCACCATCAGGCAGCCCTTCAGGCAGCCCAGGCCCGGGATCTTCATCGGGTTCGCGCTGCGCCGCGGCTCGCGTGGCTCGTGCCCCCGCGCGGGCGCCGCGGGCGCGGGCGGGCGCTGCGGTTCGTACCGCTGGGGCTCGTAGTTCTGCGGCGGCGGCTGGTAACGCTGCTGCTGAGGCTGGGGCCGCTGCTGCTGGGGCTGCTGCTGCGGGTAGCCGTACGGGCCGGCCTGTCCCGGGTTGCCCTGCTGGGGGTACGGCCGGGCGCCGTACTGCTGCGGGGGTTGCGACTGCTGCGGGGGCTGCTGCTGCGCCCTGCGCACCGGGCGGCGGTAGAGCGGGTCCATCTCCGGCGGGACCTGGCGGACCTCGGTCTGCTCGTTGCGGTGGCGGGCGGCGCTGAGCTGGGACTCCCACGGGTGCGGGCCCTGGGCCTGCGGCGGACCCTGCGCCTCGGAGGCGGGCAGGACACGGGTGCCGTCGGCGGCGCCGGCCGCACCCGCGGCGTCAGCGGCGTTCGCGGCATCGGCGGCGTCCACGGCCCCGCGGTAGCGGTCCGCGTCGAGCACTCCGGTCGTCGCGTTCGGGTCGTACGCCGAGCTGCCGGCCGGCAGCACCTGGGTGGGTTCGGCGTCGCCGAAGGCTCCGGCGGCCGCGGGGTCACCGGTGCCCGGCACCAGCGCCGGGTCGGCCTCGGGGCCGAGCAGCGCGCCCACGCCGAGTGCCGCCTCGGCCTGCGCCGGGCTGGCGTGCACCCCCACGCCCGCGGCGACCACCCGCAGCCCCCGCGCCAGGTTCTCCGCGCTGGGCCGCTGGTCGGGGTTCTTGCGCAGGCAGCGCTCGATCACGGTCCACAGCGGTTCCGGCACGTTGCCGGGGCGCTCGGCCTGGTCGGTCATGTGGGCGTGCAGCACCTCCAGCGCGGAGTCGCCGCGGAAGGGCGCACGCCCGGTGACCAGCTCGTACATCAGCACGCCGGCGCCGTACACGTCGACCGCCGAGGTCTGCGGGCGGCCCTGCGCGGACTCCGGGGCGACATAGGCCGGGGTGCCCACGAACTCCTGGGTACGGGTCACCCCCGGGGAGTCGGCCAGCCGGGCGATGCCGAAGTCGGTCAGCATCGGGTGCATCCGCTCGGCGCCGTCCTCGCCGGTGGTGGTGGCGAGCAGCACGTTGGCGGGCTTGAGGTCGCGGTGCACGATGCCGTCGGCGTGGCTGGCGGCGAGCGCGTCCGCGACGGCCGCGGTCAGCAGGGCGGTGCCGATCGGGCTGAACGGGCCGTTCTCCCGCAGGTAGCGGTGCAGGTCGGGGCCGTCGATCAGGTCCATGACCAGCGCGAGCAGGTCGCCCTCGACCACGAGGTCACGGACCCGGACGATGTGCGGGTGCCGCAGCCGCAGCAGGGCGGAGCGCTCGCGCAGGAAGCGCATCACCACGTCCGGGTCGCCGGCCAGTTCCTCCTTGAGCACCTTGACCGCGACCAGGGTGCCCTCGTCCTCGCGCACGCGGGCACGCCAGACGGTCCCGGTGGCGCCGCGTCCGAGCGGTTCCTCCAGAAGGTATTTGCTGCCTACCGGCCGCACGTCATGCGCTCCCTGCTGCGTGATGGTCTTTCCCGGTCCGGCCCAGCGTAGAGCCTGCCGCCGCCGGGTGCCGGATTCCCAGGTAGACGCTGCGCCGCGCCCCAACGGTTGCGCCCCCAGCTGTGGCTCACCACCACGAAAGACGCTCACCCCCCAGGGGCGCGTGGGGGTACCTCCCAGGCGAAGCTCTGGGGGAGAACTGCGCGACCAGCCACTCACCGGCCGATGGTCCGGCGCACCCACCGCAGGGGGCAGGGCCTGCGGCCCCAGCACGCCACAGCAAGCCGCGCCGTACCCCGAGCCCCCCGCTGTGGCTCACCATCGCGGAAAACGCTCACCCCCCAGGGGCGCGGGGAACTGCGCGACCAGCCACCCACCGGCCGATGGTCCGGCGCACCCACCGCAGGGGGCAGGGCCTGCGGCCCCCGGCCGCACCAACCGCACCCCGGGGAGCCAAGATCGTCGGGGCGGGGGCGAACTGTCACCGAGGGGTGGGAGGATGCAGGGGTCAAGTCACCGCGTACGCGCGTCCGTCGAGCCACTGCGCGCGTGACCGCGTAGGTGTACGTCGAGGTGCGGGCGCGGGCGGGGAGCATCTTCCCTGCGCGTACCCGGGCCACGGGGAGAAGGGACCGCGGACGAGATGCAGATCCGGCTGACCGTCCTCGGGCCGCGCGGCAGCGGCCGGGCAGCCCGCGGCTGTGACGTGCTCGTCACCGCTCCCGCGGGCACCGCGCTGAGCACCGTCGCGGGCGCCCTGGCCTCGGCGGCCGGCTCCGCCCAGCCCGGCGGCCGCTCCTCGGGCAGCTCCGTGGTGCTGTACGCGGGCACCGGCCGGCTCGCCCCCACCGCGGTCCTCGGCGTCCCGCCCCTCGTGGACGGCGCGCTGATCTCCCTGCACGCCCCTGCCGAGCAACAAGGCGACCACGGCCAGTACGGCCGCTTCGGGCAGTACGGCAGGCCGCCCGCCGACCTCGCCACGCTGCATGTGGTGGGCGGTCCCGACGCGGGCGGCGTGCACTTGCTCCAGGGCGGGCAGGCAGGTGTCGGCCGCTCCGCCGACGCGGACGTGCCGCTCGACGACCCCGACGTGTCACGGCTGCACTGCGAGATCGCGGTCGGCGCTGACGGCACAGTCACCGTCGCCGACCTCGGCTCGACCAACGGCACCACGCTGTCCGGCCGCCCGGTCGGCACCCACCCGCTGCCGTTCCCGCCCGGCGAACTGCTGCGGATCGGCGAGTCCACGCTCCGCCTCACCCGGGCCCGCCCGGCCGCTCCCCCGCCGCTGTCGACCGCCGTGGACAGCGAGGGGCACCTGCGGGTGGCGCCGCGCGGCGGGGACGGCGGGCCGGAGAGCGGCGCGGAGCCGGGGACCCGGGGTTCGGCCCGCGCCGGGCGGCCGACCGCAGGACCGGGGCCGTACGAAGAAGTCCGCGGCGACGGTCCGCACGGTGCTCCGACCGGTGCCGGCCGGGGGGCGCCGGACGGTGACGCCGTTCCCGGCGGCGCCGACGGCGACGGCCACGGGGGCTACGGCGGCTTCGCCGGTGACGGCGGCGCTGGCGGTCACAGTGACCACAGCGGCCACAGCGCCCACGACCGCGGCCCGGAGACTCTCGGGGGCGCGGCGTGGCCGCCCGCCGAGCCACCCGCCGTGGACAGCTCCCGGCGCGCCACCGGCGAGCGGAACCGCCGCGACCTCGACGAGCCCCCGCGCGCCGGGGTCGTCGGGGTCATAGGAGCGTGGGCCAGGCGGCTGGCCGGCGGTCGCCAGGCGCCCGACGACGCCGGGCCCGAGACGGCCGCGGACGACCCCGCCGCCGCGGAGGCACTGCGCGAGCGCTGGCCCGACCCGGCGGCGGTCCTGCTGACCGCGCTCGGCCCGGGCCGCCGGCTGTGGGAGCGCGCTCCCACCCACCCGGACGCGCTGACCGTACGCCTCGGCACCGCCGACCTCCCGGCGCCGGACGGCACCGGACTGCTGCGCGGCGCCCCGTACACCGTGGACCTGCGGGCCCCCGCCACCTCGGCGCTGACCCTGGCCGGTCCCCGGCCGCGGCTGGCCGGGCTGGCCAGGGCGGTGCTCGCGCAGTTGTGCGCGCTGCACTCCCCCGCCGTGCTGGAGGTGGTGCTGGTCAGCGCGGACCGCACCCGGGGCGCGGACGAGCGCACCGAGGAGTGGTCCTGGCTGAACTGGCTGCCGCACCTGCGGCCCGCGCACGGCCAGGACTGCCGGCTGCTGCTCGCCTTCGACCGCGACCAGGCCGAGGCCCGCACCTCCGAGCTGGTCCGGCGGCTGGAGTCCGGCCCGCTCGGGCCCGGGTGGGCGACCGCGCCGGAGTCCGCCGTCACCGCCGCCGCGGCCCGCCACGACGGCCCGTACACGCTTCTCGTCCTCGACGGCGACCCAGGTTCCGCGGCCCTGCGCGACGCCCTGACCCGCATATCGACGGCCGGACCGTCGGCCGGCATCCATGTGCTGTGCCTCGCCGAGACCGGTGAACGCCCCGCCGTCCAGGGCGGCGTGGTGGCCCACGTGTCGGGCGACGTGGCGACCACGCTGCGGTTGGAGGCGGCCCCGGGGACGTACGGCGCGGGGGCGGGTGCGGGCACGTACCCGGCGGCGCCGGTGGACGGCACGATAGTGCTGGACGCGGTGTCCGCGGTGTGGGCCGAGCACTTCGCGCGGGCGCTCGCACCGCTGCGGGAGGCCGACGCCGGATCGGTGGACGTACCGTCACGGCATGTGCTGCCGGCCACCGTTCGGCTGCTGGACGAACTCGACCTCGCGATCGCGACGCCCGCCCGGATCGCGGCGCGGTGGGGCGAGGCGCCCGGGACGGCCGGGGGTGCGGCCGCGGTGATCGGGGTGGGGGCGGGCGGCCGGGTGGCCGTCGACCTGGTGGCCGAGGGGCCGCACGCGATCGTCGGGGGCGCGCCCGGCGCGGGGAAGACGGAGCTGCTGCGTTCGCTGGTGGCCGCGCTGGCGGCGGCGGACCGGCCGGAGCGGCTGGCGTTGGTACTGGTGGACGGGGCCGGGGCGGAGCGCGGTGAGGGGTTGGCCTCCTGCGCCGACCTGCCGCACGTCTCCACGCATCTGGTGGCCACGGACCCGGTGCGGATGCGGGAGTTCGCGCAGGCGCTGAGCGCGGAGCTGAAGCGGCGGGCCGAGGTGCTCGGCGGCGAGGACTTCGCGGCGTGGCACAGCAGGGGCGCGATGACGGGGATGGTGCCGCATCAGGGCGGGCGCAGGGGAGGTCAGGGCTCGGCCGACTCCGCGACGGGTGCGGGGGGTTCGGCCGCCGGTTCGGCCGGTGCCGCAAGTTCGGCCGGTGCCGCGGGTTCGGCCCGTTCTCCTGGTTCCGCCGGCTCCGCCGGTTCCGCTTCGGTCGGCTCCGGGCCGGGTGCCGCCGCGCGGCCCGTGCCCGTACTCCCGCGCCTGGTCGTCGTCGTGGACGACTTCGACGCGCTCGTGGCGCCGGGCCTCGGCAGTCCCGGACGGCCGTCCGCGGGCAGCGTGGTACGGGCGCTGGAAGCGGTGGCGCGGGACGGCGAACGGCTCGGCGTGCACCTCTTCGCCGCGACCGGCCGCCCCGAACGCACCGCGGGCACCGACACCGACGAACGGGCCCGGCTGCGGATAGCGCTGCGGACCGCGGACCCGGAGTCGGCGGCCCTGCTGGTGCACGTCGAGGACCCGGCCGGGCTGGACGACGCCGTGCCCGGGCGCGGCTATCTACGGCGCCCCGGCGGCGCGGTGACGCCGTTCCAGGCCGCCCGGGTCAGCGCGCGCATCCCGCGTACCGCGACGCTGCGGCCGACCGTGGTGCCGCTGGAGTGGGAGCGGATGGGTGATCCGCCGGCGCGCCGCCAGGTCCGCGAACTCGGCAACGGGCCGACCGACTTGGCGCTGCTGGCCAGCGCGCTGCAACGCGCCGCCGAGACGCCGCCGGAGGAGCCCGCGCCGCGCGGCGCGCGCCAGGCGGCCGCCGCCACCGCGCCGGCCGCGCTGATCCAGCCGCGGATCTAGGGCGGGGAGGCGGCCGGGCCCGGAAGGCGGCGCGGCGCGGAAGGCAGCGCCGCAGGGGCGCGGCGCGGACACGGCGCCGTGCGGATCGGACACGGCGCGGCCGGGCGCGGCGCCGCAACTTCGGCCAAATCCCTTGCCAGGGCCCCGTTCCGGCGTTCGCCGAGGCCCGCGCCGACACGTTCACCGAGTGGTTCCGCACGGCTTTCCGCCCGGACCTGACGGTCCGTCCGTACCTGCCCCCGAAGGGTTTGATCCAAGATCACGGCATAGTCACAATGACCCCCGCAAGCCCGCGTAAGACCTTGCGAGCGCTGTCGCGACGGGCGTAGGACAGTCGCCACGGGACTGAGGGGATGACGACATGCGTACCTTAAAGCGCACACACACCAAGCACGCACGACGGAGCACTACGCGCATAGCGCTCGCCGCGGTGGCGGTGTCGGCGCTTGCGCTCACCACCGCGGCGTGCGGCGGGGGCAGCGGCAAGAAGGACGATGCCAAGAACACGTCGTCGGCGTCCTCCACGGGGAGCGGGAGCGACGGAAGCGAACTGAAACTGCCCGACCTGCACGGCCAGAAGCTCGAAGTCGCGGCCGTGTGGACCGGCCCCGAACAGAAGGCGTTCCAGAAGGTCCTGGACCAGTTCGACAAGCTCACCGGCGCGAAGTCCACCTTCGTACCGACCGGTGACAGCCAGTCGACCTTCCTCGGCACGAAGATCGAGGGCGGCCAGCCGCCGGACGTCGCGTTCCTCGCCCAGCCGGGCGTGCTGCACCAGTTCGCCGACAAGGGCTGGCTCAAACCGCTCGGCCCGGGCGCGCAGGCGCAGTTGAGCAAGAACTACTCCAAGGGCTGGCAGGACCTGGGCGCTTGGAAGGGCAAGCAGTACGGCGTCTACGCCAAGGTCGCCAACAAGTCGCTGATCTGGTACAACTCCAGCGCCTTCAGCAACGCGGGCGCGACCGTGCCGAAGACCTGGGCGGACTTCCTGAAGACCGCCGAGACCGTCTACGAGTCCGGCACCCCGGCGGTGTCGATCGGCGGCGCGGACGGCTGGACCCTCACCGACTGGTTCGAGAACATCTACCTCTCGCAGGCCGGTCCGGCGAAGTACGACGCGCTCACCGCGCACAAGATCAAGTGGACCGACCCGTCGGTGAAGACCGCGCTGACCACGCTCGCCCAGCTCTTCGGGAACAAGGACCTGGTCGCCGGCGGCACGTCCACCGCGCTCGCCAACGACTTCCCGAAGTCGGTCACCCAGGTGTTCAGCGGCAACCCGCCGAAGGCCGCCATGGTCTACGAGGCCGACTTCGTCGCGTCGTTCATCTCCGCCAACACCAAGGCGAAGGTCGGCACGGACGCGAAGGTGTTCCCGTTCCCGGCGGTCGGCAACGGCAAGGCGCCGGTGGTCAGCGGCGGCGACGTCGGTGTGGCGCTGAAGGACAACGCCGGCGCCCAGGCGCTGCTCACGTATGTGGCGTCCACCGACGCGGCCAAGATCTGGGCGTCCAGCGGCGGTTACCTCTCGCCGAACAAGGCGCTGCCGTTCTCGGCGTACCCGGACGCGACCGAACGCACCATCGCCCAGGCGCTGATCGGCTCCGGTGACGACTTCCGGTTCGACATGTCGGACCAGGCGCCGGCGGCCTTCGGCGGCACCAAGGGCCAGGGAGAGTGGAAGGACCTTCAGGTCTTCCTCGCCAAGCCGTCCGATGTGGCCGGCGTGCAGGCCAAGTTGGAGTCCGACGCGGCCAAGGCGTACGGGAGCTGAGGTCGGATGACTGACGCCTCTGTTCCAGGGGCGGGCGGTCCGGTCGGAGCGGGTGGCGGCATCTCCGGTGCCGTCCCCGTTCCGGCTGGTCCGGGTCCCGTCGGGGGGTCCGCCACGGACTCCGTCGAGGGGCCCGGCTCCGGCCGGCGCCCCGGCAAGCGCCGCAGTGTCATGGGCACCCGCCCGTGGATCGCCGCGCTCTTCCTGCTGCCCGCGCTGGTCCTGCTGGGCGCGCTGGTGGCGTATCCGATCGGCTACACCGTCTACCGCAGCCTCTTCAACGCCAACGGCGACTCGTTCGTCGGGCTGAAGAACTTCGGCACGGTCTTCACCGACCACGGCATCCTCACCGCGGTCCGCAACAACGCGATCTGGGTGGTGGTGGCGCCCACCGTGGCGACCGCGCTCGGCCTGGTCTTCGCGGTGCTCACCGAACGGGTGCGCTGGGGAACGGCCTTCAAGCTGATCATCTTCATGCCGATGGCCATCTCGATGCTGGCCGCGGGCATCATCTTCCGGCTGGTGTACGAGCAGGACCCCTCGCGCGGCGTGGCGAACGCCGTGGTGGTGGCCGTGCACGACACGTTCACCAGCAACTCCGCCTACCCGGGGGCGCGTCCGCGGCCGGACAGCGACCTGAAGCCGACCGCCGGCGGGTCGTTCACCTCCACATCGACCGCGAGCATCGGCACGTCGGCGGACCTGCCGCTGGTCGGCATCCCGCCGACCGAGCTGCCGTCCAACGCGAAGCAGGCCAAGCCGGCTCCGGCGAAGCCGGGTTCGGTGACCGGCACGGTGTGGCTGGACTTCCGGCCCGGCGGCACCGGCAAGCCCAATGTGATCGACCCGGGCGAGAAGGCGCTGTCCGGGGTGAAGGTGGAGGCGGTCAAGGACGGCAAGGTGATCGCCTCGGCCAAGTCCGGCAAGGACGGCACCTACGCGCTGCCGGCGAAGGCGGCCGGTGCCCAACTGCGGCTGCCCGCCTCGAACTTCTCCGGCAAGTACAACGGCATCAACTGGCTCGGCCCGGATCTGGTCACCCCCTCGATCATCGGCTCCTATGTGTGGATGTGGGCCGGTTTCGCGATGGTGCTGATCGCTGCGGGGCTCGCCGGGGTGCCACGCGAACTGCTGGAGCAGGCCCGGGTGGACGGCGCCGGCGAGTGGCAGGTCTTCCGCCGGATCACCGTGCCGCTGCTGGCCCCGGTGCTGGTGGTGGTGATGGTGACGCTGATGATCAACGTGCTGAAGATCTTCGACCTCGTCTACATCATCGCGCCCGGCAACACCCAGTCCAACGCCAACGTGCTCGCCCTCCAGCTCTATCTGTCGTCCTTCGGCGGCGGCAACGACCTGGGCGTGGGCAGCGCGATCGGCGTGATCCTGCTGCTGCTGGTGCTGCCCGTCATGATCTTCAACATCCGGCGGCTGCGCAGGGAGGGACGGCGATGAGCGCGGATGCGACGGATGAGGGCGCGATCGCGGGAGCGGGTACGGGTACGGGTACGGGTGCGGCCGTGACGGGCGCTCCGGGCGCGGCGGCTCCGAGCACGGCGGCTTCGGGTGCCGGCCGGCGCGGGATCGGGGCGCGGCTGGCCGGCGCCGCGAGTGGCGGGCTGCTCCGGCTGGTCCTGCTGGTGGTGGCGCTGTTCTGGCTGATGCCCACGATCGGGCTGCTGCTGTCCAGCCTGCGCAGCCGGCAGGACATCGCGGCCACCGGCTGGTGGAAGGTCTTCACCTCGCCGACCCAGCTCACGGTCACCAACTACCGTTCCCTGCTGGACAACCACGCGATCACCAGTTCGCTGTGGAACACCGCGCTGATCACCGTCCCGGCCACCTTGCTGGTCGTGGTGATCGGGTCGCTGGCCGGCTACGCCTTCGCGTGGATGGAGTTCCCCGGCCGCGACTGGTGGTTCATCGGGGTGGTGGCGATGCTGGTGGTGCCGGTGCAGGTGGCGCTGGTCCCGGTGGCGAAGCTCTTCGGCAAGATCGGGATCTTCGGCGACATCTCCGGGGTGGTGCTCTTCCACACCGCCTTCGGGCTGCCGTTCGCGATCTTCCTGCTGCGGAACTTCTTCGCGGAGATCCCGCGCGAACTGCTGGAGGCCGCCCGGCTGGACGGCGCCGGCGAACTCCGGCTGTTCGCCCGGGTGATCATGCCGCTGGGCGGCCCGGCGATCGCCTCGCTCGGCATCTTCCAGTTCCTGTGGGTGTGGAACGACATGCTGGTCGCGCTGATCTTCGCGAACAGCGACTCGCAGCCGATCACGGTCGCCCTCCAGCAACAGGTACGGCAGTTCAGCGACAACATCGACATCCTGGCGCCCGGCGCCTTCCTGTCGATGGTGGTCCCGCTGGTCGTGTTCTTCGCGTTCCAGCGGCAGTTCGTCTCCGGCGTGATGGCGGGGGCGGTGAAGTAGCCCCAACCCGGCGCCCGTTCGCCCGCCCACCCGGCGGGAGAACGGGCGCCGTCATGTCCGCACGACTCCCGTTCCTCGCCGCCCGCGGCTTCGTACGTCACCGATGTGCCCCGAACCTGACCCGAGTTGACGACGTGGCCGATGCGGGAAGGGCGCCCTCGGTACCATCAGGCCGTTTCGACTATCCAAGGGGGGTGCCCGACATCGCCGGCCACGACGACGGACACATGTACGGCAACGGACCCGCGTACGGCGGGGCAGGCGCGTACGGCGGGGCAAGCGCGAGCGGCGGTACGGCCGGGCGCGGCGGGGAAAACCCGGACCAGGGCGGCCAGTTACGCCCGCTCGGCCCGCAGGACCCGCGCGAGCAGGCCGGCTACCGGCTCGTCGCCCGGATCGGCGAGGGCGGCATGGGAACCGTCTACCTCTCGCACACCCGCGGCGGGCAGCCGGTCGCGCTGAAGCTGATCCGGCGCGAGTACACCCGCGACGAGGAGTTCCGCCGCCGCTTCCAGCAGGAGGTACGCGCCGCCCGGCAGGTACAGGGCTACCACGTGGTCCCGGTCGTCGACCACGACACCACCGGCGACCAGCCATGGCTGGCCACCACGTTCGTGCCGGGGCTGCCGCTCAACGAGGCGCTGGCCCGGTACGGCGCCCTGCCGCTGCCGACCGTGCTCCAACTCGTCGGCTGCGCCGCGGAGGCGCTGCGCGCCGTGCACGCGGCCGGGATCATCCACCGCGACCTCAAGCCCAGCAACGTCCTGCTGGCCGCCGGCGGGCCGTGGGTGATCGACTTCGGCATCGCCAGGGCCGCCGACTCCACCCAGCTCACCCGCAGCGGCGGTCTCATCGGCACCCCGCAGTACATGTCCCCCGAGCACGCCAACGGGCTCGAACTCACCCCGGCCGCCGACCTGTTCTCGCTCGGCCTGATCGCCGCCGTCGCCGCCACCGGCCGCCACCCCTACGGCGACGCGGGCGCCATCACCCTCGCCACGAAGATCGCCAACACCTCCATACGACCGCCGGACCTGTCCGGTTACCCCGACGTGCTGCGGCCGGTGCTGACCCGCTGCCTCACCGCCGACCCCGCGGTGCGGCCCTCCCCCGCCGAACTGGCCGAACTGTGCGCCCACGCCGCCGGCCGCTCGCTGCGGGACTTCACCGACTGGCTGCCGCAGCCGGTCGCGGCCGAGATCGTACGGCGGGAGGCCGCCGCCAAAAACCCGCCGCAGCCGGAACCCGTCTCCGGGCCGACCGTGCCGGACCCGCCGGCCTTCGCACCGCCCGGCTCCCAAGCCGGACAGCCCCCGGTCCCCCCGTTCGCGCCGCCCACCGGGTTCGGAGCGGGCCCGGGCGTGCCACCGAACCACCCGGGAGCCGGCGCACCCGGTTCCCCCGGTGCGGGCATCCCCGGCGCCGGGCAACCACCGGCCGGCTACGGCCCGCCGAACACCGACCCCGAGCCCGACACGCGGCAGGTCCCGACACCCGGCGGCCGTGCCCACAAGCTGCTGGTGATCGGCGGCGGCGCGCTCGCCCTGGTCCTCGCGGTCACCCTGACCTACGCCATCACCCGGTACACCAGCGACAACGGCCATTCCTCCGCCGGCCCGGACCACGCCACCTCGGCGCCGGCCACCCACTCCGGCGGCTCGCCGTCCACCGGCACGCCCAGCAGCCCCGCGACCGCACCGGCCACCAACACGGCCACCACCCCCGGCGGCGGCTCGGCCGGCGACGGCGGCTACCAGGTGATCTTCGCTGACCGCTCGCTGACGGTCCGCCCGCCCAACTCCATCGACCCCGGCCCCGACGTCGACCTCGACACCCCGCTGGTCGACCCGAAGCACAGCCTGTCCAGCAGCCAGGTCGAGCTCAACTACGGCGACGACTACCTGACCTTCGACACGCCCACGGGCAAGTCCGCGAGCGCGTCCCCCGTGGCCTGCCGGGAGGCCGCCGAGGCCAACCCGCTGCCGGGCCAGGTCCAGGCGAGCGACCTGGTCGGCGACGACCCGCTGATCAGGACCGGCGACCGGCTCTGCACGGTGACCACCTCCGGCCACCTCGCCATGTGGCTGATCACCGGCACCACCCCGAGCGAGAACTACTACAAGACGCCCGTCTATACCGGCAAGCTCACCTTGTGGAAGATGCCGAGCCCGTAAGGCCGCGGGGCGGGAGCGGGGGCAGGGCGAGCGCGGGTCAGAGGCGGAGGCGGGTCAGAGGCGGAGGCGGGTCAGAGGCGGGGGCGGGCGCCAGATGTCGGGTGCCCGCCCCCTCGAACCTCAGTCGGACCTCAGTGGTGCGTGCGCAGCAGCGTACGGAAGGTCCGCATCGCCACCGACAGGCTCGCCAGGTCGAACTCCTCCGAACCCTGGATCTCCTCCAGCGTGGTCCTGGCCCGGGTGACCAGACCGGAGTTGCGCTCCTCCCACGCCTGGTAGCGCTCCTCCGGGGTGGCACCGGCCTCGCCCGCGCTGAGCACGTCGGCGGTGAGCGCCGCGTGCGCCGCGAACAGGTCCTCGCGGATCGCCGCCCGCGCCATCGACTGCCAGCGGTCGTCCCGCGGCAACTGGATGATCCGGTCCAGCAGTTGGGTGATCCCCAGCCGGTCGGCGAGGTCGAAGTAGATCTCGGCGACGTCCAGCGGCTCCTTGCCGGCCCGCCGCGCCACATCCACGATGTCCAGCGCCGGGAACACCGAGGAGAACCCGGCCACCCGCGTCGCCAGCTCGTCCGGCACCCCGGCGGCCGTCAACTCGTCGTGCAGCGTGCCGTACCACTCCAGATCCGCGCCGCACAGCAGCTTCGGCAGCCGCGACCACACCGCGGTGACGCCCTCACCGAAGAACTCGATGGTCTCGGCGATCTGGAGCGGCTGCATCCGGTTGTTGAGCAGCCAGCGGGTGCCGCGCTCCACCAGCCGCCGCGAGTGCAGCCTGATCCGGGTCTGCACATCGGCCGCGACCGTGTTGTCCAGCGCCTCGACCGCGTCCCAGATCGGGCCGAGGTCGAAGATCGCCCGGGCCGCGGTGTGCGCCCGCACGATCTCCTCGGTGGTCGCGCCGATCTCCTCCCGGAAACGGTGCAGGAAGGTGGTGCCGCCGGTGTTCACCGTGTCGTTGACCAGCACGGTGGTGACGATCTCGCGGTGCAGCGCGTGGTTGTCGATCTGCGTGGCGAAACGCTCCCTCAGCGCCACCGGGAAGTACGCGTGCAGCAGGGACCGCAGATACGGGTCGTCGGGCAGCTCGGTCTGGATCAGCTCGTCGGCCACGGTGATCTTGGCGTAGGCGAGGATGACGGCCATCTCCGGCTGGGTCAGGCCCACACCGGCCGCGGACCTCTCCCGGATCTGCCGGTCGGTGGGCAGGAACTCCAGCGCCCGGTCCAGCCGGCCGTCCCGCACCAGCCGCCGCATGAACCGCTGGTGCGCGTGGAGCAGGCTGCCGGCCTGCGCCATGCTGTTGGCCAGCGCCACGTTCTGCGCGTAGTTGTTGCGCAGCACCAGGTTGCCGACGTCGTGCGTCATCTCGGCGAGCAGCGCGTTGCGCTGCTTGACCGTCATGTCGCCCTCGGCGACGGTGCTGTTGAGCAGCACCTTGATGTTGACCTCGTGGTCGGAGGCGTCCACGCCGGCGCTGTTGTCGATCGCGTCGGTGTTGATCCGGCCGCCGGTGCCGTCGGGGCCGCCGGAACGGGCGAACTCGATCCGGCCGAGCTGGGTGAAGCCGAGGTTGCCGCCCTCACCGACCACCTTGACCCGCAGGTCGGTGCCGTCGATCCGGATCGCGTCGTTCGCCTTGTCGCCGACGTCCGCCTGCGTCTCGGTCGACGCCTTGACGTAGGTGCCGATGCCGCCGTTCCACAGCAGGTCGACCGGGGCTTTGAGGATCGCCTTCATCAGCTCGGCGGGGGTGAGCTTCGCCGCCTTCGACTCGATACCGAGCGCGGCGCGGACCGCCGCGCTGACCGGGATCGCCTTGGCCGTGCGCGGGTAGATGCCGCCGCCGGCCGAGATCAGCGAGGAGTCGTAGTCGGCCCAGGAGGAGCGCGGCAGTTCGAAGATCCGGCGCCGCTCGGCGTAGGAGGTGGCCGCGTCCGGGTTCGGGTCGAGGAAGATGTGCCGGTGGTCGAAGGCGGCCACCAGCCGGATGTGCTCCGACAGCAGCATGCCGTTGCCGAAGACGTCGCCGGACATGTCACCGATGCCGACGACGGTGAAGTCCTCTTCCTGCGTGTTGTGGCCGGTCTCCCGGAAGTGCCGTTTCACCGACTCCCAGGCGCCGGAGGAGGTGATGGCCATCTTCTTGTGGTCGTAGCCGACCGACCCGCCGGAGGCGAAGGCGTCGCCGAGCCAGAACCCGTAGGAGACGGCGACCTCGTTGGCGATGTCGGAGAAGGACGCGGTGCCCTTGTCCGCCGCCACCACCAGATACGTGTCGTCCTCGTCGTGCCGGACCACGTCCTGCGGCGGCACCACCTCGCCGCCGACCAGGTTGTCGGTGATGTCGAGCAGGCCGGAGATGAACGTCCGGTACGAGGCGATGCCCTCCGCCATCCACGCGTCACGGTCGACCGCCGGGTCGGGCAGCCGCTTGCCGACGAACCCGCCCTTCGCACCGACCGGCACGATCACGGTGTTCTTCACCATCTGGGCCTTGACCAGGCCCAGCACCTCGGTGCGGAAGTCCTCCCGGCGGTCGGACCAGCGCAGCCCGCCGCGGGCGACCTTCCCGAACCGCAGGTGCACGCCCTCGACCCGCGGGCTGTACACCCAGATCTCGTAGGCGGGGCGCGGCGCGGGCAGGTCGGGCACGGCCTGCGGGTCGAACTTGATCGACAGGTAGGAGTGCGGCTTGCCGTCCGCCGCGCGCTGGAAGTAGTTGGTGCGCAGCGTCGCCTTGATCAGGGTGAGGAAGGAACGCAGGATGCGGTCCTCGTCGAGGCTGGCGACCTGGTCGAGGGCTCCCTCCAGCTCCTCCAGGATGCCGTCGGTCAGTTCGCTGCCGGCCTTCTGGTGGTCGGGCGAGAGCCGGGCCTGGAAGAGGTTGACCAGCAGCCGGGTGGTGTGGACGTTCGTCCGGAGGGTGTCCTCCATGTAGTCCTGGCTGAAGGTCGAACCGGCCTGCCGCAGGTACTTCGCGTAGGCGCGCAGCACCATCGCCTGCCGCCAGTCCAGCCCGGCGCGCAGCACCAGCGAGTTGAAGCCGTCGTTCTCGGCCCGGTCGGTCCAGGTCGCGGCGAACGCCTCCTGGAACCGCTCGCGCGCGTCGTCGCCCAGATCGCCGAGCGCGGGGTCGAGGCGCAGCCCGAAGTCGTAGACCCACGCCCGCGAGTTGTCGACGCGGCGCAGCTCGTACGGGCGCTCGTCGACCACCTCGACGCCGAGCCGCTGCAGCACCGGGAGCACCGCGGACAGCGACACCGGGGCGCCGGTGCGGTAGATCTTGAAACGGCGCTCCTCGGGGGCGGCGGAGACCGGTTCGTAGAGCGAGAGGGTGAAGTCGTCCTCGCCCAGGCTCTCGATGTGCTGGAGGTCCGCGACGGCGACCCGCGGGGCGAAGTCGGCGCGGTACCCGTCGGGGAACGCGTCCGCGTAGCGGCGACCGAGTTCGGCGGCGCGCTCCTCGCCGCACTCGGCGTTGAGCGCCTCGGCGAAGCCGTCGGCCCAGGACCGGGCGGCGGCGGCGAGCCGGTTCTCGATCCGTTCGACATCGGAGTCGTTGAGCTCGGGGAGCCGGCTGCCGGGGTTGACGCGGATCACGAAGTGCAGCCGGGAGAGCACCGACTCGGTGTTCCAGGCGGTGAAGTCGACGCTGAGGCCGCCGAGTTCCTCCTGGAGGATGTGGGTCAGGCGCAGCCGCACCGCGGTGGTGTAGCGGTCCCGCGGCAGGTAGACCAGCGCGGAGTAGTACCGGCCGTACTCGTCCTGGCGCAGGTAGAGCCGGAGCTTGCGGCGCTCCTGGAGGTACAGCACGCTGGTGACGATGGAGCGCAGCTCGTCGACGCCGGTCTGGAACAGCTCGTCGCGCGGGTAGGTCTCCAGGATCTGGAGCAGGTCGCGGCCGTCGTGGCTGCCGGCCTGGTATCCGGAGCCTTCGAGGACCTCCTCGACCTTGCGGCGCACCACGGGCACCCGGCGCACGGACTCGGTGTAGGCGCTGGAGGAGAACAGCCCGAGGAAGCGCCGCTCGCCGATCACATTGCCCTCGGCGTCGAACTTCTTGACCCCGATGTAGTCCAGGTACGACGGGCGGTGCACCGTGGAGCGGCTGTTGGCCTTGGTGAGGATCAGCAGCCGGTGCTCGCGGGCCTTCTTGCGGGCGTCGGCGGGCAGCCGGCTGAAGGACGGCGAGGTGGGGTGGCCGGGGTGCCCGGGGTGGGTGCCGTCGTTGTGCGGGTGCTGCGGGTCGGAGCGCAGGATGCCCAGGCCGGTGCCGGGCACGGCGACGAGCACGTCCTCGCCCTCGGTGTCGCCCGCCCCGTCGGTGTCGGTGGTGAGTTCGTACTCGCGGTAGCCGAGGAAGGTGAAGTGGTCCTCGGCGAGCCAGCGCATCAGCTCCCGCGCCTCGCCGGTCTCCTGCTCGGGAAGCGGCGGCGGGGAGGCGGCCAGTTCGTCGGCGATGGTGAGCGCGGCCTGCCGCATCTTCGTCCAGTCCTCGACGGACTCGCGCACATCCGACAGCACGCGGCGCAGATCGGCGGTGATCTCCTTGATGTCGTCCCGATCGGTCTCCCGGTCGATCTCGACGTGAATCCAGGACTCCACCAGCACGTCGTGCGGCAGCGACTCGCCCTCGGCCGCCGAGGCGTATCCGATGACCTCGATCAGCTTGCCCGCGACATCGCGGCGGACGTGGAACTGCGGGTGGACGACCACGTGGATCGCCCGGTTGGCCTGGGTCAGCGCGTTGGTGACCGAGTCCACCAGGAAGGGCATGTCGTCGGTGACGACCTCGACCACGGTGTGGCTGCACTGCCAGCCGTTCTGCTCCACCGTGGGGGTGTGCACCCGGAGGTTGGCCGTGCCCTGCGGGCGGTTCTCCGCCAGGCGGTGGTGCGACATCGCGGCACCGTAGACGTCGACCGGGTCGCGGTCGATCAGGTCCTCGGGTGCGCTGTGCAGGTAGTAGCGCTGGAGAAACGCGGTCAGCGCCAGCGCGTCGAGCCCCTGGCCGGGGGGTCCCCCCGCCGGGCTGTTCTCACCTGCCAGAGCCGCCCGTTCGAGAAGCGCCGCCTTGGCTTCGTCCAGCTTGGTCTGCATGTCCTCTGACTCCTGTCGCGCGCCATTGCGTGACGTCGGTTGATGGCACGACGTACCGCGACGCGGGGTTTCCGCTACGGGACGACGCTATGCCGGAAAGGAGGCTCGTCGTGCCCGTCAGCACGCGATGCCCCCGGAGCACGGATCAACAGTGATCACGCCCGCCAGGCTATCGTCCCGGCCGGGGTGGCTGTCATGCGCCGTCTTCGTACAAATGCACCACACACGTTTGGCCCGAATGGACAGAAACCGGGGCTCCTGTCCAGGTCAGCTCGCTATTCGCTCGGCCAGCTCGACGGCCTCGGCGAGGCTGTCGGCGATCGGCACCCCGGCGGTCTCCAGGCTCGCACGGCTGTGTGAACCGCCGGTGTACAGCACCGCGAACGCGCCCACGTGGGCGGCGGCGGCCGCGTCGTCCAAGGCGTCGCCGATGACCACGACGGGGCGGCCGTCGAGGCCGTCGAGCGCGGCCAGGTGCCGGGCCATCTGACCGGACTTCCCCTCGATCGCCGCTCCGCTGCGGCCGTCGATCCGCACGAAGTGCCCGCTGATGCCGTGGGCGGTGACGAACGGCAGCAGCTGCTGGGGCGTGGCGAGCGAGCACAGCGACTGGGTGAGGCCCGACGCCTGCCGGGACGCCAGCAGTTCGGCCGCTCCTTCGGCGAGGGCGCACTGCTCGGCCAGCCGCAGGTAATGCCGCTCGAAGCCCGCGTCCAGCACGGCCCACTCCTCGTCCGAGGGCAGCCGGCCGAGCAACCGCTCGTAGAAGAGCGGCACGGGGACGCAGTACAGCTCGCGGTACCGCTCGGCGGTGATCAGCGGCAGGCCGAGCTCCGCGAAGGAGGCGTTGGTCGCCCCGACCACCGCTTCGATGTCGTTGAAGAGGGTCCCGTTCCAGTCCCATACGAGGTGCGCGTTCACACCAGGAACGTTACTCGCGCAGAGCGACAGCCCGTTTCCGGCCTGTGGATAACTTCCGTGCGGGGTCAGCCGATCAGGTGGGGAATCTCCTGCGTCGCATACCACAAAAGCTCGTGATCCTCGGCACCGTCGACGGTGAACTGTGCGTCCTCGTCCCCGGCGTCCACCGCGCCCACCGCGTCGGCCGCCGCCGCCACGTCGGACTCGGCGTCGTCGGCGTCCACATGCACCGCGGCCGCCTCGGCGAGTCGCACCGCACCGGCCAGCCGTACCTCGCCGAGCGCGGCGGGATCGAGGCCGCGGTCGGGGTCGTGACGCACCGCGCCGTCGGCCACGTCGACCGCCACGACCACGCGCCTGCGCGGCACTTCGGGCCGCACGGCCAGCATCCGCAGCGACGCCTGAGCGGCTCGGGTCAGCGCCGCGTACTCGAGTTCCTCGATGTCGTCGGAGACGTACCACTCGCGCAGGCTCGGTGTGACCGCGAAGGCGTCCAGCGGGGCCGGACCCAGCTCGCCCGCCTTGTACGCCTCGGCCAGCCCGGCGAGGGTGGTGGGAATGTAGACGCGCATGGCGTGAAGCATACGGGTGTCACCACCTTCACAGGTGAATCTCTCCCGTCCGACGGATTCCCCCCGGACGGCCGCCCGGCCGCTTGCCCGTGATCCCTGCCGCCGCCTACAACCACCCCATCGACCACCGGAAACGATCTTTGGGGAAACAGCCATGCGCATGACGCCCACGAACCGACCGAGCACCCGCGCCACGGCCCGCCCGGCCACCCGCGCGACACCTCACGCGGCGCCCCATCCGACCGCGCCGCACCCGACCGCGCCGCACCCGGCAGCCCGTCCCGCGCCGGCACCGCATCCCACGGCGCCGCGTCCCGCACCGCCGCACCCAGGCCGCCGCCCCGCCGCCGGCACCGCCCCGCCGCGCCGTACCGACCCGCGCCGCCCCACGACCAGGCCCGGGCCCGCGGCGCGCCCCGTACCGCCGCACCTGTGGTTCGCCGAGCGGCTGCTCGACGTCCTCACCGGCCGCCGGCCACTGACCTCCCTCGCCGGCCGGGTCAGGGACGAGGCCTACCAGCGGCTGTGGAAGCTGCACGCCGAACGCGCGGACTGGCGGCGCCGCGCCCGCGGCCGTACCCCGTACGTATGCCGCTGCCGGGTCTTCCCCACCGCGGGCGGCGCGCTGGAGGTGACCGCGGTGGTCGCCCTGGACGACGACGTGGTCCGGGCGATCGCCTTCCGCCTCGAACCCGGGAACGCCGACTCAGGACCCGGCTATGGCCGTGCCCGCTGGCACTGCACCGACGTCGCCGCGCGATGAGCCGACCCGCATCGACCTGCGCATCACCCGCGCCGCCGCGTGCGGAAGCGGACGGACGCAGGCGGACGCGGGCCCGCGCGGACGAACGGCTCGGGGCCGGGCCGAATCGGCCCGGCCCCGAGCCGGTGGTACGACGCCGCCGCGTGCGGCGGCGCTGCTTGCCTCGCTGCCTACTTCTTGCGGCGGCGACCGCCCTTGGCGGCCTTGCGGCGCTCCGCGCGGGTCGTGCCGGCCTCCTCGTCGGCGGCGCCGGCAGCGCCCCCGGAGACGCCCGCCTCCTCGAACTCGCCCTCCACGACGCCGCCCTCACCGTCGACCGACGGGGCGGAGAAGTGCAGCCGGTCCGCCCGCTTGGGCGCTTCCAGGCCCTTCGCGCGGATCTCGGGCTGCTTGACCAGCGACGGCGGCGCGTCCTGCACCTCGTCCGTCACCGGCACCTCCTCGACCTGCTGCTCCACCTGGACCTCCAGGTTGAACAGGTAGCCGACGGACTCCTCCTTGATGCCGTCCATCATGGCGGTGAACATGTCGAAGCCCTCGCGCTGGTATTCCACCAGCGGGTCGCGCTGCGCCATGGCACGCAGCCCGATGCCCTCCTGGAGGTAGTCCATCTCGTAGAGGTGCTCACGCCACTTGCGGTCGAGCACCGACAGCACCACGCGCCGCTCCAGCTCGCGCATGATGTCCTCGGTGAGCTGCTTCTCCCGCTCGGCGTACTGCTCGTGGATGTCGTCCTTGACCGACTCGGCGATGAACTCGGCGGTGATGCCCGCGCGGTCGCCGGCGGCCTCCTCCAGCTCGTCGACGGTGACCTTCGCCGGGTAGAGCTGCTTGAAGGCGCCCCACAGCCGGTCCAGGTCCCAGTCCTCGGCGAAGCCCTCGCGCGTCTCGGCGTCGATGTACGCGTCGATGGTGTCGTCCATGAAGTGCTGCACCTGCTCCTGGAGGTCCTCGCCCTCCAGGACGCGGCGGCGCTCGCCGTAGATCACCTCGCGCTGGCGGTTGAGCACCTCGTCGTACTTCAGGACGTTCTTGCGGATCTCGAAGTTCTGCTGCTCGACCTGCGACTGGGCGGACGCGATCGCCCGGGTGACCATCTTGTTCTCGATCGGCACGTCGTCGGGCACGTTGGCCATGGACATCACGCGCTCGACCATCTGCGCCTTGAACAGCCGCATCAGGTCGTCGCCGAGGGAGAGGTAGAAGCGGGACTCACCCGGGTCGCCCTGGCGGCCGGAGCGGCCGCGCAGCTGGTTGTCGATCCGGCGTGACTCGTGCCGCTCGGTGCCCAGGACGTACAGCCCGCCGAGGTCCTTGACCTCCTCGAACTCGGCCTTGACCGCCTCCTCGGCGCGCTCCAGCGCCTCGGGCAGGGCCGCGGCCCACTCCTCGACGTGCTCGACCGGGTCCAGGCCGCGCTGGCGCAGCTCCGCCTCGGCGAGGTCGTCGGGGTTGCCGCCGAGCTTGATGTCGGTACCGCGGCCGGCCATGTTGGTGGCGACGGTGACCGCGCCCTTGCGCCCGGCCTGGGCGACGATGGTCGCCTCACGGTCGTGCTGCTTGGCGTTGAGCACCTCGTGCGGGATGCCCCGCTTGGACAGCTGCGCGGACAGGTACTCGGACTTCTCGACGGAGACGGTGCCGACCAGGACCGGCTGGCCCTTCTCGTGCTTCTCGACGATGTCCTCCACGACGGCGGCGAACTTCGCCTCCTCCGTGCGGTAGATCAGGTCGGGCTTGTCCATCCGCTGCATCGGGCGGTTGGTCGGGATCGGCACAACGCCCAGCTTGTAGATCTGGTGGAACTCGGCGGCCTCGGTCATCGCCGTACCGGTCATCCCGCTGAGCTTGTCGTACAGGCGGAAGAAGTTCTGCAGGGTGATCGTGGCGAGCGTCTGGTTCTCGTCCTTGATGTCCACCCCTTCCTTCGCCTCGATCGCCTGGTGCATGCCCTCGTTGTAGCGGCGGCCGGCGAGAATACGGCCGGTGTGCTCGTCGACGATCATGACCTCGCCGTCGATGACGACGTAGTCCTTGTCGTTCTTGTAGAGCTCCTTGGCCTTGATGGCGTTGTTCAGATAACCGACGAGCGGGGTGTTCACCGACTCGTAGAGGTTGTCGATGCCCAGCCAGTCCTCGACCTTGCTGACGCCGGACTCGTGGATGGCGACGGTGCGCTTCTTCTCGTCCACGTCGTAGTCGCCGGTCTCCTCCTTGCCGAGGCTGCCCGCCTCGCCGCGGGTGAGCCGCTTCACCAGGCGGGCGAAGTCGCTGTACCACTTCGTGGCCTGGTCGGCGGGGCCGGAGATGATCAGCGGGGTACGCGCCTCGTCCACCAGGATCGAGTCGACCTCGTCGACCACCGCGAAGTTGTGGCCGCGCTGGACCAACTCGTCCTTCGACCACGCCATGTTGTCGCGCAGGTAGTCGAAGCCGAACTCGTTGTTGGTGCCGTAGGTGATGTCGCAGTTGTACTGCTCGCGGCGCTCGGCCGGGGTCATGTTCGCCAGGATGCAGCCGACGCTCAGGCCGAGGAACTTGTGCACCCGGCCCATCCACTCCGAGTCGCGCTCGGCGAGGTAGTCGTTGACCGTGATCAGGTGAACGCCCTTGCCGGAGATCGCGTTGAGGTACGTGGGAAGGGTGCCGACCAGGGTCTTGCCCTCGCCGGTGCGCATCTCGGCGACATAGCCGAGGTGCAGGGCCGCACCGCCCATGATCTGCACGTCGTAGTGGCGCTGGCCGAGGACGCGCTTGGCCGCCTCGCGGACCGCGGCGAACGCCTCGGGCATCAGGTCGTCCAGCGACTCCCCGTCTTCGTAGCGCTGCTTGAATTCGTCGGTGAGTGCCCGCAACTCGGCGTCGGTGAGCTCGACGAAGTCCTCTTCGACGGAATTGACCTGGTCCGCGATGCGGTGCAGCTTGCGCAGGATCTTGCCTTCACCTGCACGCATGATCTTGCTGATGACGGACACGTAGGCTGACTCCTTGCCGGTCGGGCCTGGCGCGAATTCCCGCGCGGGGCACAGCGCGGGTCCTGTCTGCCTGGCCCTGCTGCAACGGCCATCGTAAGCGAGGACACCAGCGGCCCGGGAGGCCCGGCAGCGGCAAAACGGTTTTCCCCCGCGCCGAGGGGTCCGGGATACTCGGCCGCAGTCCTCCCGCCGCCCGATATGCGGCCGCAACGGGGGCCCGGCACCCCTGCCGGAAAGTCCGCCGGAAAGGTGCGCGCCCGCCATGGAAGCATCTGTTCTCACCACAAAGCGCCTCCTCCTGCGGGCCCTGGAACCGCGTGACGGCGACGCCCTGTACGCCGCCTGTCAGGACCCTGAGATTCCGCGCTGGACATCCGTTCCCTCGCCGTATTCGCGCGAGCACGCCGACCACTTCATCGACGTCGTGTGCGCGGACGGCTGGCGCGACGACACCATGTACAACTTCGGCGTCTTCACGCGCGACGAAGGCGCCCTGGTCAGCTCGATGGGCCTGGTCCGCCTCCAGCACCTGGCCGCCCCGCAGCGCCAGGGCGAGTTGGGCTACTGGACGGCGAAGCACCAGCGCGGCAAGGGCTACACGGTGGAGGCGGCACGAGCGGTGTGCACCTGGGCCTTCGACGCCCTGGGTGTCGAGCGCCTGGAATGGTTCGCGGAGGCCGGCAACGAAGCCTCCCGCGCGGTCGCCCTGAGACTCGGGTTCGCCATGGAGGGCACCGTACGCTCGCGGGTCGTCCACGAAGGCACCCGACGGGACGCGTGGAGCGGTTCCCTGCTCCCTTCGGACTGGGACCGCCCGTCGCAACTGCCGTACCTCCCGTACGCGAAGTAGCGGCCGCCCACCGCCGCGGGAGAAGTCGCCGGAACGAGTGAATCCGCTGGTCACAGCCGACTGTCAGTGGCCGGTTCTACGCTGGCCGTCATGACTCTCCTGCCGTCACCCGAGCTGACCCTGTCCGCCGACGAAGCCCGCAGGATCGCCCTTCGGGCGCAGGGCCTCCTGGGGGCGCCGGACCGGCGGTCGGGGACCCGGGGCGTGCTGCGGTCCCTCGGCGCGGTCCAGCTCGACACCATCTCGGTACTGGCCAGGTCGCACGAACTGATCCCCTACGCGCGCCTGGGCGCGGTCGGCCGCGACGCGGTGGAGGAGGCGTACTGGTCCGACGGCCACGCCTTCGAGTACTGGTCGCACGCCGCCTGCATCCTGCCCATCGAGGAGTGGCCGCACTTCGCCTTCCGCCGCCGGGCCCGCCGCGCCCGCGGCCACCGCTGGCACATCCTCGAGGACGCCGAGCGCTCCTGCGCGGCCGTGCTGGACCGCCTGAAGATCGACGGTCCGCTGACCTCCACCGAGCTCGGCGGCGCGAAGAACGGCGGCCCGTGGTGGGACTGGTCCGAGACGAAGATCGCGGTGGAGTGGCTGCTGGACACCGGTGAGGTGGTCTGCACGCAGCGCCGCGGCTGGAAGCGCGTCTACGACCTCGCGGAGCGTGCCGTGCCCGACACCCTGCTGCACGACGACATCGACGACACCGAGTGCGTACGGCGCCTGGTCGCGCAGGCGGGTGCGGCCATGGGCGTCGCCACCCGGGCGGATCTTGCGGACTACCACCGCCTCAAGGGCGAGCAGGTCGCGGCCGTGCTGGACTCCACCGGGCTGGTCCCGGTCGAGGTCGAGGGCTGGGGCAAGCCCGCCTGGGCCGACCCGGCCGCGCTCGCCGCCCCGCCGCGCGGCCGGCACCGCACCACGCTGCTGTCGCCCTTCGACTCCCTGATCTGGGACCGCCCGCGCACCGAGCGGATCTTCGGCTTCACCCACCGCCTGGAGGCCTACACCCCCAAGCCGAAACGCGTGCACGGCTACTTCGCGATGCCGCTGCTGGCGGGCGGCCGGCTGGTGGGCCGGGTGGACCCTGCCCGGGAGGGACAGACCCTGGTCGCACGCCAGGTCACCCTGGACGGCCCCAAGGCCGTCCAGCCCGCTGCGGACGCCCTCACCGAGGCCGCCGGCTGGGTCGGCTGCATCCGGACCCGGGCCGAACGCGTCCTGCCCGAGTCCCTGCGCGCCCCTCTGACCGCCGCCCTCGCCCGCGGCCAGGGCTAGCGGATCTCCAGGATCTTCTCCCGCATCGCGTAGACCACGGCCTCCATGCGGGAGTGGAGCTGGAGTTTCTCCAGGATGTTGCGGACGTGGTTCTTCACGGTGTTCTCGCTGATGAACAACTGCTTGGCGATGTCCCGGTTGTTCAAGCCGGTGGCCACCAGCTTGAGCACCTCCAACTCGCGGTCGGTGAGCTTGGGCGCCGGAAGCAGCCGCTTCTCGTCGGTGCGCTGGATCATCGACTTGAACTCGGTGAGCAGTTTCGACGCCATCGAGGGGCTGATCTGCGACTGCCCGTCGGCGACCGCCCTGATCGCGGTCGCCACCTCGTCGGTGGAGATCTCCTTCAGCAGGTAGCCCGTCGCGCCGGCCTTGATCGCCTCGTAGAGGTCGGCTTCCTCATCGCTTATCGTCAGCATGATGATCTTGGCGCTGGGCGCGACCTCCTTGATCGAGGTGCACGCCTCGATCCCCCCGCGCCGCGGCATCCTGACGTCCATCAGCACGATGTCCGGCAGCAGGTCGGCGGCCTTCTCCACGGCCTCGGCGCCGTCTCCGGCCTCGCCGATGACCTGGATGTCCTCCTCCTGCGCGAGCACGATCTCCAGGCCCCGCCGAAACAGCGCGTGGTCGTCGACCACGAGTACCCGAATCGGCTCCGCACGGGGCGGACGAGACGGTTCGCCGTACAGCACCGGGCCTCGTTCGCCGGGCGACCCGTGCTCGAAGTCCGGCATCAATTCCTCCCCGTCAGACCAGAGTTGACCACTGGCCCAGCATTTCACGTCCCGGCGCGCCGACGCCCCCGGACGCACCCGGGGGCATTCGACGCTCCTTACTCGCCACAGGCCCTTCGCAGGCCCGCGAGGTCAGACGCCGTGGTGCAGCGCGTCGCCGGCCCCGGCCGGCGACGCCGCACCCGACTCGTCCGCGTTGAGATGGATCACGCCGTAGTCGTAGCCCTGCCGTCGGTAGA
The DNA here is from genome assembly GCF_044744625.1 of Streptomyces sp. NPDC087270. Taxonomy (NCBI): domain Bacteria; kingdom Bacillati; phylum Actinomycetota; class Actinomycetes; order Kitasatosporales; family Streptomycetaceae; genus Streptomyces; species Streptomyces sp. NPDC087270. Next base: position 754,441 of record NZ_JBIUYR010000002.1, read on the forward strand.
CCACGCTCGGCTGCTTGGTCTCGCTGTCGACGAACAGGTAGAAGTCGTGCCCGACCAACTCCATCTCGTACAGCGCCTGGTCCAGCGCCATCGGTGCCGCGGCGTGGGTCTTCTCCCTGACCACGAGCGGGCCTTCGCCGTGGACCTCCAGCGGCCCGAACCGGGTCGTGGGCACTTCCCCGTCGACCAACTGATCGGCGACGAGCGTGCCGTCCCCGTTGATCCGCGCGGCGCCCGGCACGTTCTCGGCCACCTCGGCGGCGGGCGTACGGCCGTTGCCCCGGCGGGTGTGCCGCTTGCTCGCGGCCTTCCGCAGCCGGGCTTCCAGCTTCGTGACCGCCACATCCAGCGCGGCGTACGGGTCCGCGGCGGCAGCCTCCGCGCGCACCACGGGGCCGCGGGTGTTCAGCGTGATCTCCACCCGGTCGCTGCGGTCCGCCTGCCGGGGGTTGAGCTCCTTGGACACCTCGACGTCGAGGCTGATCACCTTGCCGTCGAGCTTCTGGATCTTGTCCAGTTTCTCGGCCACGTGCTTCCGGAACCTCTCGGGCACCTCGGTCTTGCGGCCTTTGACGACGATGTCCACGCAGAACTCCGTTCCGGACCGCCCCCGTGACCAGGGGCAATCCCTTTCATGAGGCCGGCGCGGGTGCCAGTCCCTGCCGGCGCTGCGTTAGCTGCCGCTCCGCCACCCGGGCTGATCCGGATACCGCGAAGCTGCGGCTTTCACCTCCTTCTGCCCCACAGGGAAGATCAACACCCCCGGTGTTCGCTTCCCTCTCTCCCGAACATAGTCCCGGAGTGTGCGTCTCGGCATCCTCAGCGCAGGCTTACCTCCGTTCGGATGAATCCCCACCATGGCCACCTGCATCGATGCGCAAATCAGTCGATCCGAGAATCGTGCGGTCCGGCGATCACCGCGGCGCCGGCGACCCAGCCGCCGACCGCGGCCACGGCACCGGCCGCCACCGCGAGTGACGCCCCGGTGGTCATGAGGTCGTCCACGAGCACCACCGGAGCCGCCGACAGCAGGGGCACGGCGCTGCCCGCGGCTGCCACCGCGCCGCAGAGGTTCGCCAACCTCCCGTCCGCGCTCAGCTCGGACTGGTCGGCGACCGGTCGCCGCTGCCGCAGCACAGCCGCCGCCCGGGCCGGCACGCCCTGCCGCCTCAACTCGCGGGCCGCCGACCGGGCGATCCGGGCGGTGGCGTCGTGCCCCCGCTGGGCAACCGCCCGGCGGGACGAGGGCACGGGCACCAGCAGCAGCGGGCCGCGCTGCGACGCCGGTCCCGGTACCGGTGACCCGGGAGTGCCTCGCAGGGCGGTGCGAGGCACCTCCAGGCCGTGGAGGACCGGCCACAGGCCGAGGCGGGACCCGTGGTCGGCGTCGGCTGCCGCTGGAGCCCGTCCAGGCAGGTTCCAGCGGTGGCCGACCGCATGCGGGACGGCTGGGCCGGGCAAGGCGCCGATGGGACCGGTCGCCCGGACGACCGCTCCCGCCAGTGCCTCTCCCAGCGGCCGGGCGAGGCCCAGGGCGCCGCGCTCCTTGTGCGCGAGGACGACAGCCCGCACCTCGTCGCCGTACCGGCCCACCGCGTAGACCGGTGGCAGCCCCGGCGGCTCGGGTGACGGACGTACGCGCCGTGCTGTGGCTGCTCCGCCCAGCAGCCCATGGCACCGCTCGCACAGCTCCGTCCGCGGACTCCCGCAGCCCGCGCAGTCCACCGGGAGGACCAACCCGGTGATCTCCCTCCACCAGCCCCGCATGACCCAACTTTGCGCCTTGCGGCAAGTCCGCTGCCAGTCACTCTTTCGTGGCTGTGGATAACTTGATCCCCACAGGTCAGCCGGGATAGACGGGATTGCTGCCCTTCGGCGAGACCTGCTTCCAGTTCGAGTCGGTGGGCAGTTCGTAGACCCTGCCGTTGTACGAGGCGAGCAGGGGCATCGCCTGGTTCTCCGAGGAGGCGACGGACGTGGCCTCGCTGACGCCCTGCGGCAGGGACCCGGCCGAGCCGTCCGAGCTGATGTACTCGATCTGCTGGGCTCCGCCGGGCTCGGTGTCGAGCACCACGAGCTTGCTGGCACCGGCCCACGACACGGACGTCATGTGTTCTCCTGCGGGTGTCAGGGAGCGCAGGCTGTCGACCGAGAACTCCGGGTGCTGCGCAGTGCCCTCCCGGACGATCCGGCCGAGCATCAGGCGGGTACCGCTGCCCTGCTGCACCACCAGGGCGATCCGCACCCCGTCCGAGGCCACCCGCAACGACTGAATCCGGCCGTCGAGGTCCGGCACCGGCACCTCGATCGGCTCGCCGGTGCCGTTGGGCAGCACCATCAGCTTCGGAGCGTCCTGATCACGGTCGGCCACCCACAAGTCGTCGAAGCCGTCCCAGCTCGGTGCGCTCAGCCCGTCCTTGACCTTGCTGGTCACCACCGGTTTGCCGAAGGTCTGGCCGGCGACGAGCGACGCGACCACCAGTTCACGGCCGTCGGAGCGCACCCCTGCGGCCGCCTCCTGGTCCCTGCGCACCGCCACCGAGTCCAGGTACGCCTTGCTGGAGCCGAACGGGCCGGGCACCGGTGTCGCCTTGGGTGTGCTGCCCTTGCCGTCGTCGGTCAGCTCCAGCAGCCGGTGCTGGCTGTCGGCTTCGACGAAGTAGGGCCGCGGGTTGGCGCCGACCAGGTTCTCGGGGCCGTAGCTGAGGGCTTCCCCGCTCGGCAGCTTGCACGCGGTGGAACCATCCGCGTGGTCCACCTCGGCCGACGCCAACTGCGCGGACGCCTGCGCCTGGACGGTGGCGAAGAGCTGCGCGGCCAGCTCGGTGCAGCGCTGCCCGCGCAGTCCGTCAGCGCTGTGGTCGAGCCGGACCTGAAGCTGCTGCGAGTCGTCCAGCGACACCCCGTGGTCCGGGCCCTTGTCCTCCAGCTTCGTCCCGGCGGGTGTCGCGGTGGTGACGACAGGCGACAGCCAGTCGGTGGGCCCGCCCAGCAGCGCCGAGACCGTCGACACCAGCGGGTCGTTCTGGATACGCAGGTACACCGGGTCGGCGACCAGCGTCGCGTTGCTGCTACCGCCGGCCGGATGCCCGTCCGGTCCGAGCTTGGCGAAGTAGTACATGTTCACCGAGTGGTATATCCGCTGGAAGTCCAGGTCGGACAGCACCAGGCCGTTCTCAAGGCCGTCGATCCTCCACTGGTTGTTCTCCTTGACCAGGTGGAACGACGTGCTGAACGGGCCGTGGTCCGGCTGATAGGCGTGCTTGGTGTCCACCACGGCCGCCTTCGTCGCCGACAGGGTGACCGTGGTGTATCCCTCCTTGCGACCGCTGCCGCCCACCTCGCGAGGGGTCAGCTCCCCCGAGAACACGGTGATCCCCGTGTTCGGCTTCCAACGGTGCCGCTCCTGCTTGGAGAGGTACTTCTGCGCGGTGACGAAGTCCGACTCGCTGCTGGTCGTCGCTTCCAGGAACCCGTTGACGATGTCGGAGGCGCTCTCGCCCGGACTCGGCGCGATGCCGAAGACCCGCACCTGCGAGTCGGAGTCCGCGCGCTGGCCCTCGCTGACCTTGCGCACCTCGCCGCTGCTGGGCATCGAGGCGCAGCCAGCCAGCAGCAGCGCCGCGAACAGCGCCAGCAACCCTCGCGGCAGCAGCCGCCCCCGGCCGCCCCCCATCACACCCATCAGACGTCGTCCTCCCGCATGGTTTCCCTACGCTCCACGACCCGCGCGCCGCTGCCCGGAAGCGCCGCGGGGTCCGCCACCGGCGGCCGGGTCGACGCCTTGGGCACCAGCGGCATCGACGGCAGTTGCGGTCCACGCGCAGTGGCCTGCCGCACCACGACACCGTCACCTGAAGTACCACCCGGCGAGCCCGTACGCGGCACCGGCACCGACGTCCCCGCCTTGGCCGGCAGACCCGAGGAGTTCAGCCCCCGGTTGCGGCGCGAGTCGTCCGGTTCCAGCGGGATCGGCGAACCGCGCAGGCTGTCCCCCGCGGTACGAGGAAGCGTCATACGGAACTGCGAACCGCCACCCGGCTCACCCCACGCCTGCAGCCACCCGCCGTGCAATCGGGCGTCCTCCACCGCGATGGAGAGACCCAGCCCGGTGCCACCGGTGGTACGCGCCCGCGCCGGGTCCGCCCGCCAGAAGCGGTTGAACACCCGAGTCGCCTCGCCCGGTTTCAAGCCCACGCCGTAATCCCGCACCGCCACCGCGACGGCGCCGTCGACCGTCGCCAGCCGGACCACCACGTCACGGCCCTCGCCGTGCTCGATCGCGTTGACCACCAGGTTGCGCAGCACGCGCTCCACCCGGCGGGCGTCGGCCTCCGCGATCACCGGCTGCGCATCACCGCGGATGATCACACGGGTGCCCTTGCGATCCGCGAGAGGCTCGGCGGCATCGACGACCTGGCGCACCACGTCCCGCAGGTCTATCGGCTCGGCGGCCAGATCCGCGGCACCGGCGTCGAACCTGCTGATCTCCAGCAGGTCGGACAGCAGGGACTCGAACCGGTCCAACTGGTTCTGCAGCAGCTCCGCGGAGCGCGCCGTGACCGGATCGAAGTCCGTCCGGGCGTCGTGGATGACGTCGGCCGCCATCCGCACCGTCGTCAACGGTGTCCGCAGCTCGTGCGACACATCGGAGACGAAGCGGCGCTGCATCCGCGACAGGTCCTCCAGCTGCTGAATCTTGACCTGGAGGTTCTGCGCCATCTTGTTGAACGACTCGCCGAGCCGGGCGATGTCGTCCTCCCCGGTGACCTGCATCCGCTCCTGGAGCCGCCCGGCCGCCAGTCGCTCGGCGATTCCGGCGGCCATCCGCACCGGCGTGACCACCTGCCTCGTCACCAGCCACGCGATCGCGCCGAGCAGCACCACCACGAATATCCCCGCGGTGGCCAGCGTGCCCTTGACCAGCCCGAGGGTCTTCTCCTCCTGGTCGAACGGGAACAGGTAGTACAGCTGGTAGGTGTTCCCGTTGATGTCCGTCAGCCGCTTACCCACCGCCAACGCCGGCCGCGGCTTGTGACCGTCGTCGGTCTTGACCATCGTGTACTGCTTGAGCGCGCCGGGATGGCTGCGCACCGCGTCGCTCAGCGACTTCGGGATGCTCTCGTCCGGCAGCACGCTGCCTGAGCCACGCGGTCCGCGCACGCTGCCCGCGTTGCCCCCGGCGAAAGGCGGATCGTCGCCCCGCCCAGGGCTGAGCGCGACGATCCAGTACACGCCCTTACCGCCACTGGCGAACTGCTGGACCAGGCTGTTCAGCCATGTCCCCGAGTCGACCCGGCCCTGCGCAGCACCGGAGCCGGACGCCTGCTGGGTCTGGCTGCCCTTGTCCGCCATGTCCTGCGCAATGGAGAAACCGCCGGTCGCCTGGTTCGTCGCCGCCTTCTCCTTCGCGTCGAGCAGCCCGTTCTGCACCTGGCCGATGACCACGAAGCCGAGCAGCAGCACAACGCCCACCGACATCAGCAACGTGAAGGCAACCACCCGGAGCTGAAGATTGCGCCGCCACAGCCGCACCGCCGGCTGCAGCGGACGCCGCGCCCAGCGCACGAACGAGCGGATCACCGGCAGCAGCCCCTGCATCGGATCGGCCAGCCGGCTCTCCAAGCGCTCACGCTCGTACGACGCGCACATGTCAGCCCGGTCCTGCCTTGTAGCCGACACCGCGAACGGTCACGACGATCTCCGGACGCTCCGGGTCCTGCTCCACCTTCGACCGCAGCCGCTGCACGTGCACATTCACCAGCCGTGTGTCCGCCGCGTGGCGATAGCCCCAGACCTGCTCCAGCAGCACCTCACGCGTGAACACCTGCCACGGCTTGCGGGCAAGCGCGACCAGAAGATCGAACTCCAACGGAGTCAGCGCGATCGGCTGACCGCCACGCTTCACCGAGTGCCCGGCGACATCGATCAGCAGATCCCCGATCGCAAGCTGCTCAGGTGTCGGCTCCTCGGCACGCCGCAGCCGCGCCCGCACCCGCGCCACCAGCTCCTTGGGCTTGAACGGCTTGATGACGTAGTCGTCCGCCCCGGACTCCAGGCCGACCACCACATCCACCGTGTCGCTCTTCGCCGTGAGCATCACGATCGGCACACCGGACTCAGCCCGGATCTGCCGGCACACATCGATGCCGTCCCTTCCGGGCAGCATCAGGTCCAGCAGCACAAGATCAGGCTTGGCCTCCCGAAAAGCAGCAAGCGCTTTGTCGCCGTCGGCGCAGAACGACGGCTCGAAACCCTCCCCACGCAGCACGATGCCGAGCATCTCTGACAGCGCGGTGTCGTCGTCGACGACCAGGACTCGTCCCTTCATACCGACCATCATCCCATTTGCATATCGATACCGGTGACCTTTGGTGATCGAGGTCACGCTACGCAACCATTCTCCATGGTTGTACGCAGTTGCGCTGTCCCCCTGTGACAGCCTGTGGATAACTTGTGCCGCGACCGCCAGGTGACCTTACCGGCACACGGCTGCCAGCGTCTCCGCCGTCACCGGCGAGACCACTCCGTTCTCCGTCACGATCGCGGTGATCAACTCCGGCGGCGTCACGTCGAAAGCGGGATTGTAGGCCTGAGTGCCCAGCGGGGAAGGCGCCAGGTCGGTCACCTCGCTGCTCGACCGCTGCTCGACCTCGATCGACGCTCCGTCCGGTGTATCCAGGTCGACCGTCGTCGTCGGCGCCACGACGATGAACGGCACGTGGTGGTAGCGCGCCAGCACCGCAAGGGGATACGTGCCGACCTTGTTCGCCGTCGCACCGTCCGCCGCGATCCGGTCCGCGCCCACCAGCACCGCGTCGACTTCTCCCGCCGTGAACAGCGAGCCCGCGGCGCTGTCCGAGAGCAGCGTGTACGGCATTCCCGCCCGCGCCGCCTCGTAAGCGGTCAACCTCGCCCCCTGGAGCAGCGGCCGGGTCTCATCCACCCACAACCGCCGCAGTTCCCCGGCCCGGTGGGCCGCCAGCACCACGCCGAGCGCCGTGCCCTGGCCGCCTGACACCAAGGCACCGGTGTTGCAGTGCGTCAGAACCCGGTAGCCGCCGCCGGGCACGAGTTCGGTCAGCAACTGCCCGCCATGGCGTGCCATCGCGTCGCTCGCGGCGGCGTCCTCGGCGTGCAACGCCCGCGCCTCCGCCAGTGCCGCGGCCGCGGCCTGGTCCGGCGCGGCCTTGCGGTAGGCGGCAAGCGCCCGACGCACTCCGTATCCGAGGTTGACCGCTGTCGGGCGAGCCTGCGCGAGCGACTCGGCCGCGTCCTCCACGTCGTATCCGCGCGCCGCCGCCAGCGCGACACCGTACGCTCCGGCCAACCCCAGCACGGGGGCTCCCCGTACGACGAGCGCGCCGATCGCGCCCACGAGCCCCTGCACGTCCGTGCAGGCCAACTCGACTTCCTCCTGAGGTAGTCGGGTCTGGTCGAGGAGTACCAGTACCGGCCCCTCGGGCGGTTCCTCCCATCGCAACGCGGGAATGAAGCCGTTCTCAGGTCGCGTGATGTGATCACCCATATCTCTCAGTCTGCCCTGCCAAACCGTGTTGGCGTCAGCCCATGGCACGATGGCGGCTTGAACCAGCCGAGCAACACGAAGAGGGGCAACCTCCGATGACCAACACTCCGGGCTCTACGACGCCCGGACCCTCCGACTCCCCCGAGCCGGACGGCGGCACCGGTCCCGACCCCGCCCCGTCGGCGACACCCGAACGCCCTGTGCAGAGTCAGACAGCTGATCGGCCTGTACCACCTGTACCGCCGCAAGCTCTGCCGCAGCATCCCGATACGCATCCCGGCTGGTCCCCTCAGCAGCCACCGGCCAACACCACGGGTTGGGCCCGCTGGACACCACCGCAGGGCAGCCGCCCTCCGCTGCCTCCCGCACAGGGCGGACCACGCTGGGGCGGCCCTCCCCCGCCCAACGGCTGGCAGCAGCAGGGCCCCTGGACCAGGCCGGCCGCTCCTCAACCCGGCGTCATCCCGCTGCGTCCTCTGGATGTCGGTGAGATCCTCAACGGCTCCATCGCCACGCTGCGACGCCACTGGCGAGCCATCCTCAGCGTCACCTTCGCCGTCGCCCTCGTCACGCAAGCCATCGCCGTCGTTGTCGAGGGCCTGTTCACCGACAACAGCAGCATCCAGAAGATCGAGAACAACGATCACCCGAGCGCCCACGACGTCCTGCACGCGCTACGCGACGCTTACGCCGGACTGGGACTCACCGCGATCATCGCCGCGCTCGGAGTGCTCACCGCCACGGCCATGCTCACCATGGTCACCAGCCGCGCGACGCTCGGCCGTACGGTGTCGGTCGGCGAGGCTTGGCGCGAGGCCCGTCCTCGCGTGGGCCGGCTCATCGGCCTCTCGTTCCTGCTCGTCTTCCTCTACATCGCGGTACTCGTCGTCACCGTGCTGCCGGGCATCCTTGTCGCTGCGGCGGGTTCGTCGGACGGCGGCGCGGCACTGGCCGTACTCGGCGCTTGTGCGGGCATGGTGTTGATGGTCTGGCTGTGGATTCTGCTGAGTCTGGCGCCTCCGGCGCTGATGCTGGAGAACCAGAGCATCGTGGGCGCGATGAAGCGCTCGGCCAAACTCGTTCGCGGCGCCTGGTGGCGTGTCCTCGGGGTGGAGCTCCTGACCGTCGTCATCACGTACATCGCGTCGGCCATCATCGAGTTGCCGTTCACGCTGCTGTCAGCGGCCTTCACGAACGAGTCCTTCTCGTCCTTCTACAACTCCGACAGCAACCCCAGTTGGACGTTCCTCATCATCACCGGTATCGGTGCGGTCATCGGTTCGATGTTCACCCTGCCGATCAGCGCCGGCTCGGTCACCCTGCTCTACATCGACCAGCGAATTCGCCGTGAGTCGCTGGACATCGAGCTGACGCAGGCAGCCCAGCAGGACTGAGCGCTCCCAGCCGAAAGGCTGGGAGAACGCAAAAAAGCCTCGGCCCCCAGTTGGAACTGGGGGCCGAGGCTCAATATTTGTTCGGCGGTGTCCTACTCTCCCACAGGGTCCCCCCTGCAGTACCATCGGCGCTGAAAGGCTTAGCTTCCGGGTTCGGAATGTAACCGGGCGT
>NZ_JBIUYR010000003.1:0-75811 GCF_044744625.1 Streptomyces sp. NPDC087270
CCCGCGGAGCGGGTACCACAGCGCTGCGCGCTGTGCAAACGAACCACCGCGCTACGCGCGGATGACCGCGCTACGCGCGGTGGTTGACGCCTCGCTTCGCTCAGCGTGACCGCGCTTCGCGCGGTCTGTCCGGCTCCGCCGGACTGTCAATCCCTCTGCTTCGCTTCAGGATTGATGGTCCGTCACCGGTCCTGCTCCGCAGGGCCGGTGACGGACTGTAGGCCCGCGCTCCGCTTGGGCCTGGCGGTGCACTCCCTAGTAGTTGCGGCCGCAGTCGGGGCTCGAGCGGTGTGGGGTGGGCAACAGGCGAGCTGGCGAGAAAAGGGGCGGTGGGCGCCTCGATTTCCTTCGGTGCCAGCGCTTCCTCCGGAACGGGAGTGGGCGTATCCGCGAGCGCGGGCTGTGCCCCTCAACTGGTAGTGGATCGTGCACTGAGCCACACTCGAAATGATGCCGGGGAGAGGACAAGCCGGGCTGAGCACGTGACGGGGCCGCCGATCGGTGTCAGCTCCCACCGGCCCAGCAGGGATGCCAGGATCACGGTCGCTTCAGCCTCTCCGAACTCTTCCCCGATGCACTTGGTGGCGCCCGCGCCGAAAGGCAGGTACGAGCCGCGCGTGGCCGGCGGGCTCGCGAGCCAGCGGTCCGGCTCGAAGCGGGCGGCATCGTGGTAAAAGTCCTCCCGGCGGTGCAGGAGATAGGGGCTGATCAGCACCATACTGCCCGCTTCGAGCCGGTGGCCGCCCAGTGTGGTGTCGTGTGTGGCGGTCCGCAGCGTCAGCCAGCCCGGCGGGTATAGCCGCAGGGTCTCTTTCACGACTCGGCCGGTCAGCTCCAACTGCGGCAGATCCGCGGCGCCCGCCGCCCGCCCGCCGAGCACCGCGTCCACCTCCGCCCGCACCGCGGCGAGGACGTCCGGCCGGCCCGACAGTAAGTGGACGGCCCACACCACGGCCGATGACGTCGTCTCTCCGCCGGCCAGCAGCAGCACGGCAACCTGGTCGGAGAGCTCCTGGTACGACAGCGCGTGACCTTCCTCGTCGCGAGCAGCCAGCAATCGCGACATCAGGTCGTCCTGCCCGGCACCGAGTTCGCTGTAGCCCTCGATGAGCCGCCGGACTTGGGTCTGCCAGTGGTCGAGGGCCCGTGCGTAGCGGCGGTTGCCCGGCGTGGGCAGCCGGCCGATGCCGGGCAGTGCCGCCCGGGAGGTGAGGCCGCCGAGGAAGACGTCGAGGGCGCTCCGCAGCTCCCGTGTCTCCTGTCCGCCCAGCCTGGACGAGAACAGGGCGGTGAGTGCTACGCCAGTGGTCAGTTCGAACATGGCTTCGGTGAGGTCGAGTTCCTGGCCGTCCTGCCAGTCGGCGGTGGCCGCCGTCACCTGCTTGCGCATCACCTCGACATAGCCGCTCAAGTGTTCGTGCCGGAAGGCGGGTTGCATCACCAGTCGCTGCCGGCGGTGGTCGTGGTATCCAGCGGTGGCGAGGCCCGCGCCCATGGCCTGGCGCACTTTGTCGTAGACGGGGCCGGTGCGATCGAACCGCCGGAAGTCGGTCAACACCTCGTGAGCCACGTCCGGGTGACAGGCCACGAACGCCCGCCACGGCCCGAGTCGCACCCGCGCCAGATCCCCGTATGCCGGCAGCGACTCCAAGAATCCCAGCGGGTCCCGCCGTAGCCGCAGGAGGTGGCCGACCACCGGCCGTTTTCCTGGCACGCGCGTGAATTCCGTACCGCCATTGCCCACTGTCAGGCTCCGTTTCCGCTCGAGTCGCCCGGGGCTCATCCGTCCCCGGTCTCCCGGGGCGGCCTGGTCCTCTTCTGTCGGTTCCGGCGGCGACGGGATGCCGCTACCGGGATCGCTGCGACCGGAGCATAACCATGCCAGTAGGGGCAGTTGCGCCGCCGTCACCACGCGGTGGTGGCTCAGGGCGCGGTGGTGAGAGTCTCCGGTTGGGTGGTGGGGTGTGCGTGCGTCAAATATTGATGTGCGCTAGCCTCTGGAACCAGGTTCTGCACCCGGTGCATGTGCGGGTTTCCGCTTCGCCCCGGGATGGGGCGGCTCAGGGCAGTGGTGGTGGACATGGAACCGCTTCCGCATCAGATCGAGGCATCCGATGCGGCGGTGCGGAGACTCGAATCGCAGCCGGGGCAGGGAATTCCCGTGCAGGGGCTTCGGGCTCAGGTCATTGCGGCGACTGGTGAGAACTCTCGAATCTGAGACGGCGTCACTCACCATGAGATAACGCCCTCACGACAGCGTCCGCCCACCCGGTCTCCCACAACCGTTGAGGTGGCCGATCCGGGTCAGCTCGCTGTGGATGCCGGCGTGGTCCGCGGTTCATCGGCGAGCGCGGGGGTGTCGTTGACGCCCAGGCGGAGGTGTTCGACGTGGTAGAGGGCCTGGTCGAGGAGTTCGGCGACGTGGTTGTCGTAGAGGGCGTAGACGATGGAGCGGCCCTGGCGGGTGCCGGTGACCAGGCCGAGGTTGCGCAGCAGCCGGAGCTGGTGGGAGCACGCGGACTGCTCCATGTCGACCGCCGCCGCCAGTTCGGTGGCGGGCAGGGGGCCCTCGCGCAGGCGGGCGAGGATCAGCAGCCGCGACGGCGTGGCCAGGGCCTGGAGGGTGGCGGCGACTTTCGGTGCGTTCTGCGCGGTGAGCGCGGCCTGCGGCACAGCGCTGTCGGTCGGGGTGTTCGCTCCGTGGCCCATGGGAACCATTGTACGGAAATGAACGAATGAATGACTGTTCATGTTTTCCTGTACGGTGAAGGCGTCGGACAACTCTCCTGAGAAGGGCTTGCCTCGCCATGTCCACCACCGTGACCAAGCCCGCGCCGGCTACCTCCGCCGGTATGCCGCCGTGGCGGCGTACCCGGGTGATGGCGCTGCCGGAGGCCCGCTGGGCGCTGGCGGCGCTGGTGCTGTTCCTGGGTGCTCTGCCGCTGAACCTGCTGGGTGCCTCGGTGTGGTCGTGGGGTCCGCTGTTCGCCGCCGCCTATGTCTCCGGCGGCTGGGAACCTGGCTGGGCCGGGCTGAAGGCGCTGCGGGAGCGGACGCTGGACGTGGATCTGCTGATGGTGGTGGCCGCGATCGGCGCCGCGGCGATCGGCCAGGTGCTGGACGGGGCACTGCTGATCGTCATCTTCGCCACCTCCGGGGCACTGGAGGCGCTGGCGGCCGCCCGTACAGCGGACTCGGTGCGCGGCCTGCTCGATCTCGCGCCGGCGACCGCGACGCGGATCAGCGATGGGGAAGATGAGGAGACGGTGGCCGCCGACCGACTCACGGTCGGCGACACCATCCTGGTGCGGCCCGGGGAGCGGGTCGGCGCCGACGGCCGGGTCCTGGACGGAGCGAGCGAGGTGGACCAGGCCACCATCACCGGCGAACCGCTGCCCGTGGCCAAGAGGTACGGGGACGAAGTCTTCGCCGGTACCCTGAACGGCACCGGTGCGCTGCGCGTCAAGGTCGAACGCGACCCGTCGGACTCGGTGATCGCCCGGATCGTGAAGATGGTCGAGGAAGCCTCCGAGACCAAGGCGCCCACGCAGTTGTTCATCGAGAAGGTCGAGCAGCGCTACAGCCTGGGCATGGTCGCCGCCACCATCGCACTGTTCGCCCTGCCGCTGGCCCTGGGCGCCGCGTTGCAGCCGACGCTGCTGCGCGCGATGACGTTCATGATCGTCGCCTCGCCGTGCGCGGTGGTCCTGGCCACGATGCCGCCGCTGCTGTCCGCGATCGCCAACGCCGGACGCCACGGCGTGCTGGTGAAGTCCGCCGTCGTCATGGAGCAGCTCGGGCAGATCGACGCCGTTGCGCTGGACAAGACCGGCACCCTGACCGAGGGCGCCCCCCGCGTCACCGAGGTCCGCCCACTTCCCGGTTCGGACCTGGACGGCGACACGGTGCTGCGCCTGGCGGCAGCGGCGGAGCACCCCAGCGAGCACCCGCTGGCCCGCGCCGTCGTGGACGCCACCCGCACCCGCGGCCTGGACATCCCCGTAGCCATCGGCTTCACCTCCACCCCCGGAACCGGCGTCACCGCCACCGTCGAAGGCCGCACGGTTTCGGTGGGCAGTCCCGCCCGCCTGCTCGACACCGCGGAGAACAAGCCCGCAGCGGTAGCCGCCGCCGAGTTGGAGAGCGAGGGCCGAACCGCGGTCCTGGTGTTCGTCGACGGCATCCCGGCCGGAGTGCTGGGCATCGCCGACACGCTCCGCCCCGAGGCCGCCGCCACCGTCACCGCGCTGACCGCACTGACCGGGAGCAGCCCGATCCTGGTCACCGGCGACAACCCGCGCGCCGCCGCCCGCCTGGCCGCCGACGTCGGCATCACCGACGTCCGCGCCGGACTGCTGCCGCAGGACAAGGTCAGCGCCGTTCGGGAACTGCACGACGCAGGGCGGAAGGTGCTGGTGGTCGGGGACGGTGTCAACGACGCCCCGGCGCTCGCCACCGCCCACACCGGCATCGCGATGGGACGCGCCGGATCGGACCTGGCCCTGGAGACCGCCGACGCCGTCGTCGTCCGCGACGAACTGGGCACCATCCCCACCGTCGTGGGCCTGTCACGCGCCGCCCGCCGCCTGGTCGTGCAGAACCTGGTCATCGCCGCAGCGTTCGTCACCGGCCTGGTCGTCTGGGACCTGGCCGGCCACCTGCCGCTCCCGCTGGGTGTCGCCGGCCACGAGGGCTCCACCGTCATCGTCGGCCTCAACGGCCTGCGCCTGCTCGCCGACCGCGCCTGGCAGCGCGCCTGAGCTGTCTCTGGTCGACGTGCCGACCATGCCGAATGTTCGGGGTCCCCGCACTGCCGCCGGCAGCCGTGACCAGGCGCTTGACCACGGCCCGCAGTCGGTCGGCCGTGACCGCCGCGGCGTCGTCGGCGGGCCCCAGCCGGACGACGTCCAAAACCTGCGTCCACGAGGTGCGGTCCGGGGGAAGCGCGGCGACGAACGAGTACGTCCGGCCCGGCACCGCATGCTCCGATGAGCGGCCGTTGCGGCCGTGAACGAGGCAGAACAGCCGCTCCGGCGAGCCAGGCAGCATCCGAACGCGGCCACGGCGAGACGTCCACAGTGAGCGCGAGCCGGGCCGGGCAGGACGCCTTCTCCGGCGGGCATCGCTCAGCTGGAGAACGCGTACCGGCCCCTGTCGGCCGGCCACGGAGGGGCGTGTGACCGACCGACCGTTCACTGGATCAGGTCAGTGTGCGGATGCTCGGGGGATGCCGGGCAGACGTAGATCTGCATGTTGTCCGCGCTGCCCACTTCCACCTCTGTCGGCTGCGCGGGGTCCTGGCCCGCGTAGTGAGAGGCAGCCGCGGCGGCCCGGTCTTCCTGCGGCGCCCAGCTGGGGCCTTGGTCGCCGTCCCACTCCCAGGAGGCGATCGTCAGCAGTGGGACCATCTGCGCCTCGCACACAGCGCAGTAGCAACGGTACGGGTCGGTGCGGCCCCACGGGGGCCAGCCGCCGACCTTCCAGCCGGGTGCGTTGCCCAGGTGGGTGGAATAGAACTCGCGCGGATCGTCGGCGTAGGAGCTGTCGATGTCGGCCGGCTGCCACCTGTTCCAGTCATCCAGGATGAGCTGCAGCTCCGGGCTCAGGTCCAGGCTGTTGGGGTACTCGGTGATCTTTTCCGGTGCCAGTACGCATGGCTCCGGCACGTACCCCGGAAAGTCCGCCTCGTACGGTTCCGGTGGTGTGGCGAGTATGTCGCCGACCTCTGCGGCCGATCGCCAGAACAGTGCGGTCGAGGGTTTGTTGTCCGGTTCGTGCTCGTACGGGCACCAGAGAATCTGGAGCAGATCAGCCTGCCCGGGCGGCTGCAACAGCGGTATGTCACGCAGGAAGAGCTGAGCCACCGGCAGCATCGGGACCGGGCATTCGGCGGGCCCGGGAGGTCCGGCCTCGGCGCGTTCCGCGAGCCACGCGGCATTGCGCTCTTTGAGTGCCTCCTCCTCGGGCGTCAGCGTGGCAGCGGGGCCGTCAGGGCGCCACCGGTGTCGCAGGCGTCTTTGGAGCCGCACTTCGGTCGGCGACTTGCGGAATCCCGTGTCCACGTGCAGATGCGCGTCCTCGCAGTGAGGCCATGGCTCCTCGGCCGGCCACAGCAACGGCCCGCCGACCGAGCTGTCCCTGACCGAAGGCGATCCCGGGCGCGGATGCAGCCGCACCGCAGGCCGCGCCAGAGAAGCCAGTTCAGGAAAGACCGCGCTCACATCCACAGGCCGTGGCGGAGTAGTACGTATGAAAACCATGCCGTTGATCTTGTCACCAGCCACCGACAGTCCCCTGCCGTCTCGACCCGCGCCGGCGTTCGACTGGCTACAACGCTCACAGTCCCGTCCCGGTGACAACGGGCAAACCTACGGGGTCTCCGGGACTTTGAGGAACAGGTGGGAACCTGTTTTCAAGCCCAGCCCGTATTGATCTCCGCTTGGAGTGACGTGCGGTGATGGCTGTCAGGTCGCCGGGAGAGTTCGGGGCGGTGTAACGGGAAGGCCCTTGGGCGCGGACGGGTACCGGGCGCTGGTCTCCTACGGCGGGATCGCCCCGGGCTCCGGCAACCGGGGCGCGATCCTGGCTGTCGAGCACGACGGGCAACGCCTGCCCGACCCCGCCTGCCCGACCCCGGCTGGTCGTGACCGGTGAGGTCACCGGTGGCGCGACGTCCACGACGTCGTCGAGCCGGACGTCGTGCGCGTCGAGCCCACCGGCTAGCCCCGAGCGACCTCAGCGGTGTGTGCGGGGGTGTAGCGCTCGCCCATCACCTGGTCGCTCAGCGGGTCCAGCGCGGCCAGCGCCTCGGCGTCCAGGGTGAGTTCCAGCGCGGCCGCGTTCTGCTCCAGCCGGGCCGGGCTGCGGGTGCCCGGAATGGTCGCCACCGCCACCCCGAGCCGCTCGGCCTGGGCGTGCACCCACGCCAGCGCCACCTGGGCGGGTGTGGCACCCAGCCGGTCGGCCACCTCGCGCACGGTCTGCGCGATCTTCTCGTTGGCCTCGCCCGCCTCGCCGGCGAAGCGGGGGTTGGTGCGCCTGAAGTCCTTCTCGCCCAGCGCGGAGCGGTCCAGGGCGCCGGTGAGGAACCCCCGCCCCAGCGGCGAGTACGGCACCAGCCCGACCCCCAGCTCGGCCATCACCGGGGTGACCGCCTCGACGTCGCGGGTCCACAGCGAGTACTCGCTCTGCACCGCGGTGATCGGGTGCACCGCGTGCGCCCGGCGCAGCAGCTCGCCGTCGACCTCGGACAGGCCCAGATGGCGGACCTTGCCCGCCTCGACCAGCTCGGCCATCGCCCCGACGGTCTCCTCGATCTCCACGTCCTGGGGCGGGCGGTGGGCGTAGTACAGGTCGATCACCTCGACGCCCAGCCGCAGCAGCGAGGCGTCGCAGGCGCGCAGCACGTAGTCCCGGGCACCGCGGATGCGGCGAGCCCGGTCGCCGGCGCTGCGGTCGATGCCGAACTTGGTGGCGAGCTGCACCTGGTCCCGGCGGCCGTGGATGGCCCGGCCCACCAGCACCTCGTTGTGTCCGGTGCCGTAGGCGTCGGCGGTGTCCAGGAACGTGATGCCCAGCTCCAGGGCCCGGTCGATGGTGGCCAGGCCGCCGTCCCAGTCGGCGGCGCCGTAGCTCTCGCTCATCCCCATGCACCCCAGGCCCATCGCGCTGACGGTGAGACCGGGCGAGCCGAGCGTGGTTCGGGTGATCATGCGCGGATACTCCTCCTGCCCGGCGGACCGGGCGGTACCTTGAGGGCTGACGGACGCTTCCGACGCTAGGACTTGGAGCGCGCTCGAAGTCAAGCCGGAGGAGCGGCTCCCGCCGGCGGGTCAGGTCCCCTGGATGATCAGGTCCGTGGGATGCCTGCGGAGGGTGGGGGGCGGGCGGCGGGCGAAGCCACCGCGAGACGGTCAGGCGGCGGGCCGGCGGCCCTGGTTGTCGAGGTGGCGGCGGGCGGTCAGGCGTCAGGGTCGACTTCGGGGTGCGTGAACCGCACGGGCTTACCCAGCGAGCGGGCGTAGGCGATTTCGGCTCGGGTGCTGTCTCCGATGTAGGCGCCGACGACGAGCACCTCGTCAGCGAGCCGGATCTTCGCCCGGTGCAGCTCGTCGAGTCGAGCCTTCAGCGCCTCGGCCTCGACAGGATCGGACCAGAGTTCGTGCGGCGACTTCAAGTCACAGCCCGGTTTGACGACGATCTTTCCGGATTTGGTCTCCCGCAGGTCGGCCTCGTTCATCTCGGTCATGAAGCGGGTGGAGCCGCAGATCGCGACGATACGCGGGATGCTCAACAGCTTCTTCGCGTCGGCGAGCTTCTCCTCGGGGGTGAGCGGTTCCGGGTACGACACTGGTTCCTCCTGGTGGTGTCCTGAGTGCCCGGCCTCTCAGTTGCGCTTCCGTGTCGGGGCCGGGCGAGCCTGCCGGAAGCTGGTTGGCTCTTGAGGTGAACATCCTCTGGAGGGTGCCCCGTTGGGCGGCTTGGAGATCGCGCTTCGACCGGCGAGCACCGACCAGCGACCGGTGCCAGCGTTCAGGGGCGGGGTGGCCCTCCGCCAGGCCGCGCTGCTCCAGGCCCAGGAGTGTCGACCCCATCGCCCGCGGGGAGATCCCCTCGGCCCTGGCCGGGGAACGCGCCGTGGACGCCGCGGCACGACTCGCGGTATCGACTGGCTACTCCTCGGGCTCCCAGGCGATCAGCCGCTCGAACACCTGCTGGTCGCCGTCGATCTTCAGGTCGCTCAGCGTGAGGCGGCCCCAGACGAAGAGGAGCAGCTGCTCGGCCGTGCCCGTGGCCGAAGCGGACGCGGGTGCGGCGTCGTCCGTGAGGGGTGCGGGCCAGGCGCCGGTTCCGTCCAGAGCGAGGAGCCAGGAGCGGCCCTCGGTGGCGTGGTAGTGGACGGTGGCGGCCTGGTGCGGCCAGGCCGCCGGGGTGGAGTTGCAGGTGTCGAGAAACTCCGCCACGCCGTCGATCGCGACGTCCGCCGGCATCGGCTGCACGGCACCTGCGGCGAGTTGGGCGTCGTAGGTGTGCACCAGCACCTCGTGCACCCGGCGCCGGGCAACGCCCCAGGCATTCGCCGGTGACACGCCGGCGCTCCACCACGCCCAGCACTCGCGCTTCGGGCCGGCCTCGCGCAGCGCACTCAGCAGCAGCTCGTTCGACTCGGCGTACCAGGCCAGCAGCGCATCAAGCTCGCGCGGCGCCTCCGGGGCGTCCTTGGCCGGCGGAGCATCGGCCGGGCCCGCGGCGACGATCGCGGCCCACCAGCGCTGGCCCGTACCCAGGTGCTGCACCAGATCGAACAACGTCCACTCGGGGCAGGACGGCACCGGCGCGTCAAGGCTGGGCGCGGCGGCAACCGCACTCCGGAACGCGGCCGACCGCTCGTCGATCAGTTGCAGCAGGGCGGAATACTCAAGACTCTCTGTCACATCGCATACCTATCAACCCAGATCAGCCGGCCACACCCCATTTTCCATGCCGTCAACTGCGGGAGTTGCGAGCAGGAACACCCCGTTCCCGTCGGTCCTCCCCCGGGTCTGCGGGTCCGCGGCGCACGATACGGCGATACGGGGTCACTCCGCCCAGTTCCAGCGCCGAGCACAGCTCCACCCGGTCCGTCCCCGCCTTACAGGCGATCCGGGCGGCGCCGGCGAGGACGTTCTTCTGCAGCAGGTTGAAGAAGGACTCCATGGCAGCGTTGTCGCCTGCCGCCCCGACCCGCACTGTCGAGCCGACGATCCGGTGCCGGTCCAGCGCCCGGACGAACTTACGGGAACGAAATGGCGATCCGCGATCGTCGTGCGCGGGCGGTCCGCCTTCCTGGCGCTGCCACGCTGCGGTCACTCCAGGTTCCCCGTGACCAGGGGCAGCCTCAGCGGCCGTTGCCATACCGATCAAGGAGGCTGTCGATCGATCGGGGGGCTCGATCCGGTGATCGCGGGCGCTGCCCGGCTTGAGAGCGGGGCCTGGCGGTATACGGGGAAATCCAGGGGAGCGGACGGCCGCGCGCTGCTACGGTCGGGCGCTATGAGCTGGCTCCCCGATGACTTCGTCCATCCCGTCCTGGTACCGCTGCCGGGCAGCGGTCATCACCTGCGGCCGATCCGGGAGGCGGACACCCCGCTCGACTATCCGGCTGTGATGGGTTCGCGCGAGCGGCTGTGGACCATCTTCGGCCCAGCCTGGGGCTGGCCCGCGGCGACCATGACCTATGAGGCCGACCAGGCCGACCTGTTGCGGCACGAGAAGGAGATCGCCGCACACCAGTCCTTCAACTACGCGCTGCTCGACGCGGCGGAGACAGCTCTGCTCGGCTGCGTCTACATCGACCCACCGGAGAGGGTCGGCGCGGACGGCGAGATCTCCTGGTGGGTGGTGGACGAGCTGGTGGGCAGCAAGGTCGAGCAGGCCCTCGACGAGTTGGTGCCGCAGTGGATCGCCGCTGACTGGCCGTTCGAGCAGCCGCGCTTCCTCGGCCGAGAGATCCCCTGGTCGGACTGGCTCGCCCTGCCGGAGCACCCCGACGCGTAAGTAGCTTTGTCGTCATACTCCAGCTAGGGCCTGGCGTTGGATCGCGCCGCCCACCTGCCGCCGCCTCCGGTAGGCGCGTCGGCGGTCGCGGTCGCGGTCGTCGGCGCGGCGACGGCCTTGCCCGGCGTCTACTCGCCTTCGCCGAGCCCCGCGTCCCGCGTCCCGCTGCCCGCTCGCAAGGTCATCGACATCGTCGGCTTCGTCGACGCCGGCGATGTGGACCTGCTGCTGTACGGCTGCTACGCCGCCCCCGACGGCCCGGCCGCCATACGGCCGTACGCCCTGCTGGGCGAAGCCCTCGCACGCGCCGGCGCCTTCGGCGCGGCCAAGCCGGCGGTGCGCACCCGCGAGCGCCTGGCCGTGCCGCGGCCGCGGCGCGGTGTCCTGGTCATACAGGCGCTGCGGTGGTCACAGGAGATCCGCGACCCTGCCGACATCGCCTCCCCCGCCCCCGTCACCGACCGGGAACTCGGCCTGGCCGAGGCGCTGGTCGAGTAGCTGGCCAACGTCGACATCACCGAGCTTCACCATGACCACGGCGCCGCCCGAGCCGTAGCCGGGACGTCGACCTGATGCAGGCCGTCGAGGCGACCTGTGGCAACGAACGTAGTCGCCGGGTCCGTTCGGGTGAGGTGCCCCCACCGAGCACGGGCCGTCCGCCGCCGGCCCCGCCCCGGGGAACACCAACCCACCTCGATCGAGGGCGGCTTGGGCCTCGCGGGCGGCGGTCTTCTGGTCCGCGGGACCGGGTGCGCCGGCCGGTCTCTTCGGCTCTCTTCGGCGGCGGGCGGCGGGGATTTTCCGCACCGGGAAAGTCTCTTGTCCGACTTGTTCACCAGCAACCAGAGTGACCGGTGCTCGCGGAACCTCCGGCAGTTGCCGCGTCCCTCGGACGCGGAGGTGACGGCCGGCCGGCGTGTCCTGGCGAAGGCTGCGCCCGACCCCAGGCGGCCGGCCGGCCGTTGTCCGCGGGCATCCCTACTACCAGCGGAGACCCACATGTCACTGCTCGGCCTCAGGCGCTCGCGCGCGGCGATCGCCGTCACCGCTCTCGCCCTACCGGTGTCCCTCGGCCTGTTCACCTCGCCGGCTCACGCCGCGTCGGGCTGCTGGGACGCCGGTTTCAGGAACAGCGGATACGAGGCGTACTACTGCAACAACAAGGCGAACACGCCGCTGTGGAACAGCGAGTTCACGGCGGTCGTCGGCCACCTCACCACCACGACGTCGTGGTTCGCGTGCCGCATCGACTACGGGCCCTCCAACGGAGAAGGCAGTCCCCACCCCAACCGCTGGCTCTGGACCCTGGGCGACAACAGCAACGAGGCCTGGGGCTACGCCGACGACCGGAACATCTCCAGCGAGACGAACCCCGTACATGCCTGCTGACCGCCGACGCCCAGCGGGGCGGGCGCCCGGTCCCCCGTCAGGGCTACGCCGCCCGCGGCCCGGGCCGCTTCCGTAGCGAGCCGCATCAGAAGGCGAACCGACCGCATGGGAACGAAAACGAACCGATCAGAGGGAGACGAGACATGAGGGTCCGTAAGCGTGCACTGGCAACGATCGTCGGCTTGCTGATGGTCGCCGGGGGAACGACGTTGGCAATCGCGCCCACGGCCAGCGCCACGAACTGCAAGGGATCGTGGTCCCCCACCGCCAATGGGGAGGGGAAGGCCCTGATGAATGCGAACCGCAATCTGAAACTGGGTCCATACGGTGACTGCACCAACGCCTTGTCGGTGGATCACGTCGTGTTCTGGCTCTGGTGCTACTACGACAACACGGTCGGAAACGAGTGGTGGTACGGCCGCGTGAACGGAATCAACGCCATGGGCTGGTTCTCCGCCGACGATCTCCAGATCCAGGGCTACGACGACAACGGGGACGGCTACGTGGAGTATCAAGTCTGCTGAGGGGTCGGCCCCTGCTGATCTCCGGCGGGCATCGAACAAGGACGTGGCCGGCGAGGTGGGTTGGGCACCGCACGCGGTGGGCCGGATGGGCCGCCCGCGCTGCCGAACGCGGCGCCAGGGGACGGGATGGGCAAAGGTCCCGCCCGCCCCCTGGCGTATTTCCCGTCATATGATCGAGTTCAGCTGATCAGTTGTCGGCGCTCACGGGTACCGGCTCACCGGCGCCCTTCTCCTGCGGAAGGCCGGCTATCGGACGGGTGCCGGAGGTGAAGCGGCCGAGCAGGTTCTCCAGCGAGAAGGCGCCCGCGCCGAGGACGGCGATGAGCAGGAAAGCCCAGCAGAACATGGCCGCGGGCTCGCCGTGGTTCTGGATGGGCAGCAGAGCGTTGCGCTGGTGAACGTCGAAGTACGCGTACGCCATCGAGCCGGAGCACGCCAGCGCGGCAATCCTGGTGCCGAGGCCGAGCACCACCAGGACGCCGCCGACCAGTTCGATGGCGGAGGCCCACCAGCCCGGCCACGCGAAAGCGGCAGGGCCGGGGCCGCCGCCCTCCGGCCCGCCGAGCACACCGAACAGTGTCGCTACTCCGTGGCAGGCGAACAGCATCCCGACGACCATCCTGAATAAACCGATGACCACGGGACGCACCCGTTCCAGATCCAGCGGTTTCATGTGGCTCCTCATGTAAGGCATCCCCCGTTGGGGGACGGGAGTGGGGGGTTGCAGAGGACGCCGGAAGTTACCGGTGAGCGACCGCACCCGCGCAAGAACGCGTTTCCGGCCAGTTTTCGCGCGCCCGGCCCCCTAATCGGCCAGAAACCGCGGTGTGCTTGTCCCCCGGCGCTGCGCCGAGGACCGGGCGGTCGCGACCGGGAACCGTCGGTCGGAAGAGCGGCCATGTCCAAGGGAACACGGCGACACCGCCGCACCGGCCGGGTTCGGCCGCGCCGCTGGGACCCGGCAGGTCATCCGCGCGGGCCGGTCCGGTGTCCGCCACGCGTGAGGCGGTGCCGGATGAAGAGGCAGCTCTCCGGGCCGGCCGGGGTCGGCCGGCACCGCACGGACGGGTCCGATCGGGCCCCACCGGAACGATCGAAGAGCCGGTCCGCTTCGGCCCCGAGCGCGGTCCAGCCCGCATCGTGCACCGCCGCGACCGCCACGCCATCCCCGGCCTCACCCGCCCGCCACCACCGACCGGGCCCGCGCCATCCCCGAGCGCGACAACGCGACAACGCCCCACCCCGCGGGCCGTTGCGCAGCCCCGCCCGGGGATACTTCTGGGGTCACTCCTGGGGTCGTTTCCGGGGTTGGGGTCACTTCTGGGGTCGCTCCGGCCTCTCCCCCCGGCGCTGGGTGCTTCTGCGGCAGAGCCCGTTCGGCAAGGGCCCGGCGAACGCCGACCGCTCCTGCCGGACCTCCGCCCGGACGAAGCCGGACGCCGGGTCGTGGTGCACAGGGACGTACCGGCCCCGGTCGCGTCACCAGTCGTGAGGCAGCCCCCGCCCAGGGGGCGTCGGTGGTCTCCGGCTCCCGACGGGCGAGCGGCCGCCCGGAGGTCACGGGTCACTCCGGTGTGAACTCGGGAAGGACGCCCTTGGCGAGTACGAAGCAGCCGTACGGCCTGTCTTCACCGGTGATGACGACGGCGAATGCGGCGCGGGCCCGTTCGTAGAACGCCTGGCGCTCGAGTGCTTCGACCGCGACGGCCCGGCCCGCCGCCTCGTCGGCGACGGCGAGGAACTGTGTTTGCACCGCCGGCCGGCTGTCGGCGTCTCCGACCACCCGCATCCGCGCGATGGGTTCGGCGACGAACGTGTCGAGCGGCAGGAGCCCGAGTACGGCCCGGCCCGCTGAGACGACGTCGGCACCGTCGAGACGGATCACGCGGTCGTTCACGGAGTGAGCGGGGAAGTTCCGGTCGACGAGCGCGATCGTGTCCCCGTGGCCCATGCGGGCGAGCGCGAAGAGCAACTCCGGGGTGAGGAGCGGGTCGAGCCCCTTGAGCATGATGGGCAGCCTTCTGTCGTGGTACCGGTCGGTGGTCAGTGTTCGGGTCAGTGTTCGGTGTCGGGAAGCGGCGGCGCGGCCCGGTGGCGCAGCACGGGCGGAGCGAGCAGTCCGCACGGCTCGGGTGCGGCGCGTAGGCCGGTGCCGGCGTAGTAGCGGTTGGCTGCCGACGGGGTGAGCCGGATACGCAGTTCGTTCGAGCCTGCTCGCAGGTGGCCGGCGGGGATCGTGAAGCGGTAGGGCGACCAGGCGCGTTCAGCGACCCTCGTTCCGTTCACGGACAGGGCGGCCCCTCCGGCGACGGCCGGGAGCGTCAGTTCCACCTCGGTCGGCGTGTCGAGCGTGAACTGCCGTACGTAGTCGGCGGCGCCCGCGAACGTCGAAAGGCCCTGGCGTTCCCAGCCGCGGGTGACCGCGATCTCGCGGCGCGTGCCGGCCTGCTCGTGGGCGTCGTCCGGGATCTCCAGGAGCCATTCGGCCCCGAGCACCTGCGGCCCCGACCACTCAGCACGGCCCTGGTGTCCCGGCTCGTCGACGGCCGGCGTCGGGCCGCACCAGGGTTCCGCGTCGGAGCGCACGCGCAGCAGGCGCAGGGCATTCGGCTCCAGCCGCCATACGACGGTGCCCTCGGCGGACCCGAGGCCGCGCACCGTCCCGTCAGCGGGCATCCACTCCTCGAGTTGCCAGGTCCCTTCGGGCAGCACGAGTTCCATGGTCGCCTCGGCTTCGGCCCCGGGTTCGACGAAGCACGCGAACCTGAACACGCCGGGTGACTCCTGCCCGCCGCGCCGGCGCACCGCCGACCTGTCCGGTGTGCGCACCTCGGGCACGCTCCCGTCGTACGGGGCGAGTCCGTGCAGCACCTCGCTGCCGGGGACCGCGGCGAACACCTCCACGGCCGGGGCGAGTTCCGCCCAGTCCGCCGCGGCGGTCTGCGGTCCGTGCTGGTAGACGGTGGGCGTCGTGCCGCTGGCGAGCACCCGTATCCCCGCTTCGGCGATGCGGCGGACCTGGCGCAGCACCGCGGCGGAGCGCAGCGTGGTCACGGCGGGCAGCACGAGTGCCCGGTACCGCCTCTCGCCGAAGCGGACCGCGCCCTCTTCCACGACGGCGGCTTCGAGGTCGCGTTCGTCGATGAGGTGGAAGCCGACGCCGGCTTCGGTGAGCGCCCGCGCCCATTCGCCCGTCGCGGAGGCCTGCATGCCGAGCTGCCCCGCCGTCCACACCGTGCGCAACGGATAGAGGAGCGCTGCGTCGGCCCTGGGGGTCACCGGTTCCAGGAACTCGCTCAGACGGGCGCTTTCGAGCGCGAACCGCGGATGGTGATCGGCGAACCAGGGCTCGAAGTTGATCCCTGGTGGGAAGTCGAAGCGGGGATTGCTCAGCGATTCGTGGTCCGCGCCGTGACCGTGGGTCTGGTAGAACCCGTGGAAGATCATCTGCCGCATGCCTTGCAGATGGTGGTTGATCGCGGTGGTGCGCAGTTCCTGCAGGCTCAGCCCCCAGTGGCCCGACCACGGTGCGCCGCCTTGGGGCGGGGTCAGGAAGTACTGCTCGACCATCGTGCCGCTGCGGCCGTGGTGGCGGGCGACCGAGTCGCCGAACACCGGGCTGAGTTGCGTGAGGGCGTCCTGGGCGTCCACCGCCGTCAGGTCCCGGTATCCGTCCACGCCGAAGTGGTCGAGCCCGAAGTTCACGCGCAGGTCCCAGTCGGTGAACGCGGTGTCCAGCCGCCACCCGCCGACGTGCCCGAGCACCTCGTGTCCGGACTGGCGCAGACCGTGGGCGTGGCTCCAGGCACGGAGCCGGCCGAGGAAGGTCTCCATCGCGTAGGTGCTGAAGTGCTCGTAGAACTGGGCGCGAAGGGCCAGCCGCTCCGGATCGTCGCCTTCGAGTACCGCGGCGAGCACCTGAGGCGTGCGCTCGCCCCACCGTTCCCGGATCGAGGTGGCCAGACGTGCGTGGAACGGCATTGCCGAGCGCAGATCGCCGGTGCGCGCCTCCCAGTCGTAGTACACGGCATGCGGCTGGTCGAAGAACATGTAGGCGACGGTGCTGCCGAAGAACTCGCCCAGAGCGTCGGCGAACGGCTGGTAGCCGGCCTCGATGAAGCGGTCGACGGCGACCGGATCGACCGGGTTGACCAGCCGGGAGGTGGCGCACCGGGCCGAGACGAACACGATCACCTCGGCTCCGTCCGGCACGGGTCCGGTGAGGTGGACGCGGCACCCGTCGGCAGCGCCCTCCGTACGGTCGACGAGATCCGGCCGTTCGGAGACCTCGCCCCGCGGCGATGCCGTGACGAGCACGTACTCGGTCCGCCAGTCGGCCCAGGCGACCGCACCGCCCTCGTAGTGCCACCGCATCGCGGCCGGGCCCAGGTTCTCGGTCGCCGACCGGATCTTCCCGAGTGTCCCCCCGCTCTTTCCCGCGCCGATCCGCATCCAGAACAGGTGCCGCTCGCGCAGCTCGTCATGGCCGTCCACCGCGCGGCCCGCGGCGTGGCCGGTCTGCCAGTTGTAGTCGTCGTAGATGCCCACGATCATGCCGAGTTCCGCGGCTGTCTCGACGGCGCACCGGCAGGCGGCGAGGTAGTCCTCGTCCAGGTAGCCCGCGATCGGGTACGACAGGCGTGCCTGCACCTGGAAGCTGAGGATTCCGGCGTCGTGCATCTGCCGCACCTGGGCGC
Organism: Streptomyces sp. NPDC087270; assembly: GCF_044744625.1. Classification (NCBI taxonomy): domain Bacteria; kingdom Bacillati; phylum Actinomycetota; class Actinomycetes; order Kitasatosporales; family Streptomycetaceae; genus Streptomyces; species Streptomyces sp. NPDC087270. Next base: position 17,147 of record NZ_JBIUYR010000003.1, read on the forward strand.
GGATCGTGTCCTTGTCGGGCAGGTGGTGCCAGAACCAGTAGGTGGCGGGAGAGTGCCACGGGTCGGGCTTCTGGAACCGCTCCAGTGCGGTCTGGCGTGCGGACACGGATGTCAGCTCCTCGGGTGGCGGCGGGGCGCTGTGGGCCCGCCGCCACCGGGTCGGTCAGTGTTCGGTCAGGTCGGCCGCGCCATGGCCGACGATGTCGCGGGAGGGCACCGCCGGCCCGGCGGTGCCGCGCGCGGCTCCGGAGTCGGAGTCGGTGTCGGTCGCGAGCGAGTGATCGGGCTTCGGGTCCAGGTGGAGCCCGAAGGTCAGCAACGCGTAGAGCCCCGCGCCGATCACCATGGCGATGACGATCCCGAGCCCGCTCGCGCCGAACACGCCGTCACGCGCACTCTGTGTGAGCAGGAATCCGGTGATCTTCGCGAAGTTCGGATCGGAACTGGTGACCAGGCCCAGGCCCAGGAAGGTGGCGACGACCAGGCTGGCGATCGCCGTCCATCGCCCGTTGCGCCCGCCATGGCCACGCGGGTTGGCCATGGCGGTGTTCCAGCCCAGCCGGCGCTGCCGGACGAAGTCGACGAGTTGGATCGCGCCCATGCTTCCCATCATCACGGCGATGAGCGACAGGAACGACTGGAAGGTCGCGAGGAACGAGGTGGAGACGAACTCCAGGTAGAACGCGCCGGCCGCGATGATCGTCGCGTTGATCGCGGTGGTGGCGGAGCGGCGCAGCGGAACGCCGACCGACATCAGCGCGAGACCCGAGCTGTACATGCCGGTGATGGCCGCCGAGACCAGCGAGATGACGATCACGATGGAGAACGGGACGAAGAACCACATCGGCAGCAGCGCGGTCAGGGCCCCGATGGGATCGGCGGCGGCGGCGTTGCCGAGTTTCGGGTCCCCGCCGACCAGCAGCGCCCCGACGACGAGCATGATGACAACCGGCGTGGCCAGTCCGGCGACCGTCCATCCGATCACCCCGCGTGCCCTGCTCTTGCGCGGAAGATAGCGGGCGAAGTCGCCGCCGTAGTTCAGGAAGCCCAGGCCGACGAGCGTCATCGCCATGATGATGCCGCCGACGAACTCCAGCGCGCCGCCCGCGTGGGCCTCGCCGAGGTGCGACCACTCGATCTCGGGCAGCACGAACCCGAGGAACGCGAGGGTCATGACACCGGTCACCCACGAGATCCACACTTCGAGCTTCATGATCAGCTGGTGTCCGAGCACGGCGACCGTCATGGTCACCGCGAGCACGATCACGAACCACAGCGCCAGTGCGGGGGTGGTGCTCGAACCGTCGGACTTCGCGAACGCCGACGGCCACAGCTTCGCGAACAGATGAGCGCCGGTGTCGGACGCGAGGGTGATGATCGTCACCTTCCAGCCCATATTGGACAGGTAGGCGAAGAACGCGGGAATCCTGTTGCCCTTGATGCCGAAGGCGAAGCGTGTCTGCGTGAGCGTGGGCAGTCCCGTGCGGGGCCCGCCGACCGCGAGGATGCCGACGAGGGCGGCCGAGACGAGATACCCGATGGTTCCCGCGACGATCGTCTGCCAGACGTTCAGGCCGAGGCCGAAGACGAAGATTCCGTAGCTGACGCCGAGGATCGATATGTTCCAGGCGAACCACACGGGGAACAGGCCGCGGGGCTTCCCGCGGCGTTCGGAGTCGGGGACGGGGTTGACGCCGTTCGCCTCGACGGTGGTACCTCGTCGTCCCTGCTGAGCGACATTGCTCATGGACGTGCCTTTCGGTGGAGCTGCGCGGGCGCAGGGGTGGATCAGTTTCGGGACATCGCCGGTTCGCCGGCCATGAGCGCGTCGACGCTCTCCGCGCTCAACGCGGCCCCGCGGGCGCCGGGTGCGGTCACGGCGAGCGCGGCCGCGGCACATGCGCGCTCGGCCGCCGCGCCGAGGTCCTGACCTGCGGCGAGACCGGCGGCGAGCGCGCCGAGGAATGCGTCACCGGCGCCGACCGTGTCGATGGCGTCGACGCGGAACGCGGGCACGTGGGTGATGGCGCCCCGCTCGGAGACGACGGCGCCGCCGCGGCCGAGTGTGACGACGCAGTCGCCGAGGGCGCCGCGGTCGAGGATAGCGGCGACCGCTTCGGGGGTGGGCGGGGTCGGGCCGAGGCCAAGCAGGTCGGTGAGTTCCCCGGCGTTGAGCACGAGGACGTCGACGAGCGCCAGCAGCTCGCGGTCGAGCACGCGCGCAGGCGACGGATTGAGCAGCACACGCGCCCGGCCGGCATAGGCGCGAACGGTGGCCTCGACCACCGGGGCGGGCACTTCGTGGTTGGTCACCACCACGGCCGGCGGCTTCGTGCTCGTCGCGAGAGCGCGGACGTGCTCGGCTCGCAGCAGGTCGTTGGCACCCGCGTCGACGACGATGCAGTTGTCGTTCGGGCCGACCAGCAGGACCGCGGCCCCCGTCACGGTCTCCTCGTGCCGGAGGACCGGAGCGAGATCGACGCCCGCGGCGGCGAGGTCGGCCAGGGCGGGACCGGCGTCGCGCCCGACGCTCGCGAGCAGGGCCACCTGCGCGCCGAGACGGCGGGCGGCGAGCGCCTGGTTCGCGCCCTTCCCGCCTCCGGCCTGGAAACTCCCGCTCGCGCGGACCGTCTCGCCCTCGCGCGGCAGGCGCTCGAGCCGGTAGCCGAGGTCGAGGTTGACGGAACCGACGACCAGCACTTCCCCACTGCCCGCCGAGCGGCCATCCGCCCGGCGCTCTGGTGGGGTATGCGGTAGATTCTCCTCTGGGAAATGCATTTCCAAAGGTAAACACGGAGCGCTCTCCCCCGTCAACAGTCACTGGCTGTGACCTCCCTGCTAGCATCGACCAGCCGGAACCGGAGGGATCAGGAATGGGCGCACGGGTGAGCTTGAAGGACGTGGCTGCCCGCGCTGAGGTGTCGGTCACGACCGCGAGCCGGGTGCTCTCGGGCGTACAGCGCAACGTCGACCCGGAGCTCGCCGAACGCGTGCGCGTCGCGTGCGAGGTGCTGGGCTACAAGGTCAACGCGGCGGCCCGGGCGCTGCGGGTCCAGTCCATGGATGCCATCGCCCTGGTGGTGCCGGCCGTCGCGAACGCGTACTTCGCCGAGCTGGTCTCGGCCTACTCACGCCGTCTCGGCCACCTGGGCAAGCGTCTGGTGACCATCGACACCGACGAGAGCCCGGAGATCGAACAGCGCCAGCTCGCCGGCATGGACCGCGTGCTCGTCGACGCGGTGCTCATCGTGCCCGCGGCCTACGAGCGCAGCGGCGCGGCGATAGCCGAACTCTCCCGCTCCGGCCGGGTCGTGCAGGTCGACCGCCGTGCGCGCGGCGTCGAGGCGCCGTCGGTGCGGCTCGACAACACCGCGGGGGTGCGCATACTCGTCGACCATCTGCGCTCGCGTGGGCGCCACCGCATTCTGATGGTCGACGCCCAGGAGGACTCGTCCTCCAGCATCGAGCGCACCTCGGCGTTCCGCGCACTGGCGGGACCGGGAGACCGGGTGCTGGAGATGCCGAGTTTCACGGTCGCGAGCGGCATCGAGGCGGCCAAGCGTCTGCTCGCGGACCCCCATGAGCCCGACGCGATCATCTGCACGGCCGACGTGGTCGCGCTCGGACTGCTCACAGCGCTCCAGCACGCGGGCAAGCGCGTGCCTGACGACTACGCGATCGCGACCTTCGACGGAACCTTCGTCTCCGCGACGGCCGCACCGGGGTTGACCACGCTCGGCTCCGTCGCCGAAGGCATGGTCGAGGCATCCCTCACGCTCCTCGAAGGCGGCGGGGGCGACGTCGTGTTGACGCCGGAACTCGTGATACGCGGCTCGAGCGGCTGAGCCGCGAGCCGCTGAGAGCGCGATGGCGCTCCGCAGCCGGGCGTCGGGGCCCTCGAAACATCCGCCGAGACCCTGTGCGCAGGGCAGGTCCAGGACGGCGACGGAACTCGCGTCGCAGCGGGGCCGGCGCACCTGGGGCCCGGGCGTCAGCACGGCATCGACCGGCAGAGCGTGGCCTCACCGTGTGAGGCGAGCGCTGGCGGGCCGCCACGAGGCGCCGGAGGCCGAACTAGATGCCGTGCGGGCGGCCCGAGCCCGGTGCCCGCGGTACGGGTCACGGCCGGCGACAGCTCGCGTGGGCCCGGGTGCGGGCCCGCACCCGGGTGGGGGCCCGTGCCCGGCCGGTCACCTGGCGGCGGGCGGCGCGCCGGTCGCGGTCCTGCGCCATCCCCACCCGGCCGGCGCCGCGGGAGTCGAGGACGACGTCGCCGCCGTTCCCCGTCAGACGCAGGGGCGGACCCGCTGCCGGACGAGCGCTACGACCAGCGCCCGCGCGGACAACAGGTGGGTGCCGGAACTGGCCGGCTGGGGTGGCGAGGGCGGTGCCGGTTCAGCGGGTACGGGCGGCGCGCTCCGCGTTCTTCTCCTTGATCCGCACCGCTTCCTTGCGGAACTCGGCCTGCACGGCGCGCTCCTGGACCAGCCACTCCGGCTGGTCCTGCTTCAGCGCCTCGATCTCCTCGGTGGTGAGTGCCTCGGTGACGCCGCCACGCGCGAGGCCCGTGATGGACACGCCGAGCTTCGACGCGACCACCGGCCGAGGGTGCGGTCCGTTGCGCCGTAGTTCCACCAGCCACTCGGGGGGCTCGGCCTGGAGTGCGCTCAGCTCGGTGCGGGAGACGACACCCTCCTGGAACTCGGGGGGTGTGGCCTGGAGGTACACACCCAGTTTCTTCGCCGCTGTCGCGGGCTTCATGGTCTGGGTGGTCTGCTGCGACGTCATGCCGTCAAGGGTAACGAGCGCGCGTGCCGCCTCCGACCACCAACGGATAACCTTCTGTGGTGACAGGTTCGGAAGTGCCCCCTCCTTCGTTTTCGTTCCGGCTCGCCTACGTTCCGGGCGTGACGCCGACCAAGTGGACGCGGATCTGGAACGAGCGCCTGCCGGAGATCCCGCTCACCTTGGTGCCGGTGAGCGCCGCGGAGGCGTTCGGCGTGCTGCGGGACGGCGGCGAGTCCGGCGCGGACGCCGGATTCGTACGGCTGCCGGTCGACGGGCCGGACCTCAGCGCGATCCCCCTCTACACGGAGACAACGGTGGTCGTCGTCCCCAAGGACCACCTCGTGGCGGCGGTCGACGAGGTGACCTTGGACGACCTCGCCGACGAGGTCGTACTGAACCCTCTGGACTCCACCCTTGCCTGGGAGACCCTGCCGGGACAGCCCGCGAAGGAGCGCCCCGCCACCACCGTGGACGCCGTGGAACTGGTCGCGGCAGGCGTGGGCCTGCTGGTCGTCCCCCAGTCCCTGGCCCGGTTGCACCACCGCAGGGACCTCACCTACCGGCCGGTCCTGGACGCCCCCGAGTCCCGAGTCGCCCTGTCCTGGCCGCAGGAGGAGACCACCGACCTGGTGGAACACCTCATCGGCATCGTGCGGGGGCGCACCGTCAACAGCACCCGCGGTCGCCCGCTTCCGGCCCGGAACGCACAGGGCAGGCAGGGCACGCAGGGCACGGACAAGGGCACGGACAAGGGCAAGGGCAAGCGCCCCGACAAGGCGGCGGAAGGGCGCCGCAAGCCCGCGCGCGGCGGGTCGGGTTCCGGTTCCGGGTCCGGGTCCGGTTCCGGAGCGAAGCCCACCGGCAAGAGCGGCAGTACGGGCGGCGCCAGGCGCGGTAAACCCCGCCGCCGTCCGTAGCCCGTCCAGGTGCCCGGCCCCCGTCCCCCGTACGTCGGCGACGACACGTACCGGACCGCCCTCCCCTCTTCCCAGACGGACGGGGCTCTGCCTCGATGTCGATTTGCGGGACGGCAATCAGGGGCGTGGCAGGTCACCGGCTCTCCCGGGCTCTCCGGAGCATGACCGGCCGCACCAGGAGCTACGTCGTGCAGTTGCCGAGGGCCTCGCGTACGTGCAGCTGACGAAATCGGGGCCGGCCCGGGGGCCCGTGGAGATCCGCGAGGAACAGCAGCAGTTTCGAACAGGCCGTGGGCGCGCATCGGGGCGGCGGTGGTTGTCACATGCGCGGACCGGGCGGTGTCTTCATGCCGAACAGCCCCACAGGGACGCATGCAAGGAGAGACACCATGACACTGCGACTGCCGAAGGCCGAGCTCCCCGCCGAGCTCGAGGAGAGCATGATCAAGCAACTGGGCGCCGTGCCCGAGAACGTCGAAGTGCTGTGGCACAGCCCTCGGATGGCCCAGGACAATCTGGAGTTCGGCGCCAAGGTGGGGGCGTGGGACGCGGTCGACCCGGGCCTGAAGTCGTTCGCGCACATGGCCGTCGCGTCGCAGGTCGGTTGCAGTTGGTGCCTGGACGTCGGCTATTTCCAGGCGCGGAACGAGAACCTGGACCTGGCCAAGGCGAGCCAGGTGCCGCGCTGGCATGAAGCGGACGTGTTCACGCCGCTGGAGCGCGACGTCATGGGGTACTCCGAGGCGATGACGAACACACCGCCGACGGTCACCGACGAGCAGTACGCCGGCCTTCTCGAGCGGCTCGGGGCGTCGGCGATGGTGGAGCTCACCGCGTTCATCGCCTACGTCAACCTGGCGACCAGGGCCAACGTGGCGAACGGGGTCACCTCCCAGGGATTCTCCGACGCCTGCGAGATCCCGCTGGCCAACCGCCCGGCGACGACGTCCCGCGTAGGGTCCTCGCAATGACCGAGGACCCGTTCGTCGCCCACCGCAGCCTGCTGTTCACCGTCGCCTACGAGATGCTCGGCTCCGCGGCCGATGCGGAGGACGTGCTGCAGGAGACCTGGCTGCGGTGGGCCGACGTCGACCGGTCGCAGGTCCACGATCCGCGGGCGTACCTCGTCCGGGCCGTCACCCGGCAGGCGCTCAACCGCATACGCACGCTCTCCCGTCGCCGCGAGGACTATGTCGGCGAGTGGCTGCCCGAACCCTTGCTGACCCATCCCGATGTCGCCGACGACGTCGAACTCGCGGAGACGGTCTCCATCGCGATGCTGACCGTCCTGGAGACGCTCGGACCGGTGGAACGCGCGGTGTTCGTCCTCCGCGAGGTCTTCGACATGCCGTACGACGAGGTCGCCGAGGCCGTGGGCAAGACTGCCGCCGCCGTTCGGCAGATCGCCCGCCGGGCCCGGAACCACGTCGCCGCCCGGCAACCACGCGTCAGCGTGAGCCGGTCGGAGCACCAGGCCGTGGTGGACCGGTTCATCGCCGCTCTGCACACCGGGCGCGTCCAGGACCTTCTGGAGATCATGGCGCCGGATGTGGTCTTCATCGCCGACGGCGGAGGACTCACGGCCGCCGCGCTGGCCCCCATCCACGGGGCCGAGCTCGTGGCGACCATGCTCGCCGGCACCGACCGGTCCAAGACCGAGACCACGACGACGTGGCTCAACGGCAGCCCTGCGATCCAGATCGCATCCGACAGCGGACGGGCCGCGGTCAGCCTCGTGATCGAGAAGGGACGCATCACCCGGATCTACGCGACATCCAATCCGCAGAAGCTGACACGAATCGACGAACCCACTGATCTCACGAGGTAGATCGTGACGCGGGTGTTCCGGGCACGACACGCCCGGAACCCCGCCCACAGCGCCGTGGCAAGCCCTGCGGTGACGTCAGAACGCGTGAATACCACCCGACTGTGGCACCGGGCGCCTCCCCAACCCGCGTACGGCCGACGCCGCAGCTCGTGGATGAAGCCGGCGGCCCCAACTCGCCCTCTCCGCACCACGGCCACGTGTCCCGTGATGGTCCCCAACCCGGCGCTCTTCCGTACAGACGGCCTGGCCATCCGATCGGCTGCGCCACATTGGAGCGAGCGGATGCTCCGGGACCGGGTATCCGATCCGTCGCCGATCCCGCTACCGGACACAACGCCGCAGCTCCAGCAGCGGCCGTCGATGCCACCGGTGCGGCCGCAGATCGCCCTCGGGCCGATGCTGAATGTCAGTGCCGAGTACTAGGGTCCGAGACCCGGCCGGCACCCCTGGTGGGCGCGTCGGGCATCTCATCAGGGCACCCCAGGAAGGCAAGGCCATGAAAGCTCTCCTCACGTCATCCGGTATCCAGAACCGCAGCATCCGCGGCGCGCTGGAGGATCTGCTGGGCAAACCGATCGCCGAATCCAACGCCCTGTTCATCCCCACCGCCGTCTATCCCTTCCCCGGTGGCCCCGGGATGGCCTGGCGAGCGCTCAGCGGCCAGGGTTCGTCGCTGCTGGCTGATCTGGGCTGGAAGTCCCTGGGGGTCCTGGAGCTGTCGGTGCTGCCGAGCATCGAGGAGGCCGCCTGGGTACCGACGGTGCGGGACGCCGACGCGCTGCTGGTGTGGGGCGGCGACCCATTGTTCCTGGCCGGCTGGATGCGCCGCTCCGGATTGACCGACCTGCTGCCGTCGCTGCGCCCCGAGGCGGTGTACGTGGGGGTGAGTGCCGGGAGCATCGCCGCCACCACCACTTTCGTCGAGACCTACGACGAGCCGCCCCGCGGGAACGAAGGGCCGGTGAGTTCGGAGAAGGTCGTCTTCGCCACGCCCGACGGGGACGTCGACCGGCTCCTCGTCACGGGCCGTGGAGCGGGGCTCGTCGACTTCGCGATGATCCCGCACCTGGAGAACCCGCGCCATCCCGACGCCTCCCTGGCCAACGCCGAGAAGTGGGCGGCACACATTCCCGCCCCGACGTACGCGATCGACGATGAGAGCGCCGTCAAGGTGGTCGACGGCACCGTCGAGGTCGTCTCCGAGGGGCAGTGGAAGCTGTTTCAGCCATAGCCGGCGTGTCTCATTCGAGGTCGTGCCCGCATCATGATCGGTCCAGCGTGTCCCCGACTCGTAGCCACGGCATCCCGAAACTGGCGGAGGCCGGCCACGGGTTCCCCTTCGTGATCGCCACCCCGCAGTGCTCCCGAATCCAGCCAATGGGTCGCCGAGGTGGACACGCTGGGCGGGCTCCTGGACGACCGTCGCCGCCGACTACCGCATCGATCCCTCCCGCATCTACGTCACCGGCCTGAGCATGGGCGGCTTCGGCACCTGGAGCCTGGCCGTCCGCCATCCCGAGCGCTTCGCCGCCATCGTCCCGATCTGCGGAGGCCTGCGGGACCAAGGCGTCGACCGCATTCGTCACCTACCGGTCTGGACCTTTCACGGCGAGGAGGACACGACCGTCCCGATCAGGTTCACCGAGGAGATCGTGGCAGGGCTTGAGGCCCTCGGCTCGGACGTCCGCTTCACCCGGTACCCGGGGGTCGGGCACGACTCCTGGACCCGGACCTGCGACGACCCCGATCTCTACGACTGGCTCCTCGCCCATCACCGCACCGACCGGGCTGGTGAGAGCTGACCGCGCGGCCATACGGAACAACCTTCAGGCGTCCACCGACTTGGTGGACGGCCGCACCACCACGGCAGCGATGGTGCGGGTGGCGACGTCGACCAGTCCGTTGTCGAGGTGGCTGGGAGCTGACCGTTGACCGGTGGTCAGGGTCTTCTGGTTGCGGGTAGCCGGGCTGGTGCTGTCATTCCCTGCCGGGCATCCGCTGACTGTCACCGTGAGCCCTGGCATGATGGGTGCCATGACGCTGACCCGAGAGGCCGATGGCGCGTAGGCCGCCCGGCGCCGTCCGCGCTCAGCGGTGGCCGGCCCGCACCAGCATTCGTCCCGTCCGTCAGATTCCGGGCATTCCCCGCCGGACTCAGACAGCCATCAAGCAGATCGAAGCCCGCTATCTGGGGCACGGTGTTGTTGCTGACGCCCTGCACCAGTACGAGAGTTTTCTCCGCAGGCCCGGCCGGCACCTGTATCTGCCCTGGCACGATTGCCCTTGTTGCGACCCGTTGGACGCTCGGGACACCCTCGAAGAAGCGCTCCGTCGGCTCCCGCCCGCAGCGCGGGGAGGGCTGGGCGGTATCGTCGCCCGACTCGATGCGGAGTTCCTGCGTCGCACACTGCCCGATCCAAGGGCCGCATCCCTGAGTTCATGGCATGCGGCAGCGTGGTGGCGGCAGCGGATTCGGGAAATGTGACCGTCGTTCCACTCCCGGGCGACGTCCTCCTTGCCTGGGACGAGACGGACATCATCGAGCGCGCGCTTGTCGTCGCCCTCTATCACCGCCAACGACCTGCGGACGGGAAGCCGTTGGCGGACACGTGCCGATCTCTCTTCCACGAGCTTCGTCGCGTCAGATCGACGGAACAGCCCGCGGTACCCGATCCTCGCGGGCTCGTCGCCGACAGCGTGCGGCTGCGGCCGGGCGGGTAGACCGCGTCCTGGTCTCGGGGCTCTGCACGTCCGCTGCCCGGCCTTCCGCCCGGTTCAGAGCGCTTCCCGTTCCTAGTCACCGCCGCCAGTGGTCCCCTTCAGGCTCCGGCGCCGCTTCCTCTCCGAATCCGAACGACGCACCAGATCGCCCGCAGCAAGCGTCACGGTCGCCACACCGCGGACCCAGCGGGGCCCACCGCGCTCCGCCCACACCACACATACGCACCCGCCAACGGCAAGCACCAGAACTCCGAGCAGCACCAGACCGACCACGATCTCCCCCTCTGTTGCGGTCATCCGCATGGTCCCGTCCATCGTCTCAGACCGGCCAGGAGACTGGCTGACACGCCGTTCGGGTCGATCGCGCGGAGCGGGCCCTATCCGATCCCAGCCGTTCCGCCGAGCAGGTCCGGAGCGGGTGAGCGAGGTTGTGGAGTTCGTTCACCTGCTCGTGGAAGTTCACGTTCTCCCGCGTCGGGCGGGCTCGCCCCCGGTTGGGGCCGTGGCCGACCACGGCGTACCGAAAGGACTCGACCGTCCGACCGTCGCGTCCTCGCTGTCCGGCCGGTCCCCCGCCGGCCAAGAAGCGTCGTCCGCAGCAGGCTTCGGCCGTCGTCGTCGCCGAAGCCGTTCTCACCCTGGATAGGCGACGCTGATAAAGGCTCTGCGGCCGGCGGCGTGGGCCACTGGGCTCACTGAGGTTTTCTCAACGGAGATCACGTCCGCCGGCCGTTGAGGATGAGCGCGTCGGGAGACGTCCCGGGATTGACTCGTTGGGGTGCGGGTGGCAGCCTGCCAGCGATCGCAAACCGTCTGGTCAGGGGGAGACCATGCCCTGCTTCAAAGCCGTCCTCCTCGACTGGGTCGGAACTCTCATCGTCCCGAAGTGGGGTCCGGGCCAGATACGGCCCAGGGGCGCCCAGTGGATCGAGCGGTCATTGCGGCACCTTCAGCGCGATGTATCCGAGTCGGAGGTGCAGCGGATCAGCGAAGCCCTGAGTGTGGCGGGCCAGCTGTCGGAGGTCGAGCTAGGCTGGGCCGGAGCGGACCTTTCAGCCGCGGCACACTGCGAGAGCTACCTGCGGTGGGTGGACGCCGCGGGTATCGACTCGGACCTGGCCGACCAGATGTACGCGGCGCTGTCCGACGCCACCGACAACCCCTTTGCGGTCGATGCCGAGCCGACCCTCGCGGCGCTGAAGGCGGCCGGACTGAAGGTGGCGATTGTCAGCGACATCCACTTCGACATCCGCCCCGGCTTCATGAAGGCCGGCCTGGAGGAGTACGTCGACAGTTTCGTCCTCTCCTTCGAGCAAGGCGTGTGCAAACCCGACCCCGCTGTCTTCCGAGTAGCCCTTGACCAGCTTGGGGTGCGACCCGACGAGGCACTGATGGTCGGCGATCGCTCCAGCCATGACGGCGCGGCCGTCGAAGCCGGAATCGCGACGCTCCTGGTCCCGCCCTTGACGCACGTCACCGAGGAGCGGCTGCACCTCGTCCTCGCAGCCTGCGGCCTTCCCGTGCGTTGACGGGGCGTTGCCCGTGGCATGGCATCGAGCGACCCATCGCGGATCGGCTGCCGCGGGTCCGGTTGCGATCAGGCGTGAAGCCCCTGGTAGGGCAGGTCTCACCACAAGATCATGTCCGCAATCACCAGAGGCTTCGCGTTGGTCAACTATGGTGCCACGCTCGACGTTCCGCGCCACGTCGTGGAGTACCTGTCCCGCCTGCTGGCAGCGAACCGGCGGCGAATCGGCACTCCGCGCGGCAGTCCTGGAGCGCTGCCGACGCCAGGGCATGGCCCACGTGGTCCTCGACGGCACCCTGATCGAGTCAGACCGCCTCGCTGGGGTCCGCGACCACGGCAATGACCTGTGGTCCAGCCAGAAGCACGAGGCATTCGGTGACAACGTGCGGTTCCTGGCCGCTCCGGACGGCACCCCGCTGTGGGTCTCCGACGTCGAGCCGTTCCACGCCCGATCGTCGCTGAGAAACCGTCACTGACTACCTGGCTTCCAATCCCAAGAAGCACGAGAACGTACGGCGCTGCTTCCACGTCGATCACGGCTCCCGAACTCGGTCCGAAAGAGTTTCTCTCGGCGAACCGCCCAGCGTGTCGGCCGCCCTGACGGGCCGACAGTTCGATCGCGTCACGTGAAGCCCACCCATTCAGTCGATGGGCAGATTTCTCCCGGCCGCATATCCTGTGAGCGAATCAGTGCAGGGCAGGTTCCGGCCGGCTGTTCCGTTTCGCTTACCGCCACGACCGAAATCATCGGCCACCACCAAGGGAGATCGCGCATGAACGACTCCGGCAACGCGCGCGAGGTGCCGCGCCGTCAATTCGTCGCGCTCTCCGGGGCCGTCGGTGCGGCGGCTTTCCTGGCCGGTGCGGGGCCGCTCGGGGGCGCCGCCTCGGCGGCCGACCCGGCGCACGCGGAGTCGCCGGCCGACTCCTGCCCCACTTCCCCTCCCGGGGCAGGTCCGAGCCCCTGCCCTCCGGTCCAGTTCCAGCCCCTCTGCGGTAAGCCCACCGACAAGGACCCGCTGTGGAACGACGTGCAGTTCTGCGTGCACGGGACCGTTCCGCCCCCGCCGCAACTCAAGCCCAACTGCCTGAAGATGAGCGCGGATTACATCATCCTGCACGGCATTCCCGAAACCCGGCACAACTATCTCCTGGTCCCCACGTGCCGGATCACCGGTATCGAATGCCCGTTTCTCGAGACCTCCGGCGCGGCGAACTACTGGGACGACGCGTGGCAGAACGCCCGGAGCGGCGGGAGCGTTCCGGTGCAGTACCCGAATATCGGATTGGGGATCAATTCGGCGCTCTCCCGCCAACTCCAGCAGTTGCACATCCACATGGCCGGCATCCGGCCGAGTACGCAGGCGCGGCTGCAGGACCTGGAAAAGATGTCCCGTATCGCCACTCAACCCTCACACTGGGGTTCCCCGCAGTACCAAGCTGCCATCACCGGGGCCGAGGGCTCCGGAGACCGCACGTACCGGGTGCTCAAACTGCCCGACCTCGGGCAGAACCTCTTCACGCTGCTGTACCGGTACGTGGTGAACCCGGCTGGGCTGGACATGGCGAGGCAGACACTGATCGTGGTGCCGAAGATGACCGCCGCCGGGTTCGCCGGGTCCTTCTACGTCCTCAGCAGCGACGACTCGCTCCACGACGGCACGACCACGTGCGACCACCTGCTCGTGTACCGCTGACGCCGCTTCGGCAACGGCCTGCGGCCGGGCAGCGCCGGGCCGTGGCTCTCGGGTCCGTACGGACGTGTGACGATGACGCGTATGTCGCGGTGGTGAGGCGGGCGGGTCGGCGTCGGTCGGTCCACCGTACGCTCGGCCGACCCGCCCGCGGCCCTACGAGTTGTACGGTTCGACGCTCACGGCAGGACCGACAGCTTCCCCACGTACGGACGCGCGCACGCAAACGCAGGTGCCCCAGCACGCCGATCATCTCGACAAGGGAAACCAGGGTCGCCTACCGTGCGCGCATGGCCCTGCACATCACCGCGGACGACGTACAGCGCCTCATACGGGCCGACCCCGGCGAAGACCCCGGCCTCTACATCGTCACCGACGACGACGGCACCGAACACATCGCGGTATGCCCCTGCGAAGGAACCCACTACGGCGCGATCATCAGCCGGACCGAGCTCATGGACCGCACCTCAGGGCACCCCGACACCACCGCCATCACCCAGTTCCTACCAGAACTACAAAACCGCACTGAAGCGATACATTCCGGCAAGACAGCCGACGCTTGGTGAGCCCACACCCGCAACGCCCCCACCAGGAAGCCCTCGTCACCGGCCAATGTCAAAGACAACCGACGGCGCGGCGTTGACGGCCACGGCCTCCTGAAGGTGCCGTCGCCACACCCTGGCGGAACGGTAGCTGAGCCCGCCCCACCGTCACATCGATGTACGTCACGACGGGTGTAGTGATCTCCGAGGTTGTACAGCATGGGGGCGTGACGGTTGCCGCGATCGTGCTGGAGTACCTCAAGGCACTGGCATGGCCCGCCGTGGCCCTTGTCCTGATCTTCTTGCTTCGCGACCACCTCGGCGGCCTCGTGGAACGGATACAGACGATCAGCACCCCAGCAGGGGGTTTGGAGTTCGCCGCCGACGTCAATCAACTCCACAGCGCCGCCGTCGAAGCCGCGGCCAACGACGTGATCGTCCGCCGGCGCAGCGGACCTGACAGCCCGTCCGTGGCTCCCTCCGAGAGCACCAGCCTCGGCGCGTTCGAGGCGCTGCGAGACGTGGCTGAGACGGCTGCGGAGGCGGCGATTCTGGCGGCTTGGCGACTTGTGGAGTTGCAACTGGTGGAAGCGCAAAGCCTTGTGGGTGGGCATCATCCCGCACCGGAACACGGCTCCCGCGTCTTCCCGATCACTCCCCGCCGTTGGACTGAGAGCCTTGTCGCCTGCGGATTGGACACCGACGTCGCCGATCTGATCCACGACCTCGTCACGCTCAGGAATCGCGCTGCCCACTCGGTCGACATCTCGGGGATCTCCGCCATGGAGTACGTCGAGAGTTGCGCCGCGGTGTGGGTTTTGCTGGGCCGCTTCATGACGGGAATCGCATCCGAGACGCGCATGCCGCGCCCAACCACCACGGCCGCCTCAGACGACGCGCCTACCGGCAGCAGTGCTCCCGGGGAATGAGCGCCCGTCACACCGCGTCCCCAGCGCTCCCGCCAACGCCCACAACACGGAATCACTACTGGTGCCAGCACGGCCACCCTGGATTTCCGCCGGCTCCTTCCACTGCGGATCGACAACCGGGAGGGGCACGTGCAGCCGGCAGGCCGGTTCCCGCAGGTCTCCCGCGCTCCGGCAGCGCCGCCTGTCCCACCAAGGAGGGCCCTCCGGCTACTGCTGCGGCGGCCGGCTGCTGCCGGCGGGGTTTGCTCAGCGCAGGCGATGGTAGACCGCGCCGTCTTTGGTGCGCCCGAGGAAGCCCGCCTCGATCAGGTAGCGGCGCAGCGCGGAGGTGTCGTCGTGCACGGTGGCGATGGCCTCGTTCACCTCTTGCTCGGTGTAGTCACGGCCGGCCGTGAACAGGCGGGCGGTGAGGTAGTCGAGCAGTTGCTCGCGTCGGACGGGGCGACGCGGGATGGCGGTCAGCCGCCCGTGCGCGAACAGGTCGGCCACGCCGTGGGCCGCTTGGCGGACTTCGTCGTCGGTACTCACCAGGCCACCCTGCTGCCACCCGCCGCCGTCGGCAACGCATTTCCGAGCCGGCTCACGAACCGCGTCCGAACGCACACACGCCGCTCATCCGCCGCAGCCGCATGGGCAGAGCTCGGGGTCGGTAGCCGCACGCTCGTTGCGCTGGGGGCCAAGAGGTGTGCGCTGTCGGCGAATGAGGATTGAGGTGGGGGCGCTCAGAATCGGCTGGTGAGTCGATCGGAAGGAAAGAAATGCGCATTCGATCACGCGCGGCGCGGTGTGCCGCGGCTGCCGCTGTCACCGTCGGGGCAGTGACCGCCGCGACCGTCGCTCCGGCTTCGGCCGCGCCGTCCGGCATCAGCACGGGCGCCTGTCCCAGCAAGTACTTCTGCGCCTATCAATCCAGTGGTGACACCCATCCGTGCAAGTGGGAGGACGACGCCCCCGACTGGGACAACTGCTCCTGGGTGCAGGACGGGAAGTTCACGTACGCCGTCTTCAACAACGGCACCTCGGGCGCGGGTGTCACCCTGTATCGGAACCACAACTACAGCAGTCGCATCGGGAGTTGCGTTCCCCGGGGGAAGGTTGTCTACCTCGCCGACAACTACAGCCCCGGCTCATCGAAGTGGAACTGCTGACCGGTTGCCGAACGGTTCCCGGAGGGGGGACCCGGGGCGGATCAGGGGTCGGGGTTCCACAGGGGGTGACCGGGCCTGGGGCCGACCAGTTCGTCGAGGAACGCGTCATGCCCGCTGAGGGCGCGGTTCAGCAGGGCGACCATGCCCATGTCGTAGCGGTGCCAGTCCGCCTTGTCCCAGACCACGACCGGCCAGGTGTCCGGGTCCGCGGGCTGGGTCAGCCAGAAGCACTGCTCGCCGCCGACGCCGCCGCCCCAGGCGAGCAGGCCGCCGGGCTCGGGGTGGAAGGGGTACGGGAACGCGTCCGGGTACCTCTCCCGTAGGCCGCGCAGCAGGGCGCCGATCTCGGCGGCCGCGTCCAGCACGGGTCCCAGGGCGGCGATCCCGGTCCCGGTGCCGCACGGGGGCAGCGGGATCAGGGGGGTGAGCCGGCTGCCCACCGTCCCGGGCCCGTAGGCGTCGACGAACGCCCGGTAGTCGGCGGGCAGGTCGAGGCCGTACGCGGCCCGGGTGTCGGCCCAGGGCAGCGCCGGCCCGGCCGTCCCGGGCGCGGCCCCGGTGATCCGCGCGAACGCGGCGATGTCGTCCCGCACCACCGGACCACCACCTGTCAGGGACTGAGGTTCTTTCCGCCCTTCACATTCTGGACCGTGCCGCCGCCGGGCACCGCGAGCGGGTACGGATTCCCGCGGGAGTCCCAGGCGGTGATCTGGAAGGTGAACGCGTACGGGATCACCGCCGCGGTGTCCTTGTACTGGGCGGTCACCGTCATCCGCACGGTTCCCCGCTTGTTGAGGAAGGCGCGGACCGCCGTCTGGATGTCCGTCATCTCACCGACGTTCACGGGCGTGGCCCAGCACGGCGTGAGGTTGCGTTGGATGCCGCGGCCGCCGAACTCCTTGGGTATCAGGTGGCAGCTGTTGACCAGGACCCCCGGCACTCCCGGGAGCAGTGCCTTCGCGCGGTTGCGGGCCGTGGTCATGCCGGGGCTGTTGGAGTTGGAGGCGGTGCCCGTGCCCAGCGGATTCTTCAGGCACGCGGTGGCCGCGGTGGCCCGCTGGTGCGATCCGGTGGGGGCGTAGTAGATCCAGCCCGCCCCGCTGGACTCGGCGACGCCGGCCGGCGGACGCTGCGTCAGGCAGGTCGGCTTGCTGTCCGGCGTGGTGCTGGTCGACGGGGAGGGCGACGGCGAGGTCCCGCCGGAGCCGCAGCGGGCGCCGACCTGGCTCGGGTCGGTCCACTGGTGGGTGCCGGCGCCGTTGACGATGACGAGGCGGTCGACGCGGGGGCCGCCGCCGTTCGCCTCGCAGAGGCTGTCCCGCAGCTGCTGGAACTGCTGTCCTGTCGACAGGAGATGCTCCAGGTCCTGTGTGGTGGCCAGGTCCAGCAGCGGGCCCACGAACGGTTCGAGGTCGAGGCGCAGCACCCGTTCGTATCCGGACCGTACCCGCTGGCCCCCGCCGGCCGAGGAGTCCGGCTGCTCGCCGTTGAGTTGCGCGGCGCCGATGCGTGCCTGCGATCCGAGTTCGGCCGGGCTGCGGACCGTTTCCGTCTTCACGGCGCGTTTGGCCGGCCGGCCCTGCTCGGTGGTCGTGTAGAGGTAGTCCGCCGGGGGTGCCGCTCCTGCGGTCGTGGACGGCACGCTCCAGGTGACGTGTGCCTGCGGGTCGGCCAGGAGCAGAGCCGCGATCTGCTCCAGCACGCGCTGGTTCTCGACCTTGTCGGTGGTGGGGAGGATCGTCCGCAGGTCCTGCGGGTTGTCCAGCCGGCCGGAGTCGACGATCTCCCCCAGGTCGGGCAACTCGCCCTGGTCGTCGGCCCCTTCGAGCGCGTCGATCGACTTGCTGCCCGCCTCGGTGTCGCTCGTCGGCCGGTCCTTCGTCATCTGGTCCAGCAGTTTCGCCACGGTGGGCTTCAGGGGCGTGCCGACCGAGACGTCGTCCGGCTGGAGGTTGCGTGCGTGCAGCCGGCTGCCGACCTTCGGGTCGGAGCCGTACTCGGCGGCCGAGTACACCCAGGCGTAGTCGGTGTGGGTCACCGTCTTGCCGGGCGGGGCGATGTTGGGGCGGGAGCCGCTGACCGTCTTGGACTGCTTGGGCTGCAAGGTGCCCAGCGGGTGGGGCTGGTCGGGCACCTGCGGAAGGGTCAGGTAGAGCGTGGCCGCGCCCGCCTGGTCACCGCTGTTGGTGACCGTGAAGGAGTACGCGCACGGGTCGGTCGTGCACAGGGACGGCGAGTTGCTGGTGATCGTGAAGTCGGGCCCCATCGTCTTGGACGTCGCCTCGGCCGACGTGGCGGGCGGGACGGCGGTCGCCACGGCCGAGGCGGTGGTGGCGGGGACCGAGCCGGCCTGCTCGGTGGTGGCCGGCTTCGGCTCCAGCAGGAGGTAGCTGCTGTAGTCGCTGTCGTCGGCCGGCACGGCGTCCGTACGGGGGCCCGCCGGCACCGCCGCGTCCCCGGTGCGCCGGGCGGAGTGCCAGGTGGCGGACTTGACGGGGCTGTCGCCGCCGGGGTCGCCGCCGATGGCGAGGACGGAGTAGGGGGCCGCACTGGCGAGGACGACCGTCCAGCCCTGGGAGGTGTACGAGACCGCGTTGCGGCCCTCGAACGTCGCGCCGTCCTCCCGCACCGCCTCGGGGTCGGAGGTGACCTGGCGGACCAGCGCGGCGAGCGAGGCCGGCGTCAGCGAGCCGGCGTCCACCCCGAAGCCGTCGAGCATGTAGTAGCCGGAGCGCTTCTGCGGTGCCACCCAGTGGCCGGTGCTGGTCAGGTCCGTGCCGAACAGGGGTTCCTGCTGTGCCCAGAACGCCGAGTCGCCCTTCAGGTAGAGCTGGTCGCCGGACCACGCGAGGGTGGATTTCCCGGCAACCGGTTCGCTGAGGGTTCCCGACGCCTGTCCTGTGCTGTTGACCGTGAGGTTCGCCCGGGTCATGGACCGGTGCTCGGCCGGGGCGTAGACCATCGACAGGTTCACCGCGGGCAGGGCGCTCAACTCCCGTGCCGCAGACGCGCCCTGCCGGGCCGGTGACACGTGGGGAGCCGATGCCTCGTGCTTGGCGTCCCCGGACCCGCCCGATCCGTTGGACCCGCTCGGCCACAGCACGTAGAGCAGGCTCGCCAGTACGGCCAGCGCGACGCCCGTGGCCGTGAGGGACCGGGCGCGCGACTGCCGTAACCACCCGGCCACCGCGCGCGGGGGCCCGGTCGGCGCGCCCGCCGTGGGCGGTCGGGCCGGCGGTGGAGGTATCGCGGGTGGCTGCGGCGGAAGCGACGGCCAGGGCGGCGTGGTGGCCGACGGCGGCTGCGGCGGGTGGGGCGGCCGGGGTGGCGGCGGAGCAGCGGCGGGCGGCTGGGAGGGAAAGGGCGGCGGAGGTGGGGGCGGCGCACCGGTCTCGTCCCGCGCACCGGACTCCGGCTGCTGCCCATGGTCATCCGTCACAGCGACACCCCCAGTTGCTTCCGCCGACCCTGGAATCCGGGTACTCCACGTTACCGACGGAAGCACCCCTGGGGATGAACTTCCTTATGTTTCAGTTGACGACTTGAGTGACGACTCGCGTGCCGATCCGGCGGGGGCTGCCCCCGTCGTCGTGCCGGGTCAGGAGGCGCTCGGGACGGGGCGCTGGGGGCGGCCGTCGTAGGAGGCGAGGGGGCGGATCAGGGCGTTGTGGGCGAGCTGTTCGGTGATGTGGGCGGTCCAGCCGGTGATGCGGCTCATCACGAAGATCGGGGTGAAGGCCGGGATGTCGAAGTCCATGAGGTGGTAGGCGAGTCCGGCCGGGTAGTCCAGGTTGGGGTGGATGCCCTTGCGGTCGGCCATGGCCTGCCGCAGCGCGGCGTGCAGGGCGGCCAGGCGCGCGGCTTCGGGGTCGGTGGTGCGGGCGACGAGGCGGTCGGTGGCCTCCTGCATGATCGGGACGCGCGAGTCGCCGCGCTTGTAGACGCGGTGGCCGAAGCCCATGATCTTGCGCTTCGATGCCAGGGCGTCGTCGAGCCAGGCCCCCGCGCGCTGCGGGTCGCCGATCTCGTTGAGCATGTGCATCACCGCTTCGTTGGCGCCGCCGTGCAGCGGCCCCTTGAGGGCGCCGATGGCCGCGGTGACCGCGCTGTAGAGGTCGGAGAGCGTGGAGGTGACGACGCGGGCGGTGAACGTCGAGGCGTTGAAGCTGTGTTCGGCGTAGAGGATGAGGGAGATCTCGAAGCATCGGACCACTTCCGGCTCCGGTACCCGGCCGAAGCACATGTGGAAGAAGTTCTCGGCGTAGTCGAGAGCCGGGTCGGGCTGGATCGGGTCGAGGCCGCGGCGCCTGCGGTGGTCGGCGGCGACCACGGTCGGCAGTTTCGCCAGCAGGGCCAGGGACTTGGCGCGGTTGGCGGCCGGGCTGCCGTCGTCCTCGGTGGGGTCCTCGGCACCGAAGAAGCTGACGGCGGTGCGCAGGACGTCCATGGGATGGCAGGTCTCGGGCAGCCGGAGCAGGAGTTCGGCGGTGGTGCGGTCCAGCGGGCGCAGGGCACGCTCGCGGGCCCGGAACTCGCGCAGTTGCGCGCTGTCGGGCAGATCGCCGTACCAGAGCAGGTGGGCGACCTCTTCGAAGGAGCGGTTCGCGGCAAGGTCCTGGACCGGATAGCCGCGGTAGGTCAGGGAGTTCGTCTCCTGGATGACCGTGGAGATCTCGGTGGTGTCGACGACGACACCGGCGAGACCGCGGTGGATGTCCGGGACCGCGGACGAGGTCGCGGGCGGTGTCGCGGGCGGTGTCGCGGGCGGTGCGGTGCGGGGCATGGGGCCTCCAACGAGGGTGCGGCCGGGCGGGGTTCAGGTGCCGGGCGGGAGGGTGAAGTCGAAGACGGCCGAGTCGAAGGCCGTGTAGTCCTCGTAGCCGAGGACTTCGTAGAGCCGGGAGCGGGTCTGCATGCGGGGCAGCAGGGACTCCTGGGTGCCCTCGGCGGCCAGCGTGCGCAGGCCGTCCTCGATGGCGCCGCTCGCGAGGCGGAAGAGGGTGACCGGGTAGAGGGCGATGTTGTAGCCGAGGTTCTCCAAAGTGGCCGCGGTCAGCAGCGGGCCCTTGCCGAACTCGGTCATGTTGGCGAGCAGCGGCACGTCGAGGGCTTCGCGGAACGCGGCGAACTCCGCCTCGCCGGCGAGGGCTTCGGGGAAGATCGCGTCGGCGCCGGCGTCGACGTACGCCTTCGCCCGGTCGATCGCCGCCTGGAGGCCCTCGACGCCACGGGCGTCGGTACGGGCCATCAGCAGGAAGTCGCCGTCCCGCCGGGCGTCGGCGGCGGCCCGTACCCGCTGCACCATCTCCTCGCGCGTCACCAGTGTCTTGCCGTCGAGGTGGCCGCAGCGCTTGACGCTGATCTGGTCCTCCAGGTGCATTCCGGCCAGGCCCGCGTCCTCGAAGAGCTGGATGGTGCGGGCGGCGTTGACCGGCGCGCCGAATCCGGTGTCGGCGTCGATCAGCACCGGCAGGTCGGTGACGCGGGTGACCTGCTGGGCGCGGGCGGCGACTTCGGTCGAGGCGGTCAGGCCGATGTCGGGCAGGCACAGTTCGGCGGCCAGCACAGCGCCGGAGAGGTAGACCGCTTCGAAGCCGTGTTCCTCGATCAGCTTCGCCGAGTAGGGGTTGATCGCGCCCGGCATCCGCAGCAGCCGGCCGGAGGCGAGGTGCTGCCGCAGCGCGCGGCGGCGCTGGGCGGGTGTGGTGCGGGTGTGCAGCATCAGAACAGGCCCTTCGGGAGCTGCGCGTCGTAGGCGGCGACCGCGTCCGTGTCGACCGCCGGGAACAGGCCGGTCAGCCCGGCGCTGTCCAGATCTGCGAGCCGGCCGGCGGCGTCCAGGAACGCCTCCTGCGCGCCCGGCGTGGCCACGCCCTCGGTGAGGGCGCGGAACTTGCCCGTGTAGCCGGCCCGGTCGAAGGGGCGGGCGCCGGCGGGGTGGGCGTCGGCGACGGCGAGTTCGTCCTCGATCACCGTGCCGTCGGTGAGCGTGATCACCACCCGCCCGCCGAACGCCCGGCGCTGCGGGTCGGGGTCGTGGTAGCGGCGGGTCCAGGCCGGGTCCTCCACCGTGGAGACCTTCTGCCACAGCTCGACCGTCTCCGGCCGCCGGGCGCGCTCGGGCGCGTACGAGCGCTCGTGGTGCCAGGTGCCGTCCTCCAGGGCGACCGCGAAGATGTACGGCACGGAGTGGTCGAGGGTCTCGCGGCTGGCGTGCGGGTCGTACTTCTGCGGGTCGCCGGAACCGGAGCCGATCACCTGGTGGGTGTGGTGGCTGGTGTGCAGCACGACGCGGGCCACGTCCCTCGTCGAGCCGATCCGCTCCCGCAGCCGGCGGGCGAGGTCGATGACCGCCTGGGCCTGGTACTCGGCCGAGTGCTCCTTGGTGTAGGTGTCGAGGATCGCCCGGCGCGCCTCGCCGGGCTCCGGCAGGGACACCGTGTACGACGCCTTGGGCCCGTCGAGCATCCAGGCGAGGAAGCCGTCCTCGCCCTCGTAGATCGGGGAAGGGGCGCCCTCGCCGCGCATCGCCCGGTCCACCGCCTCGATCGCGGCCTTGCCGGCGAAGGCCGGCGCGAACGCCTTCCAGCTGGAGATCTCGCCCTTGCGGGACTGCCGGGTCGCGGTCGTGGTGTGCACCGCCTGCCCGACCGCCTGGGACACGACGCCGGTCGGCAGCCGCAGCATCGCGCCGAGGCCGCAGGCGGTGGCGGCGCTGAGGTGCGCCACGTGGTCGATGCGGTGGGCGTGCAGGCAGATGCCCTTCACCAGGGCGACGTGGATCTCGTAGGCGACGATGATCCCGCGCAGCAGGTCGGCGCCGGAGCGTCCGGTGTGCTGGGCGACCGCGAGCAGCGGCGGGATGTTGTCGCCGGGGTGGGAGTACTCGGCGGCGAGGTAGGTGTCGTGGAAGTCCAGCTCGCGCACCGCGGTGCTGTTCGCCCACGCCGCCCACTCGGGTGACACCCGCCGGCCCGGGTCGGTGCCGAAGACGCAGGCGCCGGGCGCCGCCGAACGCGCTGCCGCCCCCGTTCCGGCCACCGAACGCGCCGCCACCCCGGTTCCGGCCGCCGCACCCGCTGCCGCCCCCGTTCCGGCCACTGGGTGCGCGGCCGCCTGGGACCTGGCCACCGCAACCGGGCGGCGGCGCAGGGACGCGACCGCGACCGACGCGTTGTCGATCACCCGGTTGACGGCCATGGCCGCGGCTGCCGGGTCCAGGTCGGCGGTCTCCTGGGTGCCGGTCGCGACGGAGGCCAGCTTCCAGGCGAGCTGCTCCTCGCGCGGCAACCGGTCGGCGCTGGGATGGACACGTACCTGATGGTCGATCACGGGACTCCTCACGGTGTTCGTCGGACGGGACCGGCGACGCCCGGGAACTCGCTCGTCCGGCGCGGTCCCGTCGGCCTCCACCGCCGAGCATTCACCCGGCCCGCGGTCCGGGCGAGCGCTCCACATTGCTGAATCCGTACAGCCGCACCTTGCGGATCTGCGAATTCTGCGAAATGTGCGGATGGTATCTTCACAAGGACGACGGGGACGACGGGGACGACGGGGACGACGGGGACGACGGGGACGACAGGGACGGCGCAGCGGCACCCGGCACGCGTCCGCCGCGGCGGAGAAGCGGGCGGAGGGCACATGGCGCGAACGGCCGGACGGAAGATCTACGCGCACGCCAAGCTGCGGCGGCTGCGTGCCGAGCGCGGCATGAACCAGGTCGAACTGGCCCGCGCGCTGGGCATCTCGACCAGCTACCTCAACCAGATCGAGCACAGCCAGCGGCCCCTGACCGCCCCTGTGCTGCTGCGGATCGCCGAAGTCCTGGGCGTGGAGCCGGAGTTCTTCTCCGAAGCCGCCGAGGAGCGGCTCGGCACCGACCTGCGGACCGCGCTCGGCGACGAGGCCACCGATGTGTCCGTCCCCGCCGAGGAGGTCGCCGAGGTCGTGCGCGACCATCCGGAGGTGGCCCGCGCCCTGGTGGCCCTGCACCGCCGCTACCGGGACGCCGCGGAACAGGTCGCCGCCCTCGCCTCCGCCGACGCCCCCGCCTCATGGATCAGCACCCTGCCGCCGGCCGAACCCCACGACGAGGTCCGGGACTTCTTCTACGCGCACCACAACCACTTCGGGCAACTCGACAGTGCGGCCGAACGCGCCGCCCGATCCTGGGGGCTGGACTCGGCGCGTACGGCGGCGGACGTCCTGCGCCGGCGTCTGGCCGAGCGCCATCACGTCACGGTCGTGCAGGCGACCCGCCGGCGGTCGGCGGACGTGCGGCACTTCGACGCGGCCCGCGGCCTGCTGATCCTCTCGCCGTGGCTGACCGACGGCAGGCAGGCGTTCCAACTCGCCACGCAGATCGCGCTGCTCGAACACCGCCCGCTGCTCGACACCCTCATCGACTCCGCCGACCTCACCTCCCCTCAATCCGAGGACCTGGCCCTGATCGGACTGGCCAACTACTTCGCCGGTGCGCTGCTGATGCCGTACACGGCGTTCCGCGCGGCCGCCGAGGAGGTGCGGTACGACATCGAACTGCTCCAGGCACGCTTCGGCGTCGGCTTCGAGACCGTCTGCCACCGGCTCAGCACCCTGCAACGCTCAGGAAACCGCGCCCGCGGAGTGCCGTTCTCCTTCCTCCGCGTCGACCGGGCCGGGAACGTCTCCAAACGCCAGTCCGCCACCGACTTCCACTTCTCCCGCTTCGGCGGCACCTGCCCGCTGTGGACGGTCTACGCGGCGTTCTCCTCCCCCGGCCGCATCCTCACCCAGGTCGCCGAAATGCCTGACGGCAAACGCTACTTCTGGGTCGCCCGCACCGTCTCCCGAGGCGGCGCGGGACACCACGCGCCCCGCGCCGAATTCGCCGTCGCCCTGGGATGCGAGCTACGCCACGCCCACCGGCTGGTCTACGCCGAAGGCATCGCGCTGGACGATCCGCGTGCCGCGACCCCCATCGGACTCGGCTGCCGGATCTGCGAACGCCGCGACTGCGCCCAACGCGCCAGGCCGCCGGCCGGCGGCCGGCTCGCGGTCGACCCCGACCGCCGCACCTACGTCCCCTACCCCGTGGAAAGCTCCGACAGCGCCACCTGACACCGCAGGGGGACGATCTCCGCTTCGCGGTCCTCGGCGATACGTCCCGGGTGGGGAGCCCTCAGTAACCGCTGGAGCCGAAGTCGCTCTTGTGGGCCTGGTAGTGAGCGTCGTTCGCGGCGATGACCCGGTCGACGGCCTTGGCCACGTCGCTCTTCTCCGGGGGCTGCCGACGCCGGTCGCTCGCCGGCGCCCCGAACGTCGGCCCCGAACTCCGGCGCCGGCTGCGGGCATTGCGCAGCTCGTCCCACTTGTGTGTCGGCCACCACCAGTCGGTGTTGTCCCAACGCCCCGGCACGCGGACGCGATGGTCGTGCCACTGGAACGGGCGCATCGCGGTGACGCGTCCGTCCGAGGCCATCCGTCGCAGCACCTCGCGGACGGCGTCGGCGGATGTCCTCCCGGCAGCCGGGGCGTCCGCGGCCAGGCCCCGCTCGACGTCGATCGCCGCCGCGATCGCGTCGGCCGACGCGGGTGTCTCCAGCGCCAACACGACGCGCACCACGACGTGTTGCGCGGGCCGATACCGCGGCTGCTGCACCACGGGGTCATCCGGTACCGCCTGCTGCGCGCGAGGCCGCAACCACCTCGGCATCCTCATGGCCCCTCCCCCTCCGGCGAGTCGACACCACTGCGTACCAGCGTAGCCCGCGCGTCTCACCCGGGGCCGTGTCCGCATGCCCAGGAATCAACCCTGACAGGCCGTGGAGGGGGACACTGGTCTCGTACGCACGGCAGCGCCGGCGTGCCGGGGGAAGGGGAGACGATGACTCGGGGAACGCGTGCGGACGAGGCCGACCGCGAGGCACTGGCGCGCGCACGGCGGGCGGCCGAAGAGCACCGCCTGGGCGGCCACGTCCTGACGGAGCAACTCGGCAGTCGTGCCGGTGGACTCGGATGCGCCTCGACGGCTCTGGCGGTCCCCCTGACGGTGGTGGGTATCGGCTTGCTCCTCGGCCCCTACCCCACGACGGCCCGTACGATCGCGGCCGTGCTGCTCGTCTGCGCGGTGGCGATCCCCGTCATCGGCATCCGGGCCGAAGGCCGGCTCCACCACCGCGACACACGGCTGCACATCTTCGACCACGGCCTCGTGGTCACCAGGTCCGGCCACCACGCCCTGTGCGCCTGGCCGGACCTCCGCATCGAGGAGCGCACGGAGCACGGGACGTACGGCAGCGGCGGACAGCGGTTCACCGCGCACTGGCTCCACCTGTCCGCCCACGGCGACCCGCTGTGCCGGCTCAACACCCGAAGCCCCGCCGCCCGGCACGTCACCACCGAGCACTGACGCCGCGGGCAGCGGCTCGGGCGCCGTCCGCGGTCAGCAGGGTCAGTGCCTCGGTCAGCAGGGCCACGACCACCGGATCGGCGATCAGGTCCGGGCCGAAGACCTCGGTGACCGCGAGGAGCCGGCCGACGACCTGGCCGGCCGAGGTGCAGCCCTGGACGGCGGTGCGCAGCTCGGGGGCGAGCGGGTCGTCCAGGTCGCGCGGGGCGCCGGTGTCGGTGCGGTCGGTCCACACCCAGCGCATCCAGGCCGCCACGGCGAACGCGGTGCGGCGCGGCTCGACACCGGCGGCCCGGCAGGCACGGATCGTGGCGAGCAGCCGCTGCGGGAGCTTCTGCGAACCGTCCATCGCCACCTGCGCCGTGCGGTGCCGCAGCGCGGGGTTGGCGAAGCGCCGCAGCACCCCGTCCGCGTACTCCCGCAGGTCCATACCGGCCGGCGCGTCGAGGGTCGGGATCACCTCCTCGGCCAGCATCCGCTCGACCAGGCCGGCGAAGCCGCCGTCGGCCACGGCCGCCGCGACACTCGTGTCGCCGGCCAGCGCACCCAGATAGGCCAGCGCCGAGTGGGCGCCGTTGAGCATGCGGAGCTTGACCTGCTCGTAGGGGTGGACGTCCGCGGTCAGTTGCGCGCCGACCGCCTCCCAAGCCGGGCGCGGGCCGGCGAAGTCGTCCTCGATCACCCATTGGCGGAACGGTTCGGTGACCACGACACCGGCGTCCTCCACCCCCAGCAGCGCGGCCACCCGCTCCCGGTCGGCCTCGGTCGTGGCCGGCACGATCCGGTCCACGACGCCGCTGGGGAACCGGACCTGGGCGGCGATCCAGGCCTGCAACCCGGCCGCCTCGGCGGCAGGCAGCAGGTCGACGAACTCCGCGACCAAGCCGCGCAGCGTGGCCCTCCCGCGTCACCGAGGCACGTGCGGCCGACGCCGACTTCGCCGCCTGCGTGCCCGGCATCCACCTGGAGGGTCCTTACCTCTCCGCGCACGACGGCTACCGGGGCGCCCACGACCCCGATGTCCTGCGAGACCCGGACATCGCCGAGTTCACGGACTGGCAGCGGGCCGCGGACGGCCTGATCAGGATCGTCACCCTGGCTCCCGAACGCGCGGGGGCCGAGGAGTTCACCCGGTACGTGACGCGGCGCGGGGTGACCGCGTCCATCGGGCACTCGGCCGCCTCCGCGGCGGACGTCGAGTCCTTCTGCCGGGCCGGCGGCCGGCTCTCGACCCATCTCGGGAACGGGCTCCCGGCGACCGTCGAGCGCCACGACAACGTGCTCTGGCCGCAGTTGGCGGCGTCCGGACTGTGGGCGACCTTCATCGCCGACGGCCACCACCTGCCGGCTCCGGTGCTCACCGCGCTCCTGCGCGCGAAGGGGCCCGGTCGCAGCGTCCTGGTCAGCGACGCCGTCACGGTCGCCGGCTGCCCGCCCGGCGACTACCGGACCGCGGTCGGCGGGAACGTCACGGTCGAGGACAGCGGCCGGGTCTCGCTGCGGGGAACGCCCTACCTCGCCGGCAGCGGCGCCTCGTTGGCCCAGTGCGTCAGGTGGGCCTGCGTCGGCGCGGGCCTGCCGACCGCCGATGCCGTCGCCATGGCCACCCGGCACCCGGCGGACCTGCTCGGCCTGGCCGACCGGGGCCGCCTGGCGGTCGGTGCGCGCGCCGACCTCGTCCAGTTCGAGCGCGACGGCGACGGCCGGCCCGGCGCGGTCCGCACCACCGTCGCCGGCGGCGTCGTGCGCTACTCGGCCGCCTGAGGTCCGCCGCGTGCATCTCCGCGGCACCGGCCGCGCCGCCCGGCGCGCCACGCCACCATCGCCGGCCGCACGTCACCGCCGCCGGGCCGCTCGCCGGGGTCACCGCCCGCTGCCGCGTGCCGCGTTCCGGCTCCCGACGCCCAACTGCCCTGCTGTCCCTCCGCGTTCGGCGGCGCGATCAGCGACATCCGGCGCCGCGCACCTGGCAGGATGGCCACCGCGGGGCGCAGGGCCGCAGCACGCCTGACGACCTCCGCACACCTGGGAAGAGGGGCATCGTGCACAGCGCCGACCACCGCAGGACCGATCCCGCATCGGGCGAGGAGGGCGCGGGAGCGGTCCTGGACGCCGGTGACGGCAGGACCGTGGTCACCTCGCCCCCGCCCTCCGTCCTCGGCGACGGCCCCGTGAGCGTGGAGTCGCTGCGGCACAACAAGGTGAACGCCGCCGTCTTCGGCATCTGGCGGGTGCGCGGTCCGCGACGATCGGCGGTGGTCAAGGTCGCCCGCCCGCCCGGCGTCGAGACGAGCAGGTACTGGCCCACCAGCGGCGACCCCGCGCACTGGAACTACTGGCGGCGCGAGGTGTCGGCCTACGAGTCGGGCCTGGCCGCCACGGCCTACCGCGACGCCGGCATCGTGGCACCGGAGCCGCTGAAGATCCACGCCCGTGCGGACGGCCTCGTCGAGGTGTGGCTCGCGAACGTCGAGGGCAGCGAGGGTTTCGCGTGGTCGGTGCCCCGGATCGCGCGCTTCGCCCGTGAGTTGGGCGCGGGCCAGGCCCGGTGGGCCGGCCGGGTCCCCGAGACCGCCTGGCTGTCGCGGGGATTCCTGGCGCAGTACCTGGCCGAGGGCCCGGCGCTGTCCGTGGACGTGCGGGACGCCGACTGGGACCACCCGAGCGTGCGGGTGTGGCCGGATCGGCTGCGGGCGGGGCTACGGCGGTTGTGGACCGGGCGGGAGCGGGTGCTCGCGGCGGCGCGGTCGGCGCCGCGCACCCTGTGCCACCTCGACCTGTGGCCGGCCAACCTCATCGACGACGCCGGCCGATCGACTCTGCTGGACTGGTCGTTCACCGGGGAGGGCGCGGTCGGTGAGGACCTGGCGAACCTGGTCGTGGACTCCTTCAGCGACGGGCTGATGGACATCGGCCTGCTGCCCGAGGTCGCGCAGACCGCCACCGACGGCTACCTCGAAGGGCTGCGCGACGGCGGCTGGTCGGGTTCGGACGCCGATCTGCGCGGCGCCGTCGCGGCGTGCGGCGCGGCGAAGTACAGCTGGCTCGGCCCCGCCGTACTCGGCCGGGCCGTCCGCGACGACCTCGGCACGTCCTCCTACAACAGCGACGGGTCGGCCGCGGAGTCGGCCGCGCGCCTGACGCCGCTGCTCACCCTGATCGCCGAGTGGGCGGAGACTGCGGGCAGTTGAGGCCCCGCTCGCTCCCCCGCCCCTCCGCCGTGCACGGCCCGCCGCGGGCCGCTTCGGCGCCCGCCACGACGCTCCGGGCGCGATGACCGGCCGACCCGACGGCACCCGGCCGGCGTTCGTCCGCCCTCGTCAGTCGGGTGCGCAGATGTCCCGCGCGGTGCGGGCCGCGCGCTGCGCGGTCAGGTCCAGGGCCTCCGCCGAGACGCCGAACAACCCCTGGCGCAGGAAGACCGCGATGCCGTGGGCCGCGGCGGCGACGCGCAGCAGCAGGTCGTAGGCCGCGTCGTCATCGGGGGCGAGTCGTGCGGCGGCCGGCATCAGCGCGGCCAGCAGGTCCTCCCCCGCGGCGGCGAGTTCCGGGTGCTCCGCCTTGTCCAGCCCGGTGGAGAAGGTGACGTCGAACAGGGCGCGGTCCTCCGCCGCGAAGCGGACGTAGGCGGCCGCGAAGGCCGCCATCTGCTCGACCGGGTCGTCGGTGCGGGCCATCACCCGGGTGAAGCGCTCGCGCTGTTCGCGGTAGCCGCGCTCCGCCAGCACGGCGAGCAGGGCGTCGCGGTCGGCGAAGTGCTTGTAGGGGGCGGCGGCGCTGACCCCGGCGCGGCGGCTGGCCTCGGCCAGAGTGAAGCCGTGGGGACCGCGCTCGGCGACCAGGACCAGCGCGGCCTCTTCCAGAGCGCGCCGAAGGTCA
This sequence comes from Streptomyces sp. NPDC087270, assembly GCF_044744625.1. Classification (NCBI taxonomy): domain Bacteria; kingdom Bacillati; phylum Actinomycetota; class Actinomycetes; order Kitasatosporales; family Streptomycetaceae; genus Streptomyces; species Streptomyces sp. NPDC087270. The sequence continues at coordinate 47,511 of NZ_JBIUYR010000003.1, forward strand.
CCGTGGTGCCGGCCGGTGGGCCGCTTGCCAGGGGGAGCCATGGCGGTAAGGTTAACAGCATTCACCAGGTAAAGAGGATTAACCTCGGAGGTGCCCGCCATGCCGTCCCCCGCCGCCCGCTTCCATCACGTCAGCCTCTCGGTGGCCGACCTGCCCGCCCAGGAGCGCTGGTACGGCGCCGCGTTCGGCCTCGACCAGGTCGAGGAGCGCGTCGACCTGCCCTCCGCCGGGGTGCGTACCGCCGTCCTGTCCGACGGCCGCGGCCTGCGCGTGGAACTGATCGAGCGCAGCGGGTCCCGGCCGGTGTCCCACCCCGATCCGATGGCCGCCGCGGCCGATCGGACCTTCGGCCATCTCGCGCTCCAAGTCCCCGACCTCGACGCGGCGTTCGCCCACCTCACCGGGGACTGCGGGGCGCGGACCGTCTCTCCCCCGGCGCCGGGCGCCACCGCGGGCATGCGCTACGCCTACGTCCACGACCCGGAGGACAACCTGCTCGAACTCATCGAGGTCCGGTAAGGCCGCGCGGGGCCGTCGGGGGCGGGTCGGCCGGGTCGCGCAGGGGGCGGATGATGATGTCGCCGCTGCCCTGGTCGGCCAGGGTGAGGGCCTCGGCGTGGTCGCGGGCCGCCTGCTGGAGCGCGTCGACCGCCGCTTTGGCCGCGGTGGCGCCGTCGCCGTGGCCGGTGCGGTAGAGCGTCCGCGTGATCTGGCTGCCGGTGACGGGCAGTCCGGTCACCGTGACCTGGTCGAGCCGCGCGGCGAGATACGCGGGCAGCACCGCCGCTCCGACCTGCCCCGCCAGCAACGCCTTGACGGCGATCACGTGGTCGGCGAGATGCTCGACCGAGGGTGTGACCGCGTGGGCGGCGGCGAAGCGGGCGAAGGCGCGGCCGCGCGCGGAGTGGGCCGGGGCGCTGATCCAGGGGCGGCCGGAGAGCTCGGCGGCGGTGGGCATGCCCCAGGCGGCCGGGACGACCACCCGGTACTCGTCCTCGCTCAGTACCTGCGCGCGCACCGCCGGCGGCAGGGGCAGCGCCGTGTCCCGGTCGTCCACGACGACCAGGACGTCCAACTCGCCCAGCCGCAGCCGCCGCAGGCCCTCCGGCGGGGAGGTCTCGGTGAACCTCGGCTCGACCTGCGGGAACCACCGTTCGAGCAGCCGCAGCGCGGGCACCGCGATCCGGGCGAGCACTCCCGAGGGGGCGCCGATCTCCACCGGGCCCTGCACGAGCCCGCGGTTCGCCGTACCCAACTGCTGTGCGGCGGAGGTGAGTTCGTGGGCGATGCGCTCACCGGCCGCGGCCAGCAGCCGTCCGGCCGCGGTGAGTTCCAGCCGCGGGCCGGAGCGATCCACCAGGGCGAGGCCGACCTCCCGTTCCAGGCTGGCCAGTTGCTGCGAGACGGCCGACCGGGTGTGCCCGAGGGCCCGCGCCGCGGGGGCGAGCCCGCCGTGGTGCGCGATCGCGTGCAGGACCAGCAGGCGCCTCGGATCGAGGTCCATCCGCGTGCGCCCTCCTCCGGCCCGGTCGCGTTCCTCCGACCCGGCTCCAACTCCAGCTCCAACTCCAGCTCCAGCTCCAAGCCCGGGTCCGGGTCCGGGTCCGGGTCCGGGCCCAAGCCCGAGCCCGAGTCCGGCTCCAACTCCGGCGACATCGTGCCATGGGGTCGCGCCCGGCACCAGTTCCGCTGGCGGGGGGTGGAAAGCGTCGCTGTACGAGGGAGCTGCCCCGCGGGCGTACCGGTGCCAGACTTGCCGGCGACCCCAGGGCTCCGGCCGGCAACCGCCCTGGTTCCGCCCGCCCGGAAACGGGTCCCGCCCTGAGGAGGCCGCACATGGCACGTACCTTTCCGCCGCGCCGACGGACATCGGCCGCTGTCGTACTGGCCGTGGCGTGCGCGCCGTTGTCGGCCTGCGGCCCGGCCCACCACGCGGCCGCCGCCCCCGCCGGCTCCACGGCCCGGCCCAGCGCCGCCGCCAGCGCGGGGGGCTCGACCGGCGCGGACGGCTCAGGCGGTGGCAGCGCCGGTAGCAAGCCCGGCGCCGACACCAGCGCCGGCGGCACCTCGTACGTGCTCACCGCCCCGCGGACCGCGGCCGGCTACCCGCAGGGGCAACCGTCGGCCGACGTCATCAAGCGGGTGAACAGCGACCTCCAGCAGTCCGCCAAGCAACTCGACGTGTCCGGCACGGCGGTCCACGCTTACTACGACGACCGCGCGGACGGCGCGTGGATCTTCTACAGCGGCGTCAACGGCACCGGCTTCGACCCCGGCCATCTCCACGACGCCCTCGACCGGCCCCCGGCCGTCAAGGAGGACGGCGCGGGCGACCGGGTCACCACCAGCGCCGCCGACGCCGACCCCGGACCGCACGGCGGGCGCGCGATCTGCAACACCTACATGATCGAGAACGCGATGCTCGCCACCGCGGCCACCACGTGCTCCTGGTTCACCCCGACCACGGCCGCCGCCGTCACCCTCGTCATCAAGGGGGACGGCACCAACACCAAGATCGGCTTCACCGCGGCCGACGTCGCCCCCGTCATGCGCGCCATCCGCGCGGCCGTGGAGAAACCCCGGCCCTGACCCGGCGGGTGCGCGGTGATCGAGCCGGCCGGCCAGGAGTGCCGCCGACGACCAATCGGCGCCCGCCAGTTGTCAGGGGCCGCCCGTGTCCGTGGCCACCCGTGTCCGTGGCTACCCGTGTCCGTCTGTGTCAGTGGCCGAAGGCGAGGCTGTCCCCCGGCGCCGGCTTCAGTCCCAGATCCGCGGGCCCGATGCGCGTCGGCGCTGCGGTGCTGAGGCCGGCGGGGCCGCCGCGCAGCACCCGCACCGCGTCGTCGGCCGCGCTCGCGTACGACGTGCCGATCGCGAGTTCGGCCGCGCCGTCGCCGTTCAGGTCCTGGATCGCCAGCGTGGGCCGCGTCGAGAGGCCGGGCACGCTCATCGCGTTCTCGACGGTCAGACCCTTCGGTCCGCCGCGCAGCACCAGTGCCACCATCGTGCCGTCCTTGGCCGGGACGGCGAGCGCGACGTCGGCGTAGCCGTCGCCGTTCACGTCACCCGTCGCCGGCGCGTACCCGAAGTCGCAGCCTGAGGGGTCCGGTGCACCGGGCAGCCCTGGTGTCTTCGCGCTGATCACGGTGGGCTTCAGGCCGGTGCTCTGTCCGCTCTGTCCGCCGTACGCGACCATCAGCCGGCTGCCGCCCTCAGGCGTGGTCTCCTCGCCGATGCTCTCGCAGGTGAGGCCGACGATCACATCGGCGTAGCCGTCGTGGTTCACGTCGGACGTGAGGGTGGACGCGCCGTACAGGTCCTTGCCGTTCGCGTCCTTGAGGCGCGGGCCCTTCTTCAACACGCCGTCGGCCGCCCCTAGGTACACGACGGTGGCGCGGGGGGTCGGGGCCTCGTCCGCGAACACGTGCGACCAGGTGACCACCACATCGTCCTTGCCGTCGCCGTTCACGTCGCCGATCGCGGTGGGCCGGGCGGTGTAGTACGACGGGTTGTCGGGGGTGAGGTCGAGTGTCGTGGTGCGGGCGGGTTTGCCCGCGCGGGTGAACGGGCCGAAGCGGATCGTCACCTGGCGGTCCGTGCCGCCGGTGGTGCCACCGGTCGTGACGAGGTCCGCGTGGCCGTCGCCGTCGAAGTCGCCGACGAGCGGTGCGGCGCCGGTCAGCTCGACCGCTCCGGAGAGTTCCTTCCTTCCGCCCCAGACCACGAAGACCGTACTGCCGCCGGCCTGCGTGATGAGGTCGCTGCGGCCGTCGCCGTCGAGGTCGGCCGTGACCGTGTCTCTGCCGAACCCGCCGCCGGTGCCCGCCTTGCCCAGGCCGAGGCTGTCCTGCGTGATCACCTGGTGGCGCCGGACGTCGGGGCCGGCCGCCGAGCCGTACACCACGGCCACGTAGCCGGCGGCGTACTTGCCGTTGACCGTGGCGGCGGTGTCGGTGAGGACGAGGTCGGCGTGGCCGTCGCCGTCGAAGTCGGGGTGGAGTCCGGTGGTGGCCGTGGCCGTGGCGGAGGGCGGGGCCGTAACGGCCGTGGTGGCCGTGGTGGCCGTGTCGGTCGGGGACTCGCTGGGTGGGGCGGCGGAGCCGGGCCCGCCACCGGGAGCGCCGCAGGCCGCTGCCGCGGTCAGGGCCAGGACGGCGAGAAGTCGCTTCCGCATGCGGGTTGGACCCGGGCCGGCCCCGAAGGGTTGTGCGGGCGGCCCGGATCAGCCTGGTCGCTACCCGCGCGTCGCGATGAGTTCCGCGGCGTGCGGCAGTCGTACTGTCGAACCCGCTACCTAGGAGGAACCCCGATGCGCAAGGTGACCTATTCGATGGGCGTCTCGCTCGACGGCTACATCGTGGGGCAGGACGGCGACCTCGACTGGGGGGCGCCCGACGGGGAGCTCTTCCGCTTCGTCACCGACGAGTTGCGGGGTATCGGCGTCCACCTGATGGGGCGGCGGCTGTACGAGACGATGCTGTACTGGGAGACCGCCGACCAGGACCCGTCGCTCGACGACTCCATGCTGGAGTGGGCCCGGCTCTGGAAGCCGCTCCCGAAGGTGGTGTTCTCCACCACGCTGTCGGAGGTGCAGGGCAACGCCCGCCTGGCCTCCGGAAGCGTGGCCGAGGAGATCGCGAGGCTGCGGGCCGAGCCGGGGGAAGGCGAGATCGCGATCGGCGGTGCGGCCCTCGCGGCGCAGGCGGCCGCGGCGGGTCTGATCGACGAGTACCGGCCCCGGGTGCACCCGGTGCTGATCGGCGGCGGCACTCCCTACTTCTCCCGGCACGAGCACCGGGTGGACCTCGAACTCCTGGAGACCCGCACGTTCGGCTCGCGCGTCGTCTGCTTCCGCTACCGCGTTCCGCGCTGAGGGCGCTGCCGCGTGTCCGGGCGCGGCTCCCCCGTGTCCAGGCGCGGCTCCCCCGTGTCCGGGCGCGGCTGCCGTTGTCGTCCTGGCCGGCGGAGTACCGGCCCCGTACGGCTGTCCGGGCCTGCGTGGAGCCAGGTGATGACGCCGGAGTGGACGGCACCGGCCAGCCACCTGATCGGCATCACGGTGCGTCCACGGCCGGTGGGACATCCGTGCAGAACGACCATGACCGTGTAGAGGAGGAAGAAGGGACAGGTGAGATGGACGTACCGGGTGATGACCTCCCGGGTGGCCGGGTCCTGGGTGAACGCCTCGGCGATCGGGCCGGCGGCGGCGACCACCGCGAGCGGGAGCGCGAAGGTGGCGCCCAGCGCGGCGAGCAGCGAGCAGCGAGCAGCGAGCAGCGAGCAGCGCAACCCTCGCGCACCCGGGCGTGCAGGCCCGCGGCCCGGTTGCGCGACGAACGTCGTCGGTGCGGACCACAGGTCCAGGAACGCCGTGGCGGTGAACGTCCAGAGCTGCTGATGGTGGGGGCCATGATCTTGCAGTGCCTCGGGGGATCTCGGCGCCGGAGCCGTCCTGGTCAGCCCCGTTCACCGGGCTGAGCCCGCGAGCTTTCGGGAAGCTGCTCGCCGAGCTGGGACGCGAGGGGGCCCGACGCGGCACGACCGGACAGGCCCTGGTCCCGGCCGCTGGAGGGCCGGGTGCTGCTCGTCGCCGCATACTGGCGCACCCACCGGACTCTGCGACAACTCGCCCCGCTGTTCGGGGTGTTGAAGTCGCCGGCGGATCGGATCGTGGACCACACGGGGCCGCTCCTGGCACCGAACCAGCGGCCCGTCACGGCACTGTGCCCATCGTGGACGGGACGCCGGTGCCGGCCCGCGACCATCAGGCAGCGGAACAGTCGAAGCATCACCGCTGCTCAACCAAGCACCGGGTGGTCATCGACGCCGACGAGTACGACGCCGAAGTGGCCCGCGCCGAGGCAGATCACGGTGGTGCTTCCCGGCTTGGCCTCGCGTCGTGGGCGGCAGGTCCGTTTTCCCCCCGGCGACCGGGTCGTTGGTCCGGGTGTGCCGTTGCCCGATACGCGGTGGGCGCGGATCGAGCCGTTGTTGCCGGACCGCGCGCCGAAGAGGGGTGGCCGTCACCGCGTCCGCCGGCGACCGTGACGTGAACGGCCGCCAGTTGTCGGCAGCGGCCGGGGAGTCGCCCGCTCGGGTGGAAGGATGGCGGGTCATGAGGTCGCGGATGCCGTTCGGGGACGAGTTGCGGGCTTCGCTGGGCTCGCCCGGGAGAGTACGGCGGCTGGGCAGCAGTCCACGCTCGCGTGTGTGGCGGGTGGAGCTGCCCGGGGCGACCGCGGTGGTGAAGCAGATCGTCGGCGGTGCCGACGCCGAGGAGCGGTACGCCCGCGAGGTGGCCGCGCTGCGGCTCGCCGCCCGGGCCGAGCCGCCCGTGGTGCCCGCGCTGCTGGGCATCGATCCCGGCAAGCGGGTGCTGGTTCTGGAACATCTGGACCACCGGCACCCGTCCGGCGACTGGATCGTCGGCTACGCGGCGGCCCTGGCCCGGCTGCACGCCGCCGCCGGCCCCGAGGACGCCGGGGTGCTCCCCCGCTGGTCGGGCCCGGGCGCGGCCGACGTCGCCTCCTTCCTCGGGCTGGCCGAGGCGCTGGAAGCGGCCGTCCCGCCGGGGCTGTCCGGCGAGCTCGACGACCTCGTGCGGCGGCTCGGCCGGGCCTCGGGGCACGCCCTCCTCCACGGGGACCCGTGTCCCGGCAACGACCTGCACACCGCCGACGGGATCAGGTTCGTCGACTTCGAACAGGCGTCGACGGGCAGCGGAGTGGTGGAACTCGCCTACCTGCGCATCGGCTTCCCGACGTGCTGGTGTGTCACCGCGGCGTCCGCCGAGCTGCTGGAGCGGGCCGAGCTCGCCTACCGTACGGCGTGGCGCACCGCGACCGGCACGGAACCGGACGGCGACCTCACCGACGCGTGCGCCGGCTGGCTGCTACGGGGCGACGCGCTGGTCGAGCGGGCCCGCCGCGGCGCCGCCGACCACCTGGCCCTGATCCCGGACCAGGACTGGACGTGGGGCACCGCGACCGCCCGGCAACGGCTCGTCCACCGGCTCGGTGTCGTCGGCGCGCTGACCGCCGAGCGCGCCGACCTCAGCAGGCTGAGCAGGCTCAGCACGGAGATGCGCCGCCGCATGCTCGCCCGCTGGCCCGCCCTCGCTCCGATCCCGACCCGCCGCCCGTAGGAACCGGGCCCGTAGCCGGCGGCAGTCAGCCGCAAAGGGTTCGACACACGCGGCAGCGCGGACGGGCGTCGCTCGATGTCTCGCCTGACGCGTCACCCGGCACCTTGCCCGGTGGCCCCTTGTCCGGTGGCACCTTGCCCGCAGCGCGTCAACGGCCGTGCTCCCGGGTCAGCGGGCCTCGACCGGTCCCTGGTAGTCGAGCCGGTAGTCGGCGGTGCGGCTCGGGGCGTGGGGCGCGCTGATGTGCATCACCGTGTAGCCGCCGTCGAGCAGGCCGCTGACGGTCACCGTGGCCGCGTAGGGGACTTCGGTGCCGCTCGCGCAGTCCGGTACGCAGCCCACGGCCAGGTACTTCCCCGTGGCGCTGGCGGTCGGCCGACCCCAGTCCGACCAGACCAGGCTGCCCAGGCTGATCTTGCCGTCGCCGCACGCGAGGGTGAACGTCGTGGGCGAGGTGACCGGTTGCCCGCCGCAGCCGTGCAGCACCACCGGCGTGGCGGCAGGTCGCGTCGTGGCGGCCACGGTGCGCGGCGCCGTTGCCGGATGCGGTGACCCGCCGTCGGAGGAGGAACCCGAACCGCCGCAGCCCGACACCGAAGCCAGGGCCACTCCCGCGGCGCCAAGGGTGAACGCATGTCGACGCCACCCCTCGGTCGTACGCATCATCCGCGCCCTTCCCCCGTTGCGATCGCCGATACGGCGCCGAGCGAGAACCAGCCCTCAGGATACGTATACGGGGCCGCCCGACGTGGCCGCCCTGCCCTGGCGCGGGGCCGGGGCCGAAGCCGAAGCCGAGGCCGTCGATGTGACGTGCGGCACCGTGCGGGTGCTTCGGGTCGGGCATGCGCGATCATGACCGGATGAAGGCGAGTTTCCTCGGTATCCCCGATCTGGTCGAAGTCCCGTCCGTGGCGGTCGTGGTCGACGTCATGCGCGCGTTCACGGTGGCCGCGTGGGCCTTCGCCCGGGGGGCGGAGAAGATCGTTCTCGCCGGGTCGCTGGACGAGGCCCGGGCGCTCAAGGCCCGCCACCCGGACTGGGCGGCGCTCAAGGACGGTCCGCCCGCGCCCGGCTTCGACCTGGTCAACTCGCCGGGCCTGCTGCGCTCCGTCGACCTGGGCGGACGGACCGTCGTGCAGAAGACCACCGCGGGAACGGTCGGCGCCCTCGCGGTCAAGGAGGCGTCGCTGGTGCTGTGCGCCGGGTTCGTGGTGGCGGAGGCGACGGCTCGGCTGCTGCGGGCCCGCGGCTGCGACAGCGTCACCTTCGTGGTCACCGGTGAGGACGGGCGCGCCGACGAGGACCTGGCGTGCGCCCAGTACATCGCCCGGCGGGCGACCGGGGCGGCGACGGACGCGGCCGCGTTCCTGCGCCGCGCCGCCGAGTCGCGCGCCGCCGCCGAACTGGCCGCGGGCGTACGTCAGGGCGTCCATCCCGATGACGTGGCCCTCTGCGTCGAGCTCGACCGGTTCCCCTTCGCCATGGCCGCGACCTCGGAGGACTCGCTGACGGTCCTGCGTCCCCTCCCCGTCCCCGTCCCTTCGCCCACGGACGCGGCCTCGACCTGACCCATCCGCTCGTCAGGGCATGTCGCCCTCCCAGTGCCAACTGCCCTCGCTGCCCGGCCGCGGCCCGTAGTACGCCCGCCCGCCCGGCCCGAACGCGCCGATCTCCGTGGGCAGCGCGACACCGCCGGACCGCTCCGCGTCCGCCAACCCGGTCAGGTCGAACAGCAGCCCGTCCAGCGGGCCGCCCACCAGCTCCACGTACCGACGCCCCGGCCGCGGCCCGGGATCGGGGTCCTCGTGATCGGCGCCGTACACCCGCCGCTGCATCCACCGCGCATCCATACCCACCACCTTCCCACCCACCACCGACAACCCCCGGCCCCCAGCCCGGCCCCGGCGCCCGTCCCGGAGGAACACCGTCGCCGGGTGGAAGCATGAGGGCGACTCACCTTCCGGCGGAGGAGTGCGCATACCCGCAACGGTCGAACTCGCGGCCGCCACCGTCGACTGCCAGGACCCGGTCCCGATCGCGGCCCTCCACCGGGCTGCGGCCGGCGCCTCCGGGGAACCGGGGACGGTAGTCTCGGGTCATGCCCGGGATGTCGGTGGCGCGTTTCTACGACGAGTTGGCCGATGACTACCACCTGATCTACTCGGACTGGGACGCGAGCATCCGTCGGCAGGGTGCGGCTCTGGACGCCCTGATCGGCCGGGCGGGTGCGGACGTGCTCGACTGTGCGTGCGGGATCGGCACGCAGGCGATCGGGTTGGCGCTGCGCGGGCACCGCGTGACCGGGACGGATATCAGCCCTCGCGCCGCCGCCCGCGCGGCACGGGAGGCCGCGCGCCGGAACCTGCGGCTGCGCACGGCCGCCGCCGACATGCGGCATCTCCCCTTTGCTGACGGCCGGTTCGACGCGGTCGTCTGCGCCGACAACTCGCTGCCTCACCTGTTGACCGGGCAGGAGGTGCGCGCCGCCCTGGCCGAGATGCGCCGCGTGCTGCGTCCCGGCGGCCTGCTGCTGGTCAGCACGCGCCCGTACGACGAGCTGGTGCGCGAGCGGCCGGCTTCGACTCCCCCGCAGGTCCACCGGATCGCCGAAGGCGACGGCAGCGGCGAGGAGCGGACCGTCACCTTCCAGCTCTGGCACTGGCACGACGACGGCGAGCGCTACGACTTGGAGCACTTCCAGCTCGTTCCGGCAGGCGGCGAGTGGCGTGTCGAGGTTCGGCGGACCACCTACTGGGCGCTCCCCCGGAACCGGTTGGCCGGCTTCGCGGCCGAGGCAGGGTTCGTCGACTCCGGGTGGCGGATGCCGCCGCAGACCGGCTTCTTCCAGCCCCTGCTGGTGGCCCGCGCCGGCGAGTAGGCGGTCCGCCGGGAGCGGGCAGCACGCCGGAAGAGGGCAGTACGCCGCCGGCAGCGAGCCCGCGGCGGTCAACCGGCCGCGGACCGGGGCCCGTTCCACGAACCTCCGGGATCGGGCGGCGGCTCAGGGCAGGTGCGTGCGCGCCCGCGTCCAGGTGACAAGCCGGTCCCTGACCGGTCCCGGCGGCAGGAAGTCCACCAGCCGGTCCAGGTGGGCGGTCATGTTCTTGTGCCGTCTCAGTTCATCGATCTGCCCGACCGGGAGGTCACGCCACCGCGCGGCAAGCGCGACGGCCCGGTCGGGGTCGAGCGTGAGCGCCGCCAGCGTGTCGGCGGCGAGGACCGCGGGCTGCCAGTCCGGGTCGGTGTCGGGGCCGAGGTGATCGATGACCCAGGTGCGCAGCGCGAAGTTCTGCCGGGTCTTCCGGGCCCGGCTCCACGAACTGTCGCCGGGGAGGCGTGCGTTGGCGTGCAAGGACAGCTTGGCCCAGCGCAGCCGGGCCGGCCGTGGCTCACCGGATCGGTGGACGTGGGCCTGGGCGACGACCCTGATCCGCTCCAGCTCGTGGCCTTGCCGCGTGGCCGTGAGGGCTTCGAGGCGGCCGACCGTCCAGGTGCTGAGGTCCCGGACCGGCCGGTCCGGATCTGCGTCGCTGCTCAACGGTCCCCCGCTTCGGACGCCATCGAGGCCGGGAACCACCGTAGCCCTGTCGAAGATCCGCCGAGCGAACGCGGGGCCGGGGCGGCGGAGTTACCGGCCGGGCTTGTGGGCGAACACCCAGCGGTTGCCCTCCAGCGCGTCGTTCTGCTCGGGCAGCGGGCCGCGGCCGTGCTGGCGGGTGAAGTCGAAGGGGGTGCGGACCGTGGTGGACCAGCCCTTGGCCGCCAGGGCGCCCGCGGAGTCGGGTCGCGCCTGGCGGTCGAACAAGGTGAGCAGGTCGATGCCGATCTGCTGACGCGTCGAGAGGTAGATCGGGCTGTCGCGGTAGGCCAGCAGGTCCTTCTCCAGTTTGACCTCGAACGCCAGGGCGCTTCCCCCCGTGGTCAGTTGGTCCACCGTGTCGATCAGGTACGTCTCGGCGGCGTGGGGCAGGTAGAAGAGCACGCCCTCCGCCAGCCAGACGCTGGGGGCGGCCGGGTCGAAGCCCGCGTCGGTGAGCGCGGTGACCCAGTCGTCGCGCAGGTCGATCGGGATCGGGACGCGCGTCGCCTTCGGGGCGGCCGACAGTCCGGCGAGGACCTGGTGCTTGAACGCCAGGACGCCGTCCCGGTCGATCTCGTAGACCACGCAGTCGGCCGGCCACTTGAGCCGGAACGCCCGGGTGTCCAACCCCGCACCGAGCAGGACCACTTGGCGGGCGCCGACGGTGTGCACCGTTCGGTGCACGAAGTCGTCGAGGACTCTGGTCCGCAGCCCGAAGTAGCGTGCGAACCGCCCCCACAGCGGGTTCGCGTCCCCGTCCCGAACCTGCTCGATACGCATCGGCCACTCCGCGCAGGCCGGCGCGGCCCGCACGAAGTGCTCCGCGTAGACGTCCTGGGCGAGGCTGTCCGGGCGGTGGGTCTCGATCGCGCGCGCCGCGGCGACCATGAGAGCGGTGAGGCCGACGCCTCCTTCCACGTCCTCCACCCCGGCGTCCTGCCGCGCTGTGCTGACCATGTGTGTGCTCCCTTGGTGTGAGTGAGAGTCCGGCGGACCCGCATGCCGGATGGTGGGCCGGCCACGGCGGCACGGCAGTACGGCACTTCGGCAGCACGGGAGTTCGGCACCTGGCCACCCGAACGGCGCGCCGCGGCAAGCAATGTGATAGGTCGTCAGATACGCTGCGGCGCGCCCCCGCTACCCCCGCCCCTCCGGGATCAGCACGGGCTTGACCACCCGCCCGGCGTCGCAGTCGCGTTCGGCCTCGTTGATCGCGCGAAGCGGATACGTACGGATCAGCTCGTCGAACGGGAACCGCCCGGCCCGCCACAACCCGACCAACCGCGGAATCAGCAGCCCCGGCACCGCGTCCCCCTCGCAGATGTGGGAGATCCGCCGGCCCCGGTCCAACGCCCCCACCTCCAGCGGCAGCGCGGTGTGCAGCCGCGCCACCAGCCCGAGGTGCCCGGTGGGGCGCAGCGCCCCCAGCGCGTCGTTGATCAGTCGGGCCGAGCCGGTGGTGTCGAGTGCGAACCGGGCCCCGCCGCCGGTCAGTTTGCGGATGCGGCCGGGCAGGTCGTCCACCTCGGCGTGGACCGGAACGGCGCCCAGCCGCTCCGCCAGGGCCAGCCGTTCGGGGTACCGGTCGACGGCCACGGCCACCGCCCCGGCGGCGGTGGCCGCCATCACCGCCGCCAGGCCCACCGCTCCCGCACCGAAGACCGCGACGCTCTCGCCCGGGCCCGCGCCGAAGGAGTGGAAGACCGCGCCGGCGCCGGTGAGGAACCCGCAGCCGAGCGGCCCGAGCAGCTCGATGGGCAGAGACGGATCGACCCGGACCGCGTTGCGGGCCGGGACCATCGCGTACTCGGCGAACGACGACTGCCCGAACCACCGGGGCGCCAACTCGCCCCCGGCCGCGTCCGTGAACCGTTCCGCGTTCTCCTTGCGCCCGCCGAAGAGGTTGAGCGCGGCGAAGGAGTCGCAGTACGCGGGGGCCGCGCCCTGGCAGTTCCGGCAGCGTCCGCAGGAGTCGAAGCTCAGTACGACGTGGTCGCCGGCGTTCAGGCCGGTGTCGGGACCGCCCGTCTCCAGCACCACCCCGGCCCCCTCGTGGCCGAGCACGGCCGGCAGCGGTGAGCGGCCCGCGGAACGCCGCACCGCGAGATCGGTCCGGCACATCCCGCAGCCCGCGACCCGTACCAGGACCTCGCCGTCGGCCGGCCCCGCGGCCAGGACCACCTCCTCCACGGTGAACGGGCTCTCGTACGAGCGCAGGACCGCCGCGTCGAACCTCAACGCCACGCCTACACCTCCAACGGGCGGTGCACGACGAACGGTTGGAGGTTCCCGTACAGCCCCCACGGCCCACCCGCGACGCCGACCCCGCTGTCCTTGGTGCCCGCGAAGGGCTGGGCGAGGGAGAGTTCGGCGTGGTGGTTGATCCAGACCGTCCCGCACTCCAGCCGCTCGGCCACCGCCTCGGCCCGGTCGAGGTCGGTCCCCCACACCGAGCCGCCCAGCCCGTAGCCGGTGGCGTTGGCCGCCGCGACGGCGTCGGCGAGGTGGTCGTAGGGCAGCACCGGCAGCAGCGGGCCGAACTGCTCCTCCAGCACCACCGGGCTGCCCGGCGGGACATCGGCCAGCACCGTCGGGGCGAAGAAGTAGCCGGGCCGGTCCAGCCGGTGGCCGCCGGCCACGGCCCGGGCGCCGTCCGCCAGGGCGCGGGCCAGGTAGCCCTCCACCCGGGCCAGTTGGGGCGCGTTGTTCACCGGTCCCAGTTGCGTGCCCGGGTCGAGCCCGGGACCGACGACGACGGACTTCGCACGCTGTGCGAGCGCCTCGACGACCTGGAGGTAGAGCCGGGCCGGGGCGTAGACGCGTTTGACCGCCATGCAGACCTGGCCGCAGTTGCGGAACGCCGCCCAGAACAGCCGGTCGGCGATCCGTTCGACGTCCACGTCGTCCAGCAGGATGGCGGCGTCGTTGCCGCCCAGTTCCAGGGTGACCCGGGCGAGCGAGGGCGCCGCGCCGGTCGCGACGGCCCGCCCGGTGGGAATCGAGCCGGTGAAGGTCACATGGCGGATGCCCGGGTGGGAGGCGAGGCGGGCGCCCAAGGGTTCGTGGCCGGTGACGACCGTCAGGACGTCCTCGGGCAGGACGGCCGAGACGACCGCGCCCAGCAGCCGGGTGGCCAGGGGCGTGAACGGGGACGGCTTGAGCACCACCGTGTTGCCCGCGGCCAGCGCGGGTGCGAACTTCGCCGACGCGAGCTGGAGCGGGAAGTTCCACGGGACGATCGCGGCGACCGGCCCGAGCGGACGCCAGCGGACTTCGCTGCGCACCAGGCGGCCGTCGGTGATCGGCAGCCGCCCGGGGTCCAGTTCGGCGAAGTAGCGCAGCCGGGCCGCCGCGCGGGCGATCTCGGCGTACGACTCGGCCAGCGGCTTGCCCTGTTCGCGGGTCAGCAGCGGGGCAAGGTCGGCGCCGGCCGCCTCGACCGCGTCGGCCGCCGCGAGCAGCGCGCCGGCCCTGGCCGCGGGGTCGCGCCGCCAGCCGGGCCAGGCCGCGTGCGCCCGGTCGACGGCGGCGTCCAGTGCGTCCGGCCGCTGGTCGGGGGCCTCGTCGAACGCCTCGCCCGTAGCGGGGTCGACGACCGCGAAGCGCTCACCTCGGCCCTCCGGCGCGCGAAGGGGCTGGTACGTCGGCATGCCGGCGGTCAGCTCGCGGCGGCGACAGTGGCGACGGTGCCGTGCTCCCGGGCGTGCCGGTCCATCTCCGCCCGGAACGCGGCCACCAGATGCGGCTGAATCCTGCCGGTGTTGCGGTCGCCGCCCTCGCAGACCGCCCCGCGCACGCCCACGATGTCCGTGCCGATCCGGGTCAGCGCGCCGAGGTCCGCGACCTTGACGCTGCCCGCGAGGGCGGCGAGCAGACCGGCGTCGTGCGCCCGCCGGACGAACTCCCCGCAGACGTCCGGCGGAACGTGGTCGAACAGCCCGCTCCCGTCCTTGATCGCGGTGTCGAGCATGGCCGCGTCGGAGCCGGAGCGGTGCGCGATGTCGGGCAGCGCGAGCGGGTTGACGCAGCCGATCCGGTGCGCGTCGGCGTAACCGGAGGCCACCACGAACGCGTCCGGCCGGTGGTCCTTCACCGCGCGGACGACTCCGCGCATCACCTCGACGGCCTGTGCGGGCGTCGTGCATCCGTAGAGGCCGACCTTGATGTACGACGCCCCGGACACCACCGCGCCGAGCGCCGCCTGGGCCACCGTGCCGGGCTTGTACGGCACGTCGCCCACGGTCGCGGAGACGGGCTTGTCCGCCGGGACCGCGCCGCGGATCTCCCGGATCACCCACGGGTAGTTCGCGCCGAGCGATCCCTCGTCGGGCTTCTTGACGTCGACGATGTCGAGGTGCTCGGCCGCCTTCGCGCAGTCGAGTGCCTCCTCGACGCTGTCCGGGGAGATGAGAAGCAACACCGTGGACTCCTTCTTCCTCGCATGGTCCACCTGCCACACGGCAGTGACGCTGAGCCGCCCGGATCACGTGCGGTCTGCTCATCATTACGGCGGCTCCCGGCCCCCGGCAGAGCGCGCGGAACCCGTACGGGTCACTGCCCGCACCGCCCCGCGCCCTCCAACGCGCCGTCCACGCCGGTCCGAACGGGCGGCGCGCAAACGGCGCTTGGCGACCGGCCCGCGGTCCGCGGCTCGCGGCTCGCGGTCCCCTGCTCGCGGTCCCCGGCCCGCGCGGGTCAGTCCTTCGGGGTCGAGCGGGGCAGCCGGATCGCCGAGACGAGGAAGAAGATCCCGCCGAGCGCCGCGTAGCCGGCGAGGCTGGTCAGCGAGGGGTCGTCCTTCGAGGCGCTCGCGACGAACGACGCACCGGCCAGCACGGAGATGCCGCCGCTGGCGATCATGGCCCACTGGCCGCCCATCGCCCGGCGCGCGACGCCCACCAGGAGCTGGACCAGGCCGGAGACGATCGCCCAGGCGCCCCACACGCGCAGCACGTCGGCGACGCCGGAGGCGGTGGCGACCGCGACGCCGACGGCGGCGAGCGAACTGACGGCCATGTTGGCGTACAGGCCCTTGACCGGCCCGGCCTCATGGGCCGAGCGGGCGTCGACGACGGCCGCGACCACGTCGAAGGCGGGGTAGACGAACAGCAGCAGCTTCGCCCCGGCGGTGAGGTCGGAACCGTACGCCAGAAGGAGCGCCGCCCACGCGGCGGCGAAGACGAAGCGGATGACGTACAGCCGGCGCAGCGCGGGCGTGGCGCCGAGGTGCTGGGCGGCGGAGGCGGCGGATGCCATGGGGTTCTCCAGTGAGTGGGAGGGGCACGGGGAGCGTTCGCCGAGCTCCCCGCAGTGGTAGAGCGAACGTTCTCTCTATCGAGACGCAGCTTGGCACACCCTCGGCGGCCAACACAAGAGAGAACGTTCTACCTCAGCCCAAGAGAGACCGTTCTACCTGCTACGATGGGCAATATGACGCAGACGGAAACCGGCACCGGCACCGGCACCGGCACTGGCCGGAGAGTCTCCGAGGCCCGGGAGCGGCTGCTGAGGACCGCCGGGCAGCTCTTCTACGCGGAGGGCATCCACACGGTCGGGGTCGACCGGCTGGTGGCCGAGGCCAAGGTCACCAACGCCACCTTCTACCGGCACTTCCGCAGCAAGGAGGACCTGGCGGTCGCCTACATCGGAAGCGTCGACCAGGCGATCCGCGCCCAGATCGGCTCCCTGACGGCCGCGGACCTGCCGACCGACGACATCCTGCGGGGCATAGGCGCGTCCCTGGTCGAGCAGATCCGCGCGCCCGGCTACCGCGGCTGCGCGTTCCTCAACGCGGCAGCGGAGTTCCCCGCCCCCGACCACCCGGTGCACCAGGCCGTCGTGCAGCACCGCGAGTGGTTCCTGCAGACGATCACCGGGCTGTTCGCCGAGACCTCCGACGCTCCCGCCGAGCACGCCGGCCGGCACTTCGTCATGCTCCGCGACGGTGCGATGAGCGCCGGCTATCTCGGCGACCCGGTCCTGGCCGGTGAGACCCTGATGCGCGGCATCGACGGACTGCTGCGGGTGCACACCGGCCGCGCTCGCGACGGCGCCGCCTCCCCCGCGCCCGGCCCCGGCCGGGAACCGTCGGCGGCCACGGCCCTCTCCGGCATCGACTGCGCACCGCCCGGCCCGTAGCCGGTCGCCGGAACGGTCAGGCGCCCGCGCCGAGCAGCTTCCCCAACTCGCCGGCCGAGTCCTCGGTCAGGCGGTAGAAGCCCTGGAGGCTGATCGAGCGTTCGAGGCGGCCGTCGGCCACGTACTTCAGAACGCGGGTCCGGCCGCGCCGATTGCGCCAGGTCAGCCGCTCCAGGAGGTCGCCCGGGACGGCGAGGTCGAAACGTACGGGTGTCGCCTCCACGTGGATCGCCGCCGCACCGCAGCCGTGGGCGCCCAGCATCGCCCAGTCGTCATGTCCGGGGAACGCGGGTTCGTTCCACGCGGCCGGCGCCACCCCGCAGCACTCGCGCCGCTCCAGGTCGAGCACGCGCATCCGGCTCACCACGTACACGACACACCGGTTGACGTGCAGCGCGTACACCTCGTCCCCGGGGCCGGCACCCGACCAGGCGGGCAGGGACGTGTGCACGCCCCCGAACGCGACCGGCGGCCGCTCCCCCACCCGCCCCGCGCGACGCAACGCGCGGCAGGTGTCGTGGGTCCACAAAACGGTGAAGGCATCAGGCATACCGCCGATGCTACGAACCACCACCGACAGCGCCGCTTCCCCGCAAGTCGGGCCCGGGCAGAACCGGTTGGCCGGAGCGGGCCCGTCCCGCCACGGTGCGGCACATGGGGTGGAGACCATGGCGCCGTGACGGCCGCGCCACGACCACGAGGTCCGGCCCGCGCTCCCCGCGGCGCGGCCTGACTGGTCGAGCCGCTCGTTCCGCCTTGCCGATCGATCGAGAGGTCGGTGCGCCCCGCGGGCGCGCGGCGCGTCGACCGGGCTCAGTGCAGTTGGCCGAACCAGCGGACGATGGCGGCCGTGCCTGCGACATTGGAGCCCAGGTGCCGGGACCCCTCGTAGTCTGGGCGGCCGAGATCGACGAATGGTGCGTGCGCGCCGTGTGATCGCAAGGCGGCCTCGCAATGACCGGTGTTGGCATTCGCCGCCTGCTCGTCCGCGTCGGCGTCGTACAGGCGGACCGGGACGCGGGGCTTCCAGTCGCACGTGTTGTCAGCCACCCGCAGCGCTGCGGCCAGTTGGGCGGTCGGGTGGCGCAGCATGTCGAGGCCGTGTGGGGTGAGCAGCGGGCCTAGGGTGTCGGGTGTGCCGGCGAGAAGCTGCTGCCCGGTGTGCGCACCGTCGAACAGTGCCTCGATGGTGCTGTCGTACGGAGCTTGGAAGACTTCGTCCGGTGAGTCGTACAGGTGGTGCAGCCGATTCCACGCGACGAGAAGATACGCGGTGTACAAGACGCTGGATTTCGCGTCGAGGGAGCCGGCGAGCAGTGCCGGCAGTTCGGCGTGCTGGAAGTCGTACGCGCCGCTGATCGGGGCGACGGCTTCGAGCCGGAACCATCGATCGCCACCGGCTTGGAGGGTCCGCGCGAGTGCCATGGCCGCCGAGGCTCCCTGGGAGAACCCGGTGACCAGCACGTCGTGTCCGAGAACCCGGCCGGTGCGTGGCACGAAGGCGCGGGCTGCCCGCAGCATGTCCAACGAGGCGGTCGTCTCGGAGGGCACGTCCATCCAGGGGTGGGGTCCGGGACCGGCGCCGAGGCCGAGGTAGTCCGGGGCGACAGCGGCAAACCCGGCGGACGCGTAGGTGACGGCGGGTGCGGACACGAATCCGACCTCGGTCACCGAGGACGGTGCATCGGACCGGTAGCTGGCCGTGCCGTGGTCGAACGAGACGGTCCGCAAGGCGTGTTCGCGGCTACGGGGGAGCACCAGCAGGCCGCTGGCGGTGGTGGGCCGACCCTCGGGGTCCACGGTGCGGTACACGAGCTGGTAGGCGTCCACCCCGAACCGGATCGTGCCCGTGTCGAATCCGGCAGCGGCCACTGCCGCGGCGACGTCCTGCTTCGTCGCCAGTGTGCGCACCTGCCGAGCGGACACCAACTGGCCGCGATCGCTCGGGGCCGTCCCAGCCGCCGACGCGGTACCGGACGTCAGCGTGGTAGCGGCTGACACCAGCCCGAGCAGGACTGCCACGGCCCTGACCTGGCGGAACGCGGAGCGCGAACCGCCTTTCGCATCAACGGATTTCATGTCGCAGACGCTAGTGACGACCACTCTCGCCCACTGCCCGGCCAGCAGGTGTGTCCGTCCTGGGGCCAGCCCCACCACGCCACCGAGGTCCAGCCTCGCGCCGCCCCCCGGCCGACATGCTCGACGGCGCTCCACCGCCCGGCCTCCTCGATCACGTTCCGTCCACAACCACGACTCAGACCTTGACGTCGCCGACCTGCGATGCCAGCATCACGGTAATCCAATGTTTACGTAAACAGGAGCGGTTCCACACCGCCCATGGTTACGTAAACATTCCCTCGCCGCGAGCCCGCGGCGAGGTTGTGACGCCGAGCGAAGGGATGAGCCATGGCGGTCCTCTCGCCCCCATCGGCCGCGGGTCGGCCCGCCACCGGGCGGGGGCGCGGCGGCAGGGGGCGCGTCGGTAGGCGGCGACTGGCCGGGTGGGGCTTCGTCGCCCCGTTCCTGGCGGTCTTCGTCCTCGTGTTCCTGGCCCCGATCGTCTACTCGATCCATCTGAGCCTGTTCCGGGACCAGTTGATCGGGGGCAACCACTTCGTCGGCCTCGACAACTACCGGCAGGCGTTCCAGGACCACGAGTTCTGGTCCGGCCTGGGCCGCGTCGGGCTCTTCCTGGTGGTCCAGGTGCCGATCATGCTCGGCATCGCCCTGCTGGTCGCCCTGGCGCTGGACAGCGGGCGGCTGTACGGGCGCGACTTCTTCCGGATCTCGATCTTCCTGCCGTACGCGGTGCCCGCGGTGGTCGCCACCTTGATGTGGGGCTTCATGTACGGCAAGCAGTTCGGCCTGGTCGCGAGCGTCAACGAGCACCTGCACACGTCGATCCCCGACCCGCTCGCCCCCGGCTGGGTACTGGCGAGCATCGGCAACATCGTCACCTGGGAGTTCGTCGGCTACAACATGCTGATCTTCTACGCCGCGCTGCGGGTCGTCCCGGATTCGCTGTACGAGGCGGCCGAGATCGACGGCGCCGGCCAGTGGCGGGTCATCCGGTCGATCAAGATCCCGGCGATCCGCGGCGCGCTGGTCATCGCCACGATCTTCTCGGTCATCGGCAGCTTCCAGCTGTTCAACGAGCCGAGCATCCTCAAGAGCCTCGCGCCCAACGCCATCACCACGTACTTCACCCCGAACCTGTACACCTTCTCGCTGTCCTTCTCCGGCCAGCAGCACAACTACGCCGCGACGGTCGCGATCGTCATGGGAGTCGTCACGATGATCGTCGCCTACGTCGTCCAACTGCGCGGCATGCGAAAGGAGGCGTGAGCGATGGCCGCCGACACCGCCACGGCGGGCACCGGACCCGCGCCCCGGACCAGGACCCGCCCGCTGCCGCGCACGTCCCGCTCCGCCCGTCGCCACACCCCCGGCAGACCGCGGCGCAGCGTGCTGCTGACCGTGCTGACCTCGATCGTCGTGCTGTACTCCCTGGTGCCGCTGGCCTGGCTGGTCATCAACGCGTGCAAGACCCAGCCGAAGCTGCTCGACTCCTTCGGCCTGTGGTTCAGCGGCCGCTTCGCGCTGTGGGACAACATCAGGGAGACGCTGACCTACAACGACCACATCTTCGTCCGGTGGCTGCTCAACACCCTGCTGTACGTGGTGCTCGGGGCCGGCGGCGCGACGTTCCTGGCGGTGCTCGGCGGCTACGGGGTGGCGAAGTTCGACTTCGCCGGCCGGCGGGCGGTCTTCGCCGTGGTGATCGGCGCGGTGGCGGTGCCGAGCGCGGCGCTGGCGGTGCCGACGTTCCTGATGTTCAGCAAGATGGGGCTGACCAACACCCCCTGGGCGGTGATCATCCCGTCGCTGATCTCGCCCTTCGGCCTCTATCTGATGTGGGTGTTCGCCGCCGAGGCGATCCCCGACGAGCTGCTGGAGGCCGCCCGGATGGACGGCTCCGGCGAGTTGCGCACCTTCTTCCGGATCAGCCTGCCGCTGCTGGCTCCCGGCATCGTCACGGTGCTGCTCTTCACCACGGTCGCGACCTGGAACAACTACTTCCTGCCGCTGATCATGATCAAGAACCCGGACTGGTATCCGCTGACCATCGGCCTGAACTCCTGGAACGCGCAGGCGGCCACGGCCGGCGGCCAGCCGGTCTTCAACCTGGTCATCACCGGGTCGTTGCTGACCATCGTCCCGCTCATCGCGGCCTTCCTGCTGCTCCAGCGCTACTGGCAGTCCGGGCTGGCCGCCGGAAGCGTGAAGGAGTGACCGCCGGCGCTGTCCACGACCGCAGCGCTCTCCCTGTATCCCCCTGACTCCCCCCCGCTTCCCTGTTCCGGGACATCACGCACAACGGAGTGAAAGAGATGACGAACACAGCACTTCGCCGCTGGGCACCCGCGGTCGCGCTCCTCGCCGCCGGCGCACTGGGGCTCACCGCATGCGGCTCCTCCGGTGGCTCCGGGTCGAAGAGCGGCGACACCGGCGCGGGCGCCGTCACGTCCGCGCTGGCCAAGGGCGGCTCGATCACGGTGTGGGCCTGGGAGCCCACCCTCAAGCAGGTGGTCACCGACTTCCAGGCCAAGTACCCCAAGGTGCACGTCAAACTGGTCAACGCCGGCACCGGCAACACCCAGTACACCGCGTTGCAGAACGCCGTCCAGGCGGGCAAGGGCGTGCCCGACGTCGCGCAGATCGAGTACTACGCGCTCAGCCAGTTCGCGCTCGGCAAGTCCGTGACCGACCTGAGCGCGTACGGCGCCAAGGACCTGGCCAAGGACTACTCCCCCGGCCCGTGGAACTCGGTGAACGTCGACGGCGGCGTCTACGGCCTGCCGATGGACTCCGGCCCGATGGCGCTGTTCTACAACAAGAAGGTCTTCGACAAGTACAAGCTGCCGGTTCCCACCACCTGGGACCAGTACCTCGACGACGCCCGCAAGCTCCACAAGGCCGACCCGAAGGCGTACATCACCAGCGACACCGGTGACGCGGGCATGGCCACCAGCCTGATCTGGCAGGCCGGCGGCAAGCCGTACAAGGTCGACGGCACCAAGGTCTCGGTCGACTTCGGCGCGGACGCGGGCACCGCGGCCTACACCAAGGTGTGGCAGCAGCTGGTCTCCGAGCACCTGCTGTCGCCCGTCTCCGGCTGGAGCGACCAGTGGTACAAGGGCCTGGCCGACGGCACCATCGCCACGCTGGCGACGGGCGCGTGGATGCCCGCCAACTTCAGCTCGGGGGTGGCCTCGGCGTCCGGTGACTGGCGGGCGGCGCCGCTGCCGCAGTGGCAGGCCGGGCAGCACGCCAGCGCCGAGAACGGCGGCAGCTCCCTCGCCGTCACCAAGGCCAGCAGCAAGAAGGCCCTCGCGTACGCGTTCCTGCAGTACGCGAACCAGGGCGCCGGCGTGCAGGCCCGGATCAAGGGCGGGGCGTTCCCGGCGACCACCGCGGACCTGGACTCGCAGGCGTTCCTCGACACGAAGTTCCCGTACTTCGGCGGGCAGCAGGCCAACAAGATCTTCTCGCAGTCGGCCAAGGACGTGGTGCCCGGCTGGTCGTACCTGCCGTACCAGGTCTACGCGAACTCGATCTTCAACGACACCGTCGGCAAGGCGTACGTCTCCTCCACCACGCTGACCTCCGGGCTGAACGCGTGGCAGGACCAGTCCGTCTCCTACGGCAAGCAGCAGGGTTTCAGCGTCAACTGACGCTTCGACAGGTATCCGGTGGACGGCAGGAATTCGGCGGGGGGGGCGAGTGGCGGGGCCCGGTGGTTCCACGGCCCCGTCGCTCTCCCCCTTCGCGCCCGACACGTCGGGCGGCCGATGCCCGGCGGGTCCGTGCGCGTGGCCCGTATGATTGCGCGATCACACAGCGCCGCCCCCGGCCGCTCGCCGGACCGGGCCGGGCGCGCGAGGACGACGACCAGCACGGCCGCCCGCGCACGGCGGCCGCGGCAGCGAGGTGTACGACCGCGGTGAGCGACAGCACGAAGGCCGGGCGGGGCAAGCGCGTCGCCCGCGATCAGTCCCGGGCGAAGGCCGCCTCCCGTACCGAGCCGGCCGCGGAGGGGGCCCGGCGCAAGCGCGGCGCGTCCATGGGCGACGTGGCGAAGCTCGCCGGGGTGTCGGCGCAGACGGTCTCCCGGGTCTCCAACGGCTTCCCGGGAGTGGTGGACTCCACCCGGCAGCAGGTTCTCGCGGCCATGAAGGAGCTCGGCTACCGGCCGAACAGCGCGGCGCGCGCCCTCAAGCGCGGTGAGTTCCGCACGCTGGGCGTCATCCTGTTCAACATGTCGACCACCGGCAACATGCGCACCCTGGAGGCGGTCGCGACGTCGGCCGCCGAGGAGGGCTACGCCACCACGCTGCTGCCGGTGACCGTGCCGACGCAGGACGAGGTGCGCGGGGCGTTCACCCGGCTGGGCGAGCTGGCGGTCGACGGCATCGTGATCATCATGGAGGTGCACCTGCTGGACTCGGCGACCGTGGCGCTGCCGCCCCACGCGCAGGTGGTCGTCGTGGACTCCAACGCCGGCGACCGCTACAGCGTGGTCGACACCGACCAGGCGGGCGGCGCCGAGGCCGCGGTGCGGCATCTGCTCGACCTCGGGCACTCCACGGTGTGGCATGTGGCCGGGCCCGAGGAGTCGTTCGCGGCGGAGCGCCGCGTCGGCGCCTGGCGCGCGGTGCTGGGCGCGGCGGGCCGGGCCGAGCCGGAGGTCCTGCGGGGCGACTGGTCGGCGGAGTCGGGGTACCGGGCCGGTCTGCGGCTGGCGGCGGACCCGGAGTGCACCGCGGTGTTCGTGGCCAACGACCAGATGGCGCTGGGCGTGCTGCGGGCGCTGCACGAGGCGGGCCGCCGGGTGCCGGAGGACGTCAGCGTCGTCGGCTTCGACGACATCGCGGAGGCCGCGTCCTACATGCCGCCGCTGACCACGGTCCACCAGGACTTCGCCGAGGTCGGCCGCCGCTGCGTGGCGACGGTGCTGCGGCAGATCCGCGACGACGAGGCGGCGCGCGGCACCGACCTGGTGCCGACCCGGCTGGTCCCGCGCGCCAGCACCGCGCCACCGCCCGCCGGCGCGCGCTGAGCGGACCCCGTCCAGCACCCCGGTTGCGCCCCCACCGGCTCCCGGCCCGCGCGCCGTACCGGCTCCCGGCCCGCGCCGTACGCGCGCCTGCCGGCGGCCGGGCCGGCGCCTGCCAACACCCGTGCCGCCGCACGCCCTTGGGCTGCCGCGCACCCGCCCTCCGGCTGGAGCCTTGACACGGCACTCCGCGCTGGTCAGACTCGCACCAGGTCGATGGTTACGCAAACATCGATCATGCGTGCACCGATGTTCGAACCACCAAGGCGGAGGACCTGGACCCCATGCCTGTACTGCGGATAGACCGGGAAGGGTTGCGTCTCGACGGCGAACCCTTCCGCATCATCTCCGGGGCCCTGCACTACTTCCGCGTGCATCCCGGCCAGTGGCGGGACCGCCTGCGCAAGGCCCGGCTGCTCGGCCTCAACACCGTGGACACGTACGTGCCGTGGAACCTCCACGAGCCGCGGCCGGGCGAGTTCCGGGCCGACGGCGGCCTGGACCTGGAGCGCTTCCTCGAACTGGCCCGCGACGAGGGCCTGTACGTCCTGCTGCGCCCGGGCCCGTACATCTGCGGCGAGTGGGAGGGCGGCGGGCTGCCGGCCTGGCTGCTGGCCGACCCGGACATCCGGCTGCGCAGCACCGACCCGCGCTTCCTCGGCGCGGTCGAGCGCTTCCTCGCCGAGCTGATGCCGCGGGTGGCGCCGTATCTGGGCAGCCGGGGCGGGCCGGTGCTCGCGGTGCAGGTGGAGAACGAGTTCGGCGCGTACGGCGACGACCAGCCGTATCTGCTGCGGCTGGCGGAGATCCTGCGCGAACAGGGCGTGGACGTCCCGCTGTTCACCTGCGACCAGCCGGGCGACCTGGCCCGCGGCTCGCTGCCGGGGGTGCTGGCGACCGCGAACTTCGGCAGCCGGGTCGCGGAGAACCTCGACCGGTTGCGCGCGCACCAGCCCGAAGGGCCGCTGATGTGCACGGAGTTCTGGAACGGCTGGTTCGACCGCTGGGGCGGGCTGCACGCCGCCAGGCCGGCGGAGAGCGCCGCCGCGGACCTGGACCGGCTGCTGGCGGCCGGCGCGAGCGTCAACCTGTACATGTTCCACGGCGGGACCAACTTCGGCTTCACCAACGGCGCCAACGACAAGCACACCTACCGGCCGACCCTCACCTCCTACGACTACGACGCGCCGCTGGACGAGGCCGGCGATCCGACGCCGAAGTACGCGGCCTTCCGCGAGGTCATCGCCCGCTACGCGCCGGTCCCCGACGCGCCCTTGCCCGAGCCCTCCAAGAAGCTCAGCCAGCTCGGCGTCCGACTCCCCCAGCGCGCACCGCTGTTCAGCCGGCTGCCGGCCCTGGGCACCGCGATCGCCGCCGACCGCCCGCTGACCATGGAGGAGCTGGCGGCCGGGCACGGCGCGGGCGACGGCCTCGGATTCGTGCTCTACCAGGCGCGGTTGGATGCGGCAGGCCCGGTCCTGCTGCACGTGCCGGCCGTACGCGACCGCGCCCAGGTCTTCCTCGACGGCCAGCCGGTCGGCGTCCTGGAACGCGAGAGCCACGAGCACTCCCTGGCGTTCACCGTGCCCGACGGCGGCGCCGAGCTGTCGCTGCTGGTCGAGAACCAGGGCCGGGTCAACTACGGTCAGGCGGTCCACGACCGCAAGGGCCTGCTCGGGCCCGTCACCGCCAACGGCACGCCGATCACCGGCTGGTCCAGCCGGTCGCTGCCACTGGACGACCTGACCGGGCTGGTCTTCGCGGACGCCGGTCCGGGCCCGGCCGTCGGACCGGCCTTCCACCGCGGCGAGTTCGACCTGGCCGAGCCCGCCGACACCTACCTCGAACTGGACGGCTGGACCAAGGGCTGCGCCTGGGTGAACGGTTTCGCGCTCGGCCGCTACTGGTCCCGCGGCCCGCAGCGCCGCCTCTACGTCCCCGGGACGGCACTGCGCCGGGGCCGCAACGAGATCGTGGTGCTCGAACTCCACGCGGCGCTCCGAAACGTGGTGGACCTGCGCGACACGCCGGACCTGGGACCGACCGAGGAGTGAGCCCGTCCGCGGGGCCCGGGGGCCGGCGGCGCCGCCGCGCTGTCCCCGGTGTTCCGCCCGGCCGCAAAGTCGTTTCCCTCCGCGCGGGGCGGCTTGAAATCATGCGGTCATGACGGATGGCGGGTTCGAGGCGCACCTCACCGTGCGCGGCGCGGACGACCCCGCTTCGGCCGCCCGGCTGGAGCGGTGGTCGGCCGCGCGCGGGTGGAAGTTCACGCACATCGTGCTGGCCCGTGGCCGTACGCCCTCGCAGCCGATGCTCACGCTGCGCGGCCGCGGCCCGTACGAGGAGCAACTGCGCGTCTGCCACCGGGCGTCGGAGGCACTGCGCGGGGCAGGGTTCCGGCCGGTGCGGGTGAAGATCGAGGTCGCGCCGTGGGAGCCGGTGGTGCCGCGCTCCGACGCGCAGGCGCGGCTGCTGATCGGCCCCGGCGGCGCGGGCGACCCGGGACGCCAGGCCGGCCGCTACTTCGAGCACCACCTGAAGGTGCTGCTCGACCCGCTCGGCCCGGGCGCCGCCGCCACTCTCGACGCGCTCACCGCGGCCGCCGTCGCCCACGACGCGCACGTGTCGTGGAACGCGCGCCGCACCCACGGCGGCACCGGCCGGCAGGAGCGCTTCGTCACCCAACGCTGCCACGGTGTCGGCCTGCCGACCGCCCGGGCACGGCTGGCGGCTCTCACCCGCGCGGTGCGGGAGCTGTCGGTGGAGATCGCCGAGACGGAGGAGGAGTTCGTGGTCTACGACAGCAACGCCGCGATCGACGACGGATGGATCATGGCGGCGCGGGACCGGGAGGCACGGCGATGACCGACCCGTGGGAGTCCCTGGGCATACGCGAGACCGAGATGGCGCGCGGGCGCCCGACCGAGGCCGCGCGCGACCGGCTCGACCTGCCGCTCACCCTCCGCCTGGTCGACGACGAGCACGCGGTCCAGCAGCCCGTCTTCGACCCGGCGCTCAAGCAGCACACCAGGGCCTACCGGGCGAGCGACCCGGAGTTCGCCGACCCGGCCGCCCGGGCGGCGTGGCTGGCGGCCCGCCGCACCGCGATGGACCTCGTGCTGGCCGCGATCGCCGGCTCGCCCTGGCGGGACCACCTCGTGCTGCGCGGCAGCGTGCTGCTCTCCCGGTGGTTCGGCGAGGCCGCGCGCGAGCCCGGTGACCTGGACTTCGTCGTCACGCCCGCGCGGTGGCGGATCGAGGAGGAGCGCACGGGCGCGATGCTGCACGACATCGCGCGCGCGGCCGAAGACGTGGCCGAACACGCGGCCGACCACGGTCCCGATCGCGCCGCCGACCGGACCGCCCCGTCCGGAGCCGTCTCCACCACCGCGCCGCACACGATCCGCTTCCACGCCTCCGACGCGGTGAGCGAGGACATCTGGACCTACGACCGGGTCCCCGGCCGGCGGCTGGTCCTGCCCTGGACCAGCGGCACGACTCCCGGCGGCATCGTCCAACTCGACTTCGTCTTCAACGAGTCGCTGCCGGTTCCGCCCGAGGAGGTGACGATCGGCGGCGCGTGCCTGCTCGGGGCGACGCCCGAACTCTCCCTGGCCTGGAAGCTCGTATGGCTCGTCGACGACATGCACCCCCAGGGCAAGGACCTGTACGACGCCGTGCTCCTCGCCGAGCACTGCACCGTCGACTACGAGACCCTCGCCGCCGTGTTCATCGCGGCCGACCCCGCCAACGTCGCGCACCCGTTGCGGCCCGACATCACCGACGAGCTGCCGCCACCCGCCCACGAGTGGCAGCACTTCGCCGACGAGTACCCCCATCTCGCGGGTGACCCGGCCGAGTTGGCCGACCGGCTCCGCGCCGCCCTGGCGCCCGCCTTCCGCACCGCCGACGGCGACCCGCGCACCCTGCGGCACCGGTGGTCGGCGGACTGGCTCGCCACCTGCCGCGCGAGCCTCGCCGCCGGCGGCCTGCCCGGCCTGCTCACCGACCTCGCGGAGCGACGGACCACGGCGGTCGTGGCGGCAGCCGTGACCCGTGAACTCCTCGGCCCCCACCAGTGCGACGCCGCCACCGCGCTGGACCAGGTCCTGGCGCACCCGGCCTGGTCCGCCCTCGGCGAGCATCACCGCGTTCGGCCCGAATACATGCGCCGCTTGGTCGAGGCGGTCGCCGGCATCGACATCGGCGCCTGACCCGCGGCTTCGCGGCGGGGCCCCGCCCCCCCGCGCGCCCCCCCGCGCCCCGGCCCCCCGCGGCGGCCGCGGCCGCGGCCGGGGGGGGGGGGGGGGGGCGGCGCGGGG